>DATECS010000340.1:0-12178 GCA_035286785.1 Thermoguttaceae bacterium | reverse complement strand
ATGATGTATCAATATCGGGTCCTATTCTGGGGCATTTTGGGCGCGATCGTCATGCGGCTGACGTTCATCCTGGCGGGCGTGGAATTGATCCATCGGTTTGACTGGATCATGCCGCTGTTCGGCGTCTTCCTGCTCTACACGGCCTTCAAGCTCATGGGGCACGGCGACAGCGAGGTTCATCCGGAAAACAACCTTCTTCTGCGCGTGGCCCGTCGGGTTCTTCGCGTTACCCACGGCAGCCACGAGCAATACGGCCACGCTTTTTTCAAGCGTGAAAACGCGCGGCTGTGCATCACGCCGTTGTTCCTCGTGCTGCTGGTGATCGAGAGCACGGACGTGGTCTTCGCGGTGGACAGCGTGCCGGCCGTGATCGGCGTCATCGGCGGCTCGTCCACCCGGCTTGGCCCCAGTTGGGTCGCCTTCATCGCCTTCACGTCAAACGTGTTCGCCATTCTGGGGCTTCGGGCACTCTACTTCCTGTTGGCGGGCATGGTCGACGTGTTCCGCTATCTGCACTACGGTCTGGCCGGCGTGCTTGGGTTCGTCGGTCTGAAGATGGTGGCCGAGTACGTCGTGCCGCTGGGAATCGACCGCGGCTGGTTCGCTCAAGAATGGTTCCCATGGTACGACCACGCCGGCCACGGCCATCTGGTGCCGATCTGGGCGTCGCTAGGCACGATCGGCCTGCTCCTAGCCGTGTCGATGCTCGTCTCGTTTCTCGCCGCGCGGCACGATCAACATGACGAGCCTACGGAACTGTAGATTAAAACGGTTGCCGCGAGGTGTCTGTCCACATTTTCGGCTCTGAATCGGTTGGTTCCCGTCCTCGAAAAACCAAAAGTTTGAAAGTTTCGACCGGTGGACGTGGGTCGATACGGGTGAAAAAGGAGAATCAGACGACTCATTGCCTTCTTGATTGTTTCGGCCCAGGCAGGAGGATTGGCTTGCGTCAGGCACGGGGTGTCCGACCTACGGACTTGAGCACCTCGCTCGCGTAGGCCAGACATGCTTGAATGTCCTCGGGCGTCAGGTGATCGTATGCCGCGAGCACCTGTTCGGTGGTCCATCCCCGCGCGAGCAGGTCGATGACGAATTCCACGGCGATCCGCGTTCCCTTGACAATCGGCTTGCCGACCAATACATCGGAATCAATCGTAATCCGGTCTTGCCAGGTCATGGTTTCTCACCCCGTCCGCAGACGTTCAATTTTTGCCCGGTCGGGACTGACGCCAAGCCCGGGGCTTTGGGGCACCGTGACCATGCCGTCGGCCACCTCGGGCCAGTCGGGGAGCAATTCGTGGTTCAGTTGGTGGTAGTCGCAGGCGTGGGCCGTGCGCAGCGCGGGCGTGGCGGCGGCCAGTTGGACCATCGCCGCAATGCCCAGGCCCGACCAGGAGGAGCAACTCAACGAGGCCGACAGTCCGGCCGCCTCGGCCACGGCGGCGCACTTGCGGGCTGCGGTTAGCCCGCCGACGTGCTGCACGTCGATCATGGCCATGGGGATCGCGCCGAGCCGGGCCAGCACGAATACGTCGGCCACGCCGCGCAACATGCGGCACGCGCCCAGCGGCACGTTCACCTGTCGGGCCAGCGAGGCCAGTTCGTGCAACTCCATCACCAGCAAGGGATCGAAGAAGCACTCGAGGTTCGCGTATTCCAACTCGGCGCACAGGTCGCGGGCCGTTTCGAGGTCGTATCGACCTTGGCCGTCGAGACGCAACGGAATATGGTCGCCCAGATTTTGGCGAATGGCGGTCAACGTGCGGACGTCGTCCTCGGGCCGTCCGGAGGCCACGATCACCTGGGCGTGAAAACCCTGGCCGGCCAACTCGCGCGACCATTGGATCACCCGTGGCACGGGGCCCGACGGGATGCGAATCGTCAACGGCACGCGCCGGCGGAAAATGCCGCCGAGCAGGTTGCACACGGGCTGACTCACGACGCGGCCGATCAAGTCCCAGCAGGCCATTTCGACGGCGGAACGCAGGGACGGCTCGCGCAATTCGTCCAGCGCGAGCAGCTCCTCGACGTCGAACATGCTGCGGCCGACCAGGACGTCAAGCAAGGCATTTCGCCGGGCGGCCGGCTCGTCCTCGCGCCAAGTCACGCTCGCTTCGCCCCAACCTTCGTGATGCGACGCGCTCAGGCGGACCAGCAGTGGGGTTTTTGGCCCGTTGGATTCCGCGTGGGTTCGTTGGACGAGATGGAATTCGAGGTCGGTGATTTTCATCTTCCGTAGTCGGTAGTCGGTAGTCGGTAGTCGGTAGTCGGTAGTCGGTAGTCGGTAGTCGGTAGTCGGTGGGGCGAGAATAGGTGGCCAATCCCTAATCCCTAATCCCTAATCCCTTCTTATCTTCCAGTTCGCCTGGCAATGCAAACCTCACGGTTTCTTCGCGGGTTTGGTGGTGTTCGACGGGGGCGTCGAAACGGTCGACCAAGAGACGCACGCAATTCTGGACGATGTCTTCCGGGGCGCTGGCGCCGGCGGTGATCAGGACCGTTTCATGGCCGTCGAGCCGGGTGGTGTCGATGTCGTCGGGGCCATCGACCAATTGGGTCGGCACGCCGCCGGCCCGACAGATCTCGGCCAAACGTCGGCTGTTCGAGCTGTTCTGGCTCCCGACCACCAGGGCGCAGTCCGCCTGGGCCACGAGCCGCTTGACCGCTTCCTGGCGATTTTGGGTGGCGTAGCAAACGTCGCGCGACTTGGGGCCCGCGATTTTCGGAAATCGCGCCACAAGCCGCGCGACGATTCGCCGGGCCTCGTCGACAGACAGGGTGGTTTGGGTCAGATAGGCAACTCGCTCCGGGTCGGGCGGGGCCAGCCGGTCGACGTCTTCGACGTTTTCGACCAGGGTAATCGCCTCCGGTGCTTCGCCCATCACGCCGACCACCTCGTCGTGCCCGCGGTGGCCCACCAACACAATCGAATAGCCGGCCTGGGCAAAACGGGTCGCCTCGGCATGGAGTCGGGTTACCAGCGGGCACGTCGCGTCGATGGTGCGTAGTTGGCGTTCGGCGGCCCGGCGACGGACCTCGGGCGAGACGCCGTGTGCAGAGTAGAGGAGATGGGCATTCTGGGGGACGTTGTCCAGGTCATCCACAAAGACCACTCCCTCGCTGCGAAATCGCTCGACGACCCAGCGGTTGTGGACGATTTCGTGATAGACGTAAAGGGGCGTGCCGAAATGCTCAATGGCCAGACGCAGGCTCTCGATGGCCCGGTTCACCCCGGCACAAAAGCCTCGCGGTCCGACCAACAGGATGCGCATGGTTTTCTCCTCGGCCCGAGGGCATCATAATAGAGGGATACTGTTAAAGCCAGGGGACGGTGGGAGGTGGGGATTTATATCATTCAGCCGAATGGGGTGATCGGCACGAAACGTGTTAGCCGCCGTGCCTGCACGGCGTTGAGGCATCCTTGCGAAAAAACGTCGAGCAGGCTCGACGGCTAACAGCAATTTGCTCCATTCGGCTGAAGTGTTACAGGGATTGGGGGAGCTCGACATGGTTGACCATAATCCCTTTGCCAAGGAATTGGCCCGGTGGGGGCCGGGGACCGGGGGGCCGCCGCCGGGGTTGCTTGTCGCCCAGCGTTATTGCCGTCGGTTGGCCCGGCGGCATTATGAAAATTTCACGGTGGCGAGTTTCTTGCTGCCGCCGGAGCTGCGCCAGCCGTTTTGCGACGTGTACGCTTACTGTCGCTGGGCCGACGACCTGGCCGACGAGACGGGTGGGCCAGCCCGGGCCGCGACCTTGCTGGATTGGTGGGAAGGCCAGCTCGACGCCTGTTATCGAGGCGAGGCCGCGCATCCGGTTTTTGTCGCGCTAGGCGAGACGATTCGACGGTTTGATCTGCCACGCGAGCCGCTGGCCGATTTGCTCGTGGCGTTTCGACGGGACCAAACGACGACCCGGTATGAGTCGTTCGACGAGTTGCTCGATTATTGCCGTTATTCGGCGAATCCGGTCGGCCGGCTGGTGCTGCACTTGGGACACAGTTACGATCCGCGCCGGGCTGAATGGTCCGACGCGATTTGCACGGGCCTGCAACTGGCCAATTTCTGTCAGGACGTGGCACGGGACTGGGACCGGGGGCGGATCTATCTGCCGGCGGAGGATTGGCGTCAGGCCGGCTACGACGAGTTGGATTTCGCCGATCGCAAGTGTAGCGGGGCGTTCCGGCGAGTGATGGCCTACGAGGTGGCTCGGGCCGAGGACTGGCTGCGTCGCGGGTGGCCGCTGGTTGGGCGGGTCGAACGGGAATTGAAGTTGCCGGTGGCGTTGTTCATTCGCGGCGGGCTGGCCGTGCTCGAAGCGATTCGCGGTCGGGACTACGACGTGTGGACGGCGCGGCCCGTCGTGACGAGGTGGAAGAAGTTTGCCTTGCTGGCCGACTGCTGGCGACGGCTGCGGCGGGGCGAATTGCCCACGGGGGAATAACGTAGGGTGGGCACCGCCCACCAAAGCAGAACTCTTGGTCTTTTGATGGGCGGTGCCCACCCTACATAATTCGGCTTTCACTATATACTGACAGAGTCAGAGACTCTCGAAATGAACACAGCATGACGTTTCCCGAGATAACCGTCGAGTCGAGCTATCGGTTTTGCCACGCGGCGGCGCGGCGGGCGGGGTCGAATTTCTATCCGTGTTTTCTCGTGTTGCCTGGGGCACAACGCCGCGCGATGGAGGCGATCTACGCCTTCATGCGTCACACGGACGACTTGGGCGACCGGCCGGGGACGGACGCGACGGTGCGCATAACGGCGTTGCGGGCGTGGCGCGACACACTTGATCGTGCGCTCGGCGGTGAGTCGGGCGGCGTGACCGGGCCGGAACGCGGCGGTCCAGAAAACATTCTGCCGGCGTTGGGCGACGCGGTACGCCGGTTTGCGATTCCACCGGAACACCTTCGCGCCGTGATCGACGGCGTTGAAATGGACGTTCACGGCACGACTTACGAGACGTTCGACGAGTTGGCCGAGTATTGTCATCGCGTGGCGTCGGCCGTCGGGTTGGCGTGCATTCACGTTTGGGGATTTCACGGCGAGGAGGCGATTCAAACGGCGCGGCATTGTGGGCTGGCGTTTCAGTTGACGAACATTCTTCGCGATTTGAAAGAGGACGCCGCGATGGGCCGCGTCTATCTCCCGCGAGAGGATTTTCGCCGATGCGATTATTCGGTCGAGGCGTTGCGACGCGGCGAGGCTGACGAAGCGTTTTTGCGGCTGATGCGGATGGAAATCGACCGGGCCGAGGCGTTTTATCGCGAAGGGGCTCGATTGTTTGATCATCTTGAACGCCCGGGCCAACGAATTATAGGGCTGATGTTCGGCGTGTACCACGGGCTGTTGCGCAAGATCGCAAGCGACCCGGCGGCAGTGCTCTCGCGCCGGGTGCGCGTCGGGCGGATGGAGCGGCTGCGGCTTGCGGCCCGATGGCTTTTGCTGCCGCCGGGGCGGAGGGCCCTGCCGTGACGCGAGTTGGTGGAGCGGCCCGGGTGGCGATTGTCGGAGGCGGACTGGCCGGACTGGCCGCCGCGGCACGGCTGGCGGAGCAGGGGGTCGAGGTTGAATTGTTCGAGGCGCGACGGCGGCTGGGCGGCCGGGCCGGTTCGTGGATCGACCCGGCCTCGGGCCGCGCGACCGACTACGGCCAGCATGTTTCGATGGGCTGCTGCACGGCCCTGGACGAATTGCTCGGCCGGGCCGGACTGGGTGACACGTTCGAGACGCATCGGCGGCTGCATTTCATCGGGCCTGACGGCCGACGGCGCGACTGGGCCGCCGCCGGATGGCTGCCGACGCCGTTGCACTTGTTGCCGAGCCTGCTTGCGCTCGATTTTCTGAGCTTGGCCGAGCGGTGGGACGTTGTTCGAGCCATGCAGGCGATGAAGCGGCTTGAACCTGGGCACGAAGACGAACCGGTCGGGCAATGGCTTCGCCGCCACGGTCAATCGCCCCGGGCGATCGAGCGGTTCTGGTCGCCCGTGCTCGTCAGCGCGCTGAGCGAGACGGTCGAACATGCTTCCCTTTGCCTGGCGTGCAAGGTGATTGTCGAGGGGCTGCTCGGCTCGCGGCGGGCGTACGAGTTGCGCGTGCCGCGGCTGCCGCTTGTCGAGATATTTGATCGGCGGTTGGGCGATTGGCTTCAAACGCGAGGCGTGAAGGTCCATCGGTTGACGCCGGTCGCGCGGATCGATGGCGATGCGAGCGGCGCGAGGGCGATCACGCTTCGGGACGGTCGCCGCGTGGAGTTCGACGCGATTGTCGTGGCCGTGCCGTGGGATCGGGTCAGCCGGATTCTTTCGCCAGAGTTGTTGGACGCGATGGGCGATTCGGTGCGGCGGCTCGACGCGATCGCGCCGGCGGCCATTACGACGGTTCACCTGCGCTACGACCGGCCGATCACCGATTTGCCTCACGCAATGCTGGTGGGCAGGGCAGGGCAGTGGGTCTTCGCCAAGGGGGACAACGGTTATGAGGTTGTTCTTAGTGCGTCGCACCGGCTGGTCGATTGTCCGCGAGACGAGCTTGGCCGCCGCATCGAGCGCGAATTGGCCGAGGTGTTTCCGGAGGCGGCCGGCGCGAGGGTTTTACATCGTCGAGTGGTGATCCAGCCGCGTGCCGTGTTTTCCGCACGGCCGGGCATCGAGCGATTGCGTCCGCCGCAAGCGACGCCGTTCGCCAATCTGGCCCTGGCCGGCGACTGGACCGCGACCGGCTGGCCCGCTACGATGGAGGGTGCCGTGCGGAGCGGAAACCGGGCGGCGGAGGTGATTCCGCGGGGCTTGGGCCACGACGGGCTGAGCGAGAGTTGTGCCGGGAGCGTTTGATGAAGTTAATCTGGCTTTGCCGTTATCTGTGTTTCATGTTTTTTGTTCTGTCCGTGGCCGCGTGGTCCAATCCGGTGACGCCGGGCAGCGAGGCGGTTATTACGTTGGCCCAGATCGTCGTCGGGGTGCTTTGCATAACTTCGGGCGGTGTGGCGGTTTGGCTTGGATGGCTTTACAAGAAGGATCCGAACCGGCCGATCTTTCAGTCGAAGCTGGCGCTGGCCGTGGCGATGGTGATTGCCGTTCTTGGGACGATGCTGTTGGGCGGGTGACTAAAATATTGGATCGACCCTTGGAGAATCCGACCGTGAAGATGCTCGAAATCCGCGAAGTGGAAGACGTGATCGTCGTCGGCTTTTTGCACGCCAAAATTCTGGACGAGGTCGCCATTGCCCAAATCGGCGACGAGTTTCAGTCGCTCACGATGCAGGCGGCGGCCGATCGGAAATTGCTATTGAACCTCGAAAAAATCGAGTTCATGGCCTCGGCGATGATCGCGCAAATCATCAAGCTGCACAAGCTGTGCGCGAAAGACAAGATCACGCTGCGGCTGTGCTGCATTTCGCCCAACATCGCCGAGGTTTTCAAGATCACCGGGCTCAACCGGCTGTTGGACATCTACCCGACGGAGCTCAAAGCGATGCAAGCATTCGCGCCGTTTCGGCGAAGCCGGCGGAAGTGACTTTGCGAAGCGCGTTCTACGGGCCGGCGTCTGTGGAACGCGGACGCGACGGAGCGCGTCCCTCCATGATGTATTACTGGAGGGCCACGCTCCGTCGTGGCCGTCGGCGATTCGTTCAGTAACGCTAACTTTTCGAAGAACGAGCCAATTTCCGCAACGCTTCGATGCCCCGTTCGATCATGGCGTCCGACACGGCGTAGGAAATGCGAAAATGGGTGTCGTGCCGGCTGAACACCCCGCCGGGAATGATCAGCAGCTTGTGGTCGGCGATGGCCCGTTCGACAAATTCCGTGCCCGTGCCTTGGGGCGATTTAGGGAAGGCATAGAACGCGCCGTGCGGGGCGGCCAGTTCGTAGCAGTCGGCCAGGCCCTCGACGATTCGGTCTCGTTTGCGACGATAGGCGGCGATTTGCTCGCTCGTGTCGAGGTCCATCGCCGCGGCGGCGGCCCATTGCAACGGGTGCGGGGCGCAGACGAACGTGTATTGCTGCAACTTCGTCATCTGCTGGATGATTTCGTCCGGACCGTGGGCAAAACCCAGCCGCCAGCCGGGCATCGCGTAGCTTTTGCTGAACCCGTCGACCACCAGGGTGCGCGGGTTAAACTCGGCGGGCGAGACGAAGGGGCCGTCGTAGCAGAAATCGCGATAGACCTCGTCGCTCAACAGGACGATGTTGTGCCGCTCGGCCAGCTCGGCCAGGGCGCGAACCGTCTCGCGGTCGGCCACGGCGCCGGTCGGGTTGGCCGGGCTGTTGAGCAAAATCAATTTTGTCCGCGGGGTGACGGTCGCCGCGACCCGCTCGGGATCGATCCGAAAATCGGGATACGTGTCAATGTGGACCACCTTCGCGCCAACGACGCGGGCCAGGGCGTCGTACATGACGAAGTAGGGATCGAACAGGATCACCTCGTCGCCCGGGTTGACCAGAACCATCATCGCCAGCACGAGCCCGCCGCTGGTGCCGCTGGTGACGAGCGTTTGACGGTCCTCGTGAGCGTAGGCCGCGTCGACCCGGGCCTGGAGCTTGTCGCGCAGGACGGCCGCGCCCTGGGTGACGGAGTATCCGTTTCGGCCGCCGTTGATCGCCTCGACCGCCGCGCGGCGGGCCGGCTCGGGCACGTCGAAATCGGGCTGGCCGATCGACAGGTTGATGGGGTCGGTCAACTTCGCGCCCAGGTCGAACACCTTGCGGATGCCCGAGGCGTCGAAACATTGGGCTCGTTCGGCGATCCAGTTCATTTCAGTAGTCGGTAGTCAGTAGTCAGTATGCGGTTGTCAAAAGTTTGCCGTCGAGCCTGCTCGACGATAATGGCCGTGGGCGGAAGCCCTTGTTGTTACACTCAAGTCGAGGCCATGTTGCCCGTAGCGGACGGTTGAGAACGCGTCAATCGCGTCCGTTTTCAACCGTCCGGGACGGAAACGTCAGAATAACGGCTACGGGACGGGGACTCCCTTTACATAGACTTCCCGGCAGTGAACTGCCGGGCTACTTGCAAACGTCCCTCCGGGACAAAGGACTGACACCGACTTGTGTGCAACAACAAGGGCGGAAGCCCACGGATACTGACTACAAGTCTATCATAGTGATGCCGCTTCGTCGAGGACTTGCGACAGAGGCCGGTCGCTGTGGCTCATGGCGGATAACAAAAGGCTGAGCGTCACGAGGGCGTCGGAAGCGACGTGGCCCGTCCGGGCGTACCAAAAACGCCCGCTGGGCCCGCCGCCGAGCGAGGCGTTTTGATCGGTCATGGCCTGATGCATTGCGGCGCGGCGAGGGCCGGCGCGAACGACCCGCCGGCCCGTGGCGGCAAGATGGCGCTCGGTCTCGGCGGCGGTGTCTTCTTCCAGGAGGATGGCCGGCATGGCGGCGGCGGGCGTCTGGGCCACCGCTTCGCTTTGGCCCAGGCACCCTGACGGCTGATCATCCATAATGCGTGTGTGCCACTGCTTGCCGCATGAGGCGTTCCATGTCGTGGGCACGTCGCACTGCTTGCAGGTTTCCGACGCTTCGACGGTTTCCGGCAAGCAGTGTCGTTGCGCAAGTTCAGGCGTTTCCGAGAGATTCGCAAGCAGTGGCACACGTTGACATTCCGGGCCGCCTTGGTTGTGCAAGAGAAGGGTTAGCCATTCGTGAGCAATCAGTTTCAAGAGTCGTTCGTCGTGTACCGACTCGCCGCGCTCGTCGGTGAGACGGAGCGTTTCGCCGTTGCCGTCGATCGTCGCGGCGAAGTGGGCCCCGTGCCGAATGATCCGGTCGGACGTCGTTTCGGTGGTGGTCGATTCGTGGAAAAATCGGCATTCCAGCGGCCGCGCGAGCGAGTGCAGGTTGTCGAGCAGCGAGCGGCAGGCGGTGTCGAGCACGACGCGCAGCGGACGCAGTGCGTGATAGTAATCGGCCAGCGAGGCGAGGTAGTCGGCCTCGAACGATTCGCGGCCCAGCGAGCCGAACTCCCGCGTGGGACGGTCGAGCGGGCCCGCGCGAAGCGATTCGATGCGTTCGAGGCCCGCGCCGTGCGAGACCGGACCGTCGGCTCGCCAGAACCGCAGGCCCGCCTGGTGCGATCGGTGGCCTGGGTTGCCGATGAGCAGGCCGCCGGCGGCTTGCGTTCGGTGTAGGGCGAACGTCAGGCATCCGGAGGACGCCTGACCGACGTCGATCACATGGCATCCGGCGAACTGCAATCCCCGCGCGGCCGAGGCGACCAACGACACGGTCGCCTGTCGCCCGTCGCCGGCCAGGAGCACCCTGGGCCAGGCGGACGAGTCGGCTGCTTGTGGTTGAAGTTCCCGGAGCCACAATCCAAAAGCGACCGCCGCGCGTCGGACGACGTCCGGCGTGAGTTCGTCCAACAGCGTGCCCGAAAGACCTTCGTCGTCAAACAGGGCAGGGGAGTGCGAGTGGTCGTGAACCTCGGCAAGTTGTTTGGCCCGCTTGGGCGAAAAGACCGCCGTGTCCGCGCGATGAGGGCATCCGCAACACGCCGGATAAAACGCCGCCAGACGCGCCAGATGCACGGCGCGAGTGACGGACGCGGGGTCGCCGGGGCAGTGGAAGGCGAGATGGGAATTACTCGTTTGGCTCATCGGCGGCAAATCGTTGGAAAGAAGGAGTTAATTCGCCGGCGGTAGTCGAGGTATTCTTGGCCGAAGCGGCGTTCGAGGTCTGCTTCCTCGCGGTGGAGACGGACTCGCGCGAGGACGTACTGGGAGCTATTCTAGGCGTCGGCGGGCGGAGGGACAAGACGAGAAGAAGAGGGTGACGAGGGGTTGGAAACTCCATGTGTGTCAATGGAAAAACGTGTTTTGAAATAGGCGACAGAGGGAAAGCGGACGCGACGGAGCGCGTCCCTCCATTAGATCATGCCCATCCATTAGGCAATGGAGGGCCAAGCTCGGAGCGTGGCTGAGGTGGGAAATGGCCCTCGTTGTTACACACAAATTGGTGTCGGTCTTTCGTCCCGGAGGGACGTTTGAAAGTAGCCCGGCAGTTCACTGCCGGGAAGGCGAACCATATACAAAGAGCCTCCGTCCCGTAGCGGACGGTTGAAGATGCGTCATCGTGTCCGTTTTCAGCCGTCCCTACGGGACGGAAACGCCGGAATAATGGCTCCTGGACCCAGCGATGAATCGCTGGGCTATCCTCAAATGCCCCTACGGGGCAGCATCACCGGCAAATGGCCTCGACTTGTGTGTAACAACAAGGGAAATGGCCCTCGGCAAGGCGAAAACCATTTCAAGGCATATTTCTCAGACGACATCTTGCTCCAGATGCTTGTCGGAAGACGCCGTCGTGTCGGAAAGCCGCAAGTGGCACACGCTCTTGATGGGAACATCTCGCTTCAGCGAGATGAATACGGGAGCGGAGCGAGAGGAGTACGTGCCTTATTATCGCACGCGGCAGCGGAAGCGGATGAGGCCGCCTTGGCCGACGGGCAGCGGATCCTTGATCTCCCAGCGGAGCACGTCGGAGCCGGCTTCGTTCGGTTTCGTGCCGAACTGGCCCGGCAGGCTGCATTGGGCCGTGTCGGGCACGTAGACCAACCGTGTCGTGAGGCTGTCGAGGATCGTGACGTTGCCGATCGGCTGGTTGCCGACGTTGTCGAACCGCAGCGTGAAGTCGATCACGTCGCCCGGCTCGGCGAATTGGGTCGAGGCAATTTTGATGATCCGCAACCGCGGGCACGCGGGCGGCTCGTCGACGCTGTAAACCTGAAACACATTGCGGTCCGACACTTCCTCGGTGGCCGACTGGCGGTCGAGGATGATCTGAACGGATTCCGTGTCGGTCCAGATGATCGCGGCGGCCATGCCCTGGGCCAGCAACGCGCGTTCGGACGCGACGGCCGTGCCTTCGCGGATGATTTTCAGATTTTCATAGGCTTTGAAGGCGTCCTGGAACTCGCCCAGCTTCTGGACGTTCGACACCGCGCCGTCGCCGAGCTTGCTGCGATAGATGACCGGCGGCTCGGCCGAGTTTTGACGGACGGCCGCGATCTGTTGTTTGCTGCTGCCGGCGATTTGGAGTTCGTCGTTATGCACCGCGTGGACCGGCTGGCCGACGCCGCCGGGCTGTAGGACGTCGTCGTTCTGGACGATGCTCTCCACCTTGCGCACCGAGCCGAATCGCGGGGCGTAGACGAACACGGGATTGGACGGTTGG
>DATECS010000339.1:0-11066 GCA_035286785.1 Thermoguttaceae bacterium | reverse complement strand
GCCGAAGGTGTGACGGAGTGCATGAACGTCAACAGTCCTGCCCCGCTCGTCCCGCTTGTCGATTCTCCACTTCCCCGGCGATACTTCCACCTGCCAGGCAATCCCGGCGGCAACCAAGTCCCGATCCAGAATCCGCACCAGCCCGGCGGGAACGGTAAAAAAAACCAGGACGTCTGCCGGCAGCCCGTATGCCGTTCTGGTGTCGTTCGTCTTGCGTCCGTCGGCGACCCGTCGCTTCCGGTCCATGCAAATCGTCGCGGTCTCGTCGGCGGCGATCCGGGCCTTCTCGGCGAGCCAAGCTCGAAGGTCGGCCGCAAGATCAGCCCGAATTGGTATCGTCGCCCCTTGGCGGTTCTTTTCGTTGGCCGCTTTGAGGGTCAGGCAGGGTAGGTCGTCGTCGAGAGCCAATTGCCCGACGGAGAGCGAAGCCAGCTCCAACTTGCGAAGGCCGGTCAATACCAGCGTCTTATAGATCAAAGCCCGTTCCCATCCGAGCAGTTCGAGCCGGCGGCGAACCTCGGGACGCACCTTGCCACATACTTCGCCTTTTCGAGCGCCCCGGCGAACCGTCATGGCATCCAACAGCGGGCGGCGGCGAGCTACATCCAACAGTCGTGTCAACTCCACTTCGGTCAACGCCCGCCGGGTCCGGCGACGGTCGGCATTGGCATCGGCCCGGGCCACCCCGGCAAAAGGGTTGCTCAGCAATCGGGCCGGCCGGGTCGTCATACACCAATTACAGAACGTGACCCATGCCCCTCGATACTCATTTCGCGTGGCGGCGCTCATGCCCTCGTCCTTACGGCCATTGAGCCACCGTTCGATCGCGGCGGCGTTCAAGTCGCCTAGCCGGCGAAACCCACAGTCCGCGGCAACCCGCTGCACGCTGCAACTGGGACCGGGTATCGTTCAGGCGACGGGATACACCCTTGGCCCGCTGGTGGGCGATGAAGGCGGTGATATGGTCGGCCAGGGGCGTCGTCTGATGGTCGATCACGGCGTCTTCGGCGGCGGTGATGACTTCGCCTTTGACCAGTTCAGCCCGACGCTCCAGCTTGGCGAGCACCGACCGGGACGCCGATTCGTCCCGGCAACCGGTGGCCACTTCGCGGACCACGCCCGAGCCGTCACGATACTTGGCCGTGTAAGTCCGGGCAGTAATCACGATTCGGTCGCTGCCGTTCTTGCCTGTGGTGACAGGGGCCGTTCTACGCTTCTTCTTCCCGTCCGTCCACTCGGCCAGACGTTGCCCCTTGCGGACAATGATTTTCGCGCCGGCCGGCAGCGGTTTTGTCGCTGTTTTCTTGAATACGGTACCCATGATTTCACTGTGGCTTTCGTTCTCGTAGTTGCAATCCCAAGTAATCGGCTAACACATCGGCCTTGTCGAGCCGCAAGGACGTTTCGCCGCGCACGAATCGACTCAGCGACGTTTGCAGAATCCCGGTAGCCTTGCTGATTTCGTATCGGCTCGCGCCGCTTTCCTCGATCGCGGCTTTCAGCACGTCGGTCATTGTCGGTTTGCGTTTGCTCATTACTGTCTTTATAGCAAGCATCTGGGGGTTTCGTCAAGTGGCCGTCGTCGGTCGCCACGTTTTTTCTTTCTGGGCGTCCCCGTGTCCGCGCCAGCGGACTCCAAAGGGGACGCAATTATGGTCCCTTATGAACAGAGGGAACCCAGGTTCTACAGCAAATGCACGGAAAGTTCTCTCTGTAAGGTGAAGCCCACTTCACTTATCGTTTGAAGGGTCGGCTGTCGCAGCGATGTTCTCCAGGTTGAAGGGCGGCTTGACGAAGGCCAGACGATCGGCCAACGGTTCCAAGGTGCGGATCGCTTGGTCAATCCGCGTGGCGTGCTCGGCTCGGAACTGTCGGTAGCGAATAGTCGTCAAGTCGACGCCCGAGAGCCGGGCCAACTGTCGGTCCAGAAGCACCTTGGGCGGCATTTCAACGTTGCAGACGACCACTCGAAGCGAAGCATTGAGCCGCAGCCCATCAATCACACACTGCATGGTGAGCCTCGCGCTCCGGCAAGGCGATGACGGCGACAAGTACAACCGGGTCCGGGCCTTCGAGGTCGTCGGAGTCGACGCGCCGGAGCGGGACCCCTTGGGCAAGGCGATCTTGCGGGTTCAGGGACGTGTGGAAGCGGAGCAGATAGACTGTCTGCTCCGAGAAGGGCGTTGGAGATGTCTTCCCACGAGAAGTTGATATCGGCTCACCGAGAGCACGGTCCTGCTTCGACGGCCTGCATGGCTGCCTCATACCGTTGGAATTCCTGGAACCTCCGGTATTGCTCCGGCGGGATTTGCATGTCGGGTTCCAACTTGGGAAGGGGGGCCTGTGCAGACGGTGGTGTCTTGGTGGCGGTCTTGTCAAAGTGCTTTTCGTGTTTCTCCTCGTCCGAATGCGCGGACTCCTGCCACCACCAGCCCACGCCCAGTTCTTTTGCCTTCTCCACCGAGCAGATCAGCAGGCGAAGCTGAATGGTCAAGAGTTCCACGTCGCAGAGCTTGACCCGAATGTCGCCGGCGATGACGACGCCCGTGTTGAGCACGCGCTCCAGGATGTCGGCGAGGCTGTCGCCATGGGTGGCTCGGGTTATGAGTTGTGCTTGGGCCATGGGCGTAATCCGTTTGTTTCCTAGCGTAACTTGCCAAGTGGTCCGAGGTTCAGGTTCAGGTCTTCGTCAGTGAAGCCGAAATACTCTTTGAGATTGTCGATTTCCTGAGAGAGTCGGAAAAAGGTCTCTCCTACCCGCTCGGTTTCCTCGTCGGTGAGTGAACCGCCGTCGATCCGGCTGAGCGCCTGCCGCTCCAGCAGTTCCCGGAGCAATTCGACCACCGTGAGCACGAGCTGCGCCAGGCCGTTGCGGACATTATCCGGGTCGAGCTTAATCTTCGACGGCAAGGCGGCCGTCGCCGAGGTGGAGTGGGGCGTCGTCGAGGCGTGGGACAATTCGGGAAACAGTTGGGCGTAGGTGGTCATGTGCGGACTGTGCCTTCGGCTGGCTTCTTAAGCATATTGTTTTTACGATTGCCTGCTGTGGGAACCCGCCATGGGCAAGTACCAGCCGGCCTTCCGCGCCGTCTCGACCGAGGAGAGCGTCAATTGCAGTCGGAGATAGATCAGGTCGATGTCGGCCACCGAGATGGACAGATCGCCGCAGAGAACGACTCCCGTATTGAGGAGACGGTCCAGCAGTTCGAGCAGGGTGCTGTCCTCGGTTTCCGCGAGGTGGGTGTATGTTTCCATGGCGATTCCCTTCACTGGCACGTCAGGTGACGCGAGGGCTCTCCAGATGCGATGCCATAACTACTTGGTCTGGTCATCGGGATTCAATGTTCTTTCAATGCCTTCCAGTCGCTCCAGGAGTTTCGTTTCCCGAGCGTCGAATTCCGCTTCGTCGATCCGGCCCGATTCGAGTTGCTGGTGCAATTCGGCCAAGGCGACGATGATTTCACTCTTCTGATTTTCCAAGTCCTGCCGGGCCGCCTCCTCGACGTGCCGGCAGACGGCCACGAATCCCTTGAACGGAGCGAACAGAATGTCATCAATGATCAACATGGCTTCCGTGTCCTCCGCCCGCGTGGTGACGAATTCGGGCTATTCCAACTCCAGATTCACGTCGGCGAAATTATGCGGCGCCCAGGGGCCCGTGTATTTGAAGCAGTAGTGGTTGTCGAAGTGGCGAGCCACGGTCTCGATCCCTTCCTCCCATTGCTGCCGACGGTTCTTTTCGACCAGGCACGCCAGTTTCACAATCATCTTCTCTTCGCCAGGATCGAGCGAGCGAACCTCGACGCAGAACGGGGAGATCGCCGCGATCAATTGATCCGTGTGGCGGCGGCGGCTCTCCTGGAGCAACGAATCGAACTGCTGGCCCATCTCGACCTTTTCGTCGAAGGTCGGAGTCCTGCCCGGCCGGAACAACCGATCGCGCATTCCTCGTAGTTCTTGATGCGTGGCCACGAAGAACTCGAAGATGTTGGCTGTTTCCCAGCAGACGGCCAGGCCCATTTCGACCTTGCCTGCCAGGTGAAGGAGCTGACTAACGAGCGCGTCGCGGTTCTGGCGAAGAACCTCACGGAGCCGGTTTTCGTCGGAAACGATCGTTCCGAACGCCACGGGCAAAACCGGCCTCTGGTCAATCACGTCACGAAGGACGTGATGATGCGCGGCCAGATTGGATCGCTGGGGACGGATTTTCTGGACGGCCACGCGGGTCACAATGGCGGCCAGGGAACCCTCGACAATCTGTTCGACCTCGGCGTTTTCAATGCCTGGCACCTCGACAGGCACGTCACCCTGGTGCAAGGTGATTCCATAGAGATAGAGTCCGGTTTCGGTCGCGGTAGTGCCAGTGGCCACGCCATGTCCTCCTGAATTGAGTGGTCTTTGCGCCCGCTCCCGTTGCCGCTGGAGCGAGACGCTGCTTCCGTGTGTTATCTTGTGCCGTGCAGCGAGGACTCTTCGTCGTGGTGATGGGGCACTACGCGCTCCACCCACTTCACCTGGCCTTCCTGGGTTCGAACAGCCAACAGGGCTCCACAGGTGAAGCACTTGACCTGCCCGTCGTAGTCGTCGTAGTCGTTGTGGAGATCCACCGTGTGGCCGCATGAGACGCAGTTCAGTTTCATAAATCAGCTCTCCTGCTGTTGACCGCCGTCGGCATTCTATCTGCCGGCGGACTCCAGCTCGTAAGCCAGCACGTTGAGCAGGGCGTCGAGTCGGAGAAAGTAACGCTGGTGATCGAGCACTGGCCGTTGGGTTTCGATGCCCAAACTCCTCAGGGTCGGGTTGGGCTGCCAGACGTCGGCCTCCGCTTCCCAGGCCGTTTCGCCCGCCTCGGTTCGCGTGACCCGGGTGACGTCGATTCTCTGGACCTCGGGCAGGGCTGCTTCGAGGAAGTGGCGGACGGTGGTCTGTGCGTCGACAAGGGCCGGCCGGCCCGTTTCGTTTCCATTCGTGCTCATTTTGAATTCCTGTCTGTGTACTTTTCCGGGGTCGTTCGCCGGCGGGCTTGTCCGCCGCCCGTTCGCCCGGCATGCATGTGTCCGCGAATCGCCGCACAGTCGCGGCGGCTAACGTGTCACGATGGTCACTATCAGTAGGTCAAGTTGAAACCCTGGCCGGCCTTGGTGTTTTCGGTCGCGGTCGAACCGTCGGACGACTCGGCTTTGGCCAGTTCGGCTTCGGCGACGGCGAGCAGGCATGCCTGCTCCTCTTGGATTTCGGCCACGCGCCGGTCGATGTTCTCGACTCGCTGGCTGGCGCTTATCCGCTCTTTGCCGCGGCGAGCCTTTTCCAATTCGAGCATGGCCAACGTCAGGTATTTTCGTTGGGGATTGTCCGTCTGGCTGATTCGTTCACTCATCGTGCGAATTTCTTGCAGCCCTCGGATGGTTTTCGACTTCATGTCCGACACTCCTCGCTAGGCGACTGTGCCAGTGGGTTTGGGGAGACTGCTATACGGAATCGGGTAGCGCCGTGCCGACCAGCCGGCAGGCTTCATCCAAGTCGGTTTCCGCCGTTTCCACCGCGGAGTCCAATTCGGAGGTGATCGCGTCGAACGTGCAGGAACCGAGCACGTCGCGGCACGTCCGTTGGAAGATCCGATCGAGCGGATCAAACGATCCGCCCGAGCGGCCCACCACGCGGGCAATCATGATTGACGCCCGAATGCTCGGGCGGTGTCTTCGCGTTTCGTGCGTCCGACAGCGGCGCACCATGTCGACGATGCGGGCCGCGTCGGCCCGGGAAACGCCGCCTCGCGCGGCCGTGATCGCCACCTCGGTGTCGCGATCGTGGTAATCGACGTGGATCAGGATCAATCGGTCCATGAGGGCGTCCTGGCTCGTGTGGATGCCGGCGTACTCCTCGGGATTCGAGGTAAAAATGGCTCGGAACGCCGGGTCCACCTTCAGATAACCCTCGCCCGCGTAGCGGAGCTTCGGCAGGCTCAGGAGTCCTTCGCCGAGCACGCTCAACAGGGCGTTGTTCGCCTCGGGCCGGCTTCGCGTGAATTCGTCGTAAACGAGCGTATGGCCGTAGCGGCAGGCCGTGGTCAGCCGGTTGTCAATCCACAGCGTTCGCATCGTTTCCTCTTCCTTGACGACCGAGTGAACGTAATTGTCCAGCAGTCGGTTACGGCGATATCCCGTGTCTTTGCCCACCAGATCGGAACTGCCAAACTCGTCGTCGCCGTGAAGGAGCGTGACCGGTTGGCCCAGCTTCGAGGCAATATGCAGCGCGAGCGTGGTCTTGCCGGTGCCGGCGGGACCGGAAAGATTGATCGGATAACCGGCGTCGAGATAGGCTGTCGCTCGCTGGACCAACTCCTCGATGTGAGGAGTCATGACGAACGAATCGCTCGCCTCAAGCCACACCCGATCCGGCGCATGCACGACCTTGTTATGGATTACCCGCTGGTTCTGACCGTTTCCCTGTTTCGTCATCAAACGGGTTCCTCTTCTTCGCGGGATTCATCTTTGGAATGGGGGGCACGACCGCCGTTCCGCGACGGCCGTGCCGGCGCTATTCCCGGTCCGCGTGGCTTGTAGCTTGGCGGGTCAGTGAGACATGGACGGCTTGCGGGACTGCTTGCGAGGCATCGACTGCTTGCGGAAGATGTCTCCGCCCGTTCGCAGGTCGGCGCCGAGATCTTTCAATTCGGTTCGGATTTGATTGGCTGACTCGGCGAGTTCTTCTCGCATGTGTTCCAACTCGTCCCGGAACCCTGCGAGTTGTTCCTTGACGCCGTGGGCCATTTGCTGGACCTGCCGGCGGGTATCCTCGATGAGTTGGTGGCGTTTTTCCTGCGCCTCGTCGAAATCTTGTCGCATTTTGGTGAATTCGTCGGTAAAGGTTGCCATGGTAGAGGCCTTTCTGATTGTGTTGGAATAGAGGAGAGAGGATCGGATCGAAAACTCTCTCGGCGTTTCCATTTGGAATCGGGGAATTCATCCTTGTGTTGCGAATCCGCCCGCGTGGGCGGGTTCGACGGACTGCTTCACGCTTCAAGTCATCCGTGTATCAAACCGCCTCGGAAGAAGGCCGACCTGCATGCGTCCGGCCGTGTCGGCATAACCGTCGGCCGCCGAGCAGGCAGCCTTCCTCCGAGTGCGGGAACCTTCCATACTAGCTTCGCACTGGCAGCGTCGCTTAGGCGGGCGAGGCGGCCGAAGCCGTCAGGCCAATCGCCTCGGCGTACTTCAAGTACGTCTCGACACTGGCAATCACCACCCGAGCTTCGACCGAGAGAAGCTCGATGCCGACCAGCGAGACCTTGGCCCACACGTCGATGACGATACCCTTGTCAAGGATACGATCGACGACTTCGGCCAGGCTGGACGAGTCAGTGGACTTCTGAACGTTAGCCATCGGAAAAACTCCTTAAGAAAGAAAACGAGCCAATTGCCCGGGGCTGACGTCACCCAAGGAATAGACTCAAAGAGACTCTTCGCGGTGACTCCGTCTCGGACATCGACTGTGTTCGTCGCATCTTGCCGCGCTTCTTCAGTTCATCTTCCGCAGTGTCGGAATCGGAACCGATCGCATCACCGGTAGACGCGGATGAACCTGCACGTGACCCTCTCAGGTCTCCGGCGCAATTCGGTATCCGACGGTGTCACTGAATCCTAGTATGCGTTGTGAGAACGTCAAACGCGGACGTTCGCTTTGAGTGTTGCGCGCGTGAGCAATGAGGTCGCTACGGTTGTGGACCAGATGCAACGTCGCGTCGACCGCTGATCTCTGTAGAGGGATGCGTCGTTGAGGTGGACAGCCACAGGCCGATCACGCAGTGGGTACGCACCACCTATGCTCCAGCAAGAGAATGCGGCGCAACTCTGACAAGGTGAGTCCACGCCACAGATTGCGTCCGGCGGTGTCGATAACACAAGAAGCCGCGGTCAGAAAATATTTTTGTGATTGCTCGGCAATAAGGACGAAACCGACGAGCATGGATGGTTGCTCCGGGCATAATCGATGGATTGGAAGCGATTACCAAAGCCAAGGGAGAATACCATGGCGAAAGTGCAAGACGGTGAAGAGAAGAAACCGCGTCACGAAGATTCGCGTTCGTCCGACAAGGCCACGAAAATCCCCTTCAATCTTGGCGGAGTCCTCGGCGGTCTTGGCGGATTGATCGAGAAACTGGGCGAACTGGCCGAAGCCGGCGAGAAACTGTCGCAGTCGGGCGAATTTCAGGACGCCGGCGGAAAGATCCGCGGCGTCTATGGAATCAACGTCAAGACGGCGCTGGGCGATCGCGGGGAGCAGGAGTTGAAGGTCGAGCCTTTCGGCAACGTTCGACGCCGATCCGCCGAAGGTCCGTCCGGCGAAGACATTCGCGAACCCTTGGTCGACCTCCACGAAGAGGACGACTACGTACTCGTTCTCGCCGAGATACCCGGCGTGAGCAAGGACCACGTCACACTGGATTTGGCCGGCGACCGGTTGAATCTGTCGGCCCGGCGCGGCGACACCAAATACCAGAAGGAAATCGTCTTGCCTGAGTGCTTCTCGGAGGAACGGATGACCTGGGAATGCAATAACGGCATCCTTAAGGTACGTTTTGAACGATAGGGGTCTGTGCGGTGCGCCCGGGCTTGCATGGGTATTGGGTAAGCGCTCATGCAAGTTCCGGCTGCCGTCGTTTGATGCCGCGACAGTCGCGATCTACTAGTCCGAAGCGCAAGCGAGGGCAGTGGGCCGCTCCATCCTCGCTTGCGCTTCGGGCTGGTATGAACTCCACGCCACCGTTCCGTTCTTCATGAAAGGTCAACCGAGAAATGATCGAATCGTCCACCGCCACGCGGGAAATCACACTCAAGGTCAGCGAATCGACAGGCAAGGACGTGGGACGAGGGCTGGCTCGGATCGATCCGGCCGACATGACCCTGCTCGGGCTGGACGTCGGCGACATGGTCGAAGTGGTGGGGCAGAAGAAGACCATCTGCAAACTTCTGCCTACCTTCAAGGAACATCGCGGCAAGGGACGGCTGCAAATCGACGGGATCGCCCGCGAAAACGCCGGCGCGGGCCTGGGCGAGTCGGCCGTGATTCGCCCGGCCGAGGTCAAAACGGCGAGCGAGGTCGTCCTCGACCCGCAGGGATATTGCCCGTCCAGTCGCGATCTGGAGTACATCGGCAGCCGCTTGGATGGTTTGCCGTTGGTTGCCGGCAACCGCATTCGGGCGACGCTCTTCGGCAATCGCTATGCCGATTTTCTCGTGAAAAGCACCGCGCCGGAAGGGCCGGTCGTGATCGCTTCCGACACGGTTCTGAAGGTCGGCAAACCGCGCAAGACCGACGATCAGCCGACCGCTTCCGCGCCCGCGCTGTCGTATGAAGACATCGGCGGCCTGAAACGCCAATTGGAGCGGATCCGCGAGATTGTCGAGTTGCCGTTGAAGTATCCCGAACTATTCGATCGCCTTGGCATCGAGGCCCCCAAGGGCGTTCTGATGTTGGGACCGCCGGGCTGCGGCAAGACCCTGATCGCCCGCGCGGTAGCCCACGAAACCGAGGCCAACTTCTTCGCCGTCAACGGCCCGGAGATCATCCACAAATTCTATGGCGAGAGCGAGGCCCATCTGCGAAAGATCTTCGAGGAGGCCACGAAGCGCGCGCCAAGCATTATTTTCCTCGACGAGATCGACGCGATCGCCCCGCGGCGCGAGCGGGCGGTGGGCGACGTCGAAAAACGGGTCGTGGCGCAACTGCTGGCCCTGATGGACGGACTTTCGGGTCGCCAGCACGTGATCGTCCTGGCAGCCACGAATCTGCCGAACATGTTGGATCCCGCCCTGCGGCGTCCCGGCCGGTTCGACCGCGAAATCTCCATCCCGATCCCCGATCAGCACGGCCGCGAGGAAATCCTCGAAATCCACAGTCGTGGAATGCCGTTGGGCGAAGGCGTCGATCTGGCGCGACTCGCGGCCATCACCCACGGCTTCGTCGGCGCCGACCTGGAGGCCGTCTGCCGCGAGGCGGGCATGAACGCCCTTCGACGCATTCTGCCGCAGGTCGATTTCTCCCAACAGCACATCCCCTATGAAGTCCTAGCCCAGTTGGAAGTCGGCCCGAGCGACTTCCAGGACGCGCTCCACGAGGTCGAGCCGTCGGCCATCCGCGAAGTGTTTGTCGAAGTGCCCGACGTGCATTGGGACGACGTCGGCGGACTGGAAGACGTCAAACGCCGGCTGCGCGAGGCGATCGAGTGGCCCATGAAATACACGGCGCTGTTCGAGTCCTTCCGACTCAAACCGCCCAAGGGGATGCTCCTGTCGGGACCGCCGGGTTGCGGCAAAACGCTCATCGCCAAGGCCCTGGCGGCAGAGACCGAAGTGAACTTCATCTCGGTGAAGGGGCCTGAATTGATGTCGATGTACGTCGGCGAGTCGGAACGCGGCGTCCGCGAGGTCTTCCACAAAGGTCGGCAGGCGGCCCCCTGCATCATCTTCTTCGACGAAATCGACGCTCTGGCGTCTACCCGGTCCGGCGGTGGTCACGAAGACTCCGGCGTGGGCGGCCGGGTGCTCAGCCAACTGCTGACCGAACTGGACGGCATCGAGGAACTCAAGGGAGTCCTGGTGCTGGCGGCCACCAACCGCCGCGACCTGCTTGACCCGGCCCTCTTGCGCCCGGGCCGATTCGACATGCAAATCGAGATGCCTTTGCCCGACCGGGCCGCGCGCGAGAAGATCTTCGAGGTTCACCTGCGCGATCGGCCGGTCGCTCGCAATGTGACGCTCGCGTGGCTGGCCGACGAAGCCGACGGCTTCAGCGGCGCGGAGATCGAAGGAGTATGCCATCGCACGATGATGGAAGCGATCGCCGCGCGGATCGACGCCTCGCCCGACCAACCGGACTGCAAGGGCCTGGAAATCAACCGCGAAGACTTTCAGAAGGCGATCCGGGAGATCGCTCCCCGATCGGCACGGGTCAAACATGAGTGACGAACACTATTGCCAATACGCTTTTTCCGAGGCAAACTGCCAGGTGGAAGGGATTGGGCCGGGAGTCGACGCTCGCTTCAACGTCGAATTGGTCCCCGCCGG
>DATECS010000338.1:0-6257 GCA_035286785.1 Thermoguttaceae bacterium | reverse complement strand
GCCCACCAGCGCCCCGAACAACGTGGACTTCCCCGTGTTGGGATTCCCAATCAGAGCGACATGAACCACGCCTCGCGAAGAATCAGAAAGAACCATCTACCGTAGGGTGCGTCTGGACGCACCAACCCTCCGTAGGTCAGGCTGTGCCTGACAATAAAACTTCCGTAGGGTGCGTGCTTGCACGCACCTCCGTATTTACCAACCCGAAGCGCAAGCGAGGGCATCGCGTTTGATTTCCTCGCTTGCGCTTCGGGTTAGTATTGGTTTCATAAGCGATCCGACTAACCCAGCGGCCGAACGAACACTTCGAACCGCCGCTCCAGCCGCAGACAAACCTTGTTGCCCGCCGCCCGCAGAATGCACGGATTGCCTGGCCGAAACATCTCGACCCGCGTGCCGCGCCCCAGCCCGAACTCCTCGAACCGGTGAACGTCCTCCGGCGGACCGTCCATGCGAAAAATTTCGGCCACCTGGCCGGGAGAAAGGTTTGCCAAAGGAATGACGGAGTTGACCATGAAGTAAGGCGAAGGGCAGGGGAGTGTATTATCGACAACCGCACAAAGGAGTTAAGAGCCTATCCGAAAACGGGGACTGGCTCCGAACTCGACGTACGCGGCGATTCCTAAAACGATTGCCGTGAGGTGCCTGTCCCCGTTTTCGGATAGGCTCCATGCGTCGAGGGGCGGCGCCTGTGGAAGGCGAATCCACAAAATCCATTGTACCACGAACTGAGACTCATTCTCAATATCGGATTATTCTAGTGCTAACCTCCACCCACCGCAAGGGGATTATCCCCGATCTCCCGGAAAAGAAGAAATCGCGCAAGTGATTAAATAGCAATAAGTTATGGAGACCCCAGGCCGCAAGCGTTGCCCGGGCCGTAGCAAAACGCGGCCCCAGATTCAAAGGCTGCCATGTCGTAGGGAAACGGCAAAGTCGTGAAAGATCAGGAGGACAGGCATTCCTGCCTGTCTTTTTCGCCCAACCCAGCCAGACAAGAATGTCTGGCCTCCTGGAACACGGGACTTCGCAGTTCTCCTGCTGCCATGTCGTTGGACGTTGGACGGGGCCTTTGGCTACCTCGGGAATCTCAAAGGTGAGAAGGCTAATCAACGGCGTCGAAAACCAGGTCACCCAGAGAAGGCGTTGCAATACAGCAACCCCCAGCTAGAATGTGACTTGCGAAAAACGCCTGCCTGCGCGTTAGGCCGCATATCTGACGCCTACAAGTCATTGGCGGAAACTCCCTATACACAAGGCCGCTAAGGGACCGATTCATGGATACGTGGAAGTTCTACGAAATCACCCATCGTCAACTCGTGGTGTGCAATCCCACGAACGAGGAGAAGCTCGCGCGCTTGGTGGATCTGGTGCGGCTTCCGACAGCCGCGAGCGTGGTCGACATCGCCTGCGGGAAGGGCGAATTCCTGATACGTCTGGCCGAGGCATACGGAGTGCGCGGCGTAGGCGTGGACCTCTCGCCCTTCTTCATCGCCGACGCGGAACGAAGGCGCCAAGCGCGCGTGCCGCGGGCAGCAGTCACCTTCACCCAAATGGATGGCGCTGATTACAGACCCGACAAGCCACGCAGCCTCGCTCTAGCTTCGTGCATTGGGGCGAGTTGGGTTTTCGGCGGACACGCGAAGACTCTCGACGCGCTCGTCGGCATGGCCGAGCCCGACGGCTGGGTGATCGTGGGCGAGCCGTTCTGGTTGCGGGAGCCGTCGGACGAGTACTTACAGGCTCTTGGTCTAACAAGAGACGCCTTCGGAAGCCACGCGGAAAACGTGGAAGCAGGCCAGCAGCGAGGGCTCGACCTCGTACACACTCTGGTGAGCAGCCAGGACGACTGGGACCGATACGAAGGTCTTCAGTGGCATGCGATCGCGGACTACGCGCGCACCGACCCAGATGACGCTGATCTTCCAGAACTGCTTGATCGCGTGGCGAAGGAAAAATCAGCCTATTTGAGATGGGGTCGAGACGCCTTGGGCTGGGCGATCTACGTATTCCGATGCGAACCAATGGCCGGAAATCGGAGCGGCGAACCAAGCGGTCGGCCCCGACGCTGAACCTGCCCAAAAAAACAATCGAAATGATCATCGTGCAGCGCGAGCAGCGGGCCATCCCGGGTTCCGATGGATCCGTCCGGATTCGGCTCGGCGACATCACCGAGGGCCAAGTCTTCTTCTCGGTAGTCACCGCCTCAACGCCGGCACATGAAAGGTAGGGTTCCGTCATGGCTCGACTCGCACTGATTGGCGGTCTTGCTGTTTTGTTGTTGCCGGTCGTTTCCGAACTTCGCGCGGAGGCGGTACGAGTCTATCTCGTCGCCGGCCAGTCCAATGCCGATGGTCGCGCTTCGGCCGCGGGACTTGCTCCACCGCTGGCCGATCCCTTGGCGAGTGTCCCCATTTTCTACGACGATGAATTCAGCAGCGACGGCGCGCGGTGGCAAGCTCTCCGGCCGGGCATGTGCGGCGGCTACGGGCAATCAACCATCGGCTCGTCGTTGTTCGGCCCTGAGTTGGCCTTTGGCCACTGCCTGCGCGACTCGATGCCGGACGACCCGATTGCAATTATCAAGTACGCCTACGGCGGTACCGACCTGGACGTTGAATGGAATCCGGGCGTGGACGCCGACACGCAAGGTCTTCATTTTGCGAACTTCCTGTCCACCGTTCAAGCCGGACTCGCATCGATGGCTCCCGACGACGTGCCTATTTTCGCCGGCATGATCTGGATGCAGGGCGAGGCCGACGCGGCCAGCTCCGTCATGAGCCAGCGCTATGAAGAGAATCTGACAAACCTGATCCTTGCGGTCCGAGAAGAGTTCAATGCCCCCTACATGCCGTTTGCCATCGGCCAAATTGCCAATGCCAAGCCGTACACCTACGGTTTTCAGATCCAGCAGGCACAATATAACGTGAGCCAGACGACGCCCTATGCGTCATTAGTGGTCACGAGCGACTTGGGATTGAATAGCGACAATGTCCACTACAACGCACCGGGACAACAGGCATTGGGTCAGCGTTTCGCCGACGAAATACGTCTGCTCAGCATCCATCCGCCTGGCGATGCCGATGGAAACAACATGGTCGACGCCTCTGACGCCGCGATCTTGGCGGCCCACTGGGGCGAAAGTGGCGAGTGGTTCTACGGCGATTTCAACGACGATGGGCTGGTCGGTCCGGCCGATGCCTCCATCCTCGCGGCCAACTGGGGCCATGGAACAAGCGAATCGACAACCGTGCCCGAACCGGGCATCCTCACGATTATGATTCTCGGCGCGTCCACGTTGTTATGGCGACGCCCTCAGTCCAATACCGACTGACGCTCGTCCCGCTTACGGCAACTGCGCTGGCTGTTGTGCCGCCTGTTGGTCCGAATCCTTCAATCGCACCATCACCCAAGTCTGCGTCTGCTCCGGTCCGAAATGGACCAGCACCGTGCATTGGTCCTTGGTCAGGTTGTACACGCTCGTTTCCATGACAAGGTTCGTATCTTGCCCGTCGGCGTAGGTCCACGCGGCCCGTTGCGTCTGCTTGTCGACCGATCCTTGGAGCGGTCGAGTCGCCTGGGTCGTCTCGTTGTAATAGGTGCCCGCGATCACGCCCTGCTTGTTCACCGCGAGTTGCACGCACACGTTCGAATCGTCAACGCCTTCTTGCGTCAACGCGAACACGCCCAGCGGCAGCCAGTTGGAATCGTCGTCCGATTGCGGGGAGTCGGTCTGCGGCACGTTGCTCGCCAGGGTCTCGGCTTGATCGTAGTACTGCTGGGCCGTTCCCGCCGGCTGGTTGTTGACGTAAACCGTGTCGCCCTCATAGGTCACGTTGCCCCCAGGCCCATAGTCGTAGTAATACGGCGTGGTCCAGCCGTAGGGAAGCCAGCCGGTCAACACGACGGGCGTGGCCCAGCCCCACCACCGATTCGGCCAATGGTTCCAGTGATTCCAAGGATGCCAAGGCGGTACGTGATGATGGTCCGCTTGATGGTCCTTCCACCAGTCCTTCGTGAACGGTCGATTCCCGTCCGGCCGATGGTCCCAATGAGACTGAATCTGATTGGCCACCTGGCCCCGATCAGGCAACTGCGCCGGCCGGCTAGGCCGCACTCCCTGACCAGTCCCCGGATGCTGCCAACCATCGGCCCGCGGGTTCACCGCCGGTCGCACGCCCTGGCCCTCGCCGGGCAAATGAAGAAAATTCTGAAGCTGTTGGTTTGTCGGCCGCGGGCCCGCGCCGCCCGACCAACCGCCGGGCCGCTGAAACGACCCGCCGCCCGAAAACTCCGGCCGCCCGCCCGGCCGCGACGCGCCCGACCAGCCGTAAGCGTGCTGGCCTGCCGACGGATTGAATCCCCCCGGGCGAAATTGGCTCATCGACGGACTGCGGTTCATCCCCGAATAGTGGCTCATGCTCGGCGAAAACCCGCCGCCACGATAGCCGCCCCCGCCGTGAAATCCACCCCCGCCCCGCCCGTACGAATCGCCGGCGGCCAAAAGCGAGGAGAGAAACGCCACGCATAAAAGTCGAAATGAGAATTTCATCGTCTATGTCTCCGATCGACAAAAGGTCGCTTGATGGTTCGCCTACCGCCGCCGTACCGTCACGGGCCCCAGGTTCGGCTGAAGCTGCCCGTCGATTTCGCGGTGGGTACACTGCCAAGTCATCGTGTCATCGTCCACGCGAGTCAGCACGGTGATCGACGAGGCGAGTCGCCCGTCGCGCAAGGTCTGTTTGACCTTCGAGGCCCAACGGTTCCCGTCGCGGCGCCAGAGCCCCTCGGCGAAACTGCCTTCCGAATCGAACATCCACGAGCGAAACTGCTTCGTGGCCGCGTCCCAGCCGATGATCTGCGTGCCCGACAGCGCCGGCCGGCCTGCCACCGTAACCTGGAACGATCGCGTCAGGAACTGCTGATTCATCGTCCATTCGCAGGTCGTTTCGATCGTCGTGTCTTCGTCCTGATCGACCCACGTGCCGACCAGCCAATCCAGTTGCTCCATGGGCCCGCCGCCCGGCGCGGAGGGCGCCGGAACTGTCGTCTCCCGTATGCTCTCCAATTGCCAGCGCCCGTCACGCTTGACGTGGATAGCCAGGTAACTGCTCTCCACCGGCTCCGCCTCGGCGGAAAATACCCGCGCGCGGCCTTCCTCGACCGCCACCGTCGGACCCGGAAAGCGGATCGTCGGGTCAATGACTTCCAGCCGCGGCTTCTGGGCCGCGCTCTTGGCGAAGTAGCTCCTCATCGCCTCGAAGATCGCCTTGCGGCCTTCCAATTGCTCGCCGTCCGGCGTGATCCAACGGCCGTTTTCGGCCCAAAGCGGACGGATCGCCTCCGCGTCGCCCCGATTGTACGCCTCGACGTACTCGCGGACGGACTGGCGAACCGCAGCCTCGTCCGCGGCACGATCAGCGTCCCCGGCCCCGCCCGCCGGAAGACACCCAAACAACCACGCCGCTACGACAAAAAGTCCGAGGGTTCGTTTCATGTTTTGGTCCCCATGACAAGAACTCGTTCAGTGGTTACCCGAAAACGGGGACTGGCTCCGAAAACGGGGACTGGCTCATTTTTCGCCTCGGTTGTCGATGCGATTGGGATACGCTTAACGGCGAAAAATGTGCCTGTCCCCGTTTTCGGGCCCGACCGCATAATGGGAATCCTATGCGCCCGTCGCGTCAAAGGCCCAATAAATCCGGCCGCCCGCCCTAGACCTCCGTGCTACCGCAAATCTAGCACGCTCCCAGCCCCGGGAAGACACTTCCCACAACGAGAAAAGAACCTATCCCAAAACCCAACGGAGGGCGTAAGAACGAGGGGACTGCCCACGGAGAATCCCATAGGCATTGGATAGCCTCTCACTTCGGCAACTCCACCTTCACATCCAGCGCCTCGACCAGAAACGCATACACGTCCGCCACCGCCTCGATCAACTTCGACGTCGGCGTCGCCATGCCATGGCCAGCCCGCGTCTCGATGCGGATCAAAACAGGCGAGCCCGGGTCCGCCTGCGCCCGCTGCAACGCCGCCGCGAATTTGAAACTGTGCCCCGGCACCACCCGGTCGTCCGTGTCCGCCGTCGTCACCAGCGTCGCCGGATACTTTGTCCCGGGCTTCAGATTATGATAGGGCGAATAGGCCAGCAACGCCTTGAACTCCCGCGGATCGTCCGCGCTCCCGTAGTCGTCCACCCAATATCGCCCCGCCGTGAACTTATGGAACCGCAGCATGTCCATCACCCCGACCGCCGG
>DATECS010000337.1:0-2293 GCA_035286785.1 Thermoguttaceae bacterium | reverse complement strand
GACGATCAAGGATCGCGTGGTGCAGACGGCGGCGGGGTTGGTCTTGGAGCCGATCTTTGAGGCCGACCTGCAGCCGGAGCAGTACGCCTACCGGCCCGAGCGCAGCGCGTTGGACGCCGTGAGGAAGGTCCACTCGCTGGTGAACACGGGGCATACGGAGGTGGTGGACGCGGACCTGAGCGGGTACTTCGACAGCATACCCCACACTGAGCTGATGAAGTCGGTGGCTCGCCGGCTAAGTACATGATTTCATAAATACGATGACGTATTGTGATTGCGTTTTTCGTGGCGTGGTGATAGCGTGGCTTGTGAAAGGAGTCACGCGATGCCACGCTTCAGCCCATTTTATGTTGTACTCACGGACGAGGAAGAGCGGTACTTGCAGGAGGCGGCCCGCAAGTATACGTCACCGTATTGCGACGTTATCCGGGCGAAGGTCGTGCTGCTGGCGGCCGAGGGCCAAAAGAACACCGAGATCGCCGCGCGACTGGATTTGCCACGACAGATCGTTAGCAAGTGGAGGAAACGATTTTGCCAGAAGCGTCTGGCCGGGTTGGAGAGCCGTCCGCGCCGGGGTCGTCCGAGTCTTTTTCCCCCCCGAGGTCGTGGTAGAGGTCAAGGCTCTGGCTTGTGAACTGCCCAGCGAGGCGGGCTTACCTTTCTCTCGGTTCAGTTGCACCGAGATCGCCCGAGAGGCGGTCCGGCGTGGCATCGTCGCTTCGATCAGCGGACGCACGGTCTGGCGGTGGCTGGATGCCGACGCCATCCGCCCGTGGTCGTATCGCAGTTGGATTTTTCCCCGCGACGAGCGGTTTGCGGAGAAGGCCGGTCGAGTGCTGGACCTGTACCAAGGGGTTTGGGAAGGCGAGGCTTTGGGCCCGGATGATTACGTGATCAGCGCCGACGAGAAGACCAGCATTCAGGCCCGCAAACGGGTGGCGAAAGGACAAGGACCCGCCTCGGGGCGGCTCCGACGGGTGGAGTTCGAGTACGAGCGTGGCGGGGCGCTGGCCTATGTGGCGGCGTGGGACGTTCGCCGGGCCAAGGTGTTCGGGCTGTGCGGGCCCACGACGGGAATCGAACCCTACCATCGTCTGGTGAACCTGGTGATGGGGCAGGAACCCTATCGTTCGGCTCACCGGGTTTTCTGGATCGCCGACAACGGCTCGTCGCACCGGGGAGAAGTATCGAAGCAACGGATCGCGAAGTGGCATGGAAACGCGATTCAGGTCCACACCCCGGTGCACGCCAGTTGGCTGAACCAGATTGAGATTTACTTCTCCGTCGTCCAACGAAAGGTTCTAACGCCCAATGAGTTCCCGGATGTGCAGACCGTGGAGAAGAGGTTGCTGGACTTCCAAGCGTACTACGAAGCGATTGCCCGGCCGTTTGAGTGGAAGTTCACTCGGGCGGACTTGGACGAACTCCTTGTCAAGCTCGCCGGGCACGAGCAGCACCAGAATAAGGCCGTTGCCTGAAGGCCAACATGAATACGTCACCGAACTTACGAGTCAGAGCACTTAGCCCGTGCCCCGTTGTAGGCAGTAACTCGGTGTACGTGGTGTTTTCGTCGGCATGGATGCGACCTCCAGAACCCAAGTGCGCAATTGCACACTTTTTCGGGTCTTTCGTGCCGCACCGCCCTACGCAGGCGGGTATCCTAAGTCTTGGATTCGGCGTAGTCTACGTCACTGGAGACGAAGGGGCTCGAACCCTCGACCTCCGCATTGCGAACGCGGCGCTCTCCCAATTGAGCTACGTCCCCGTCAATCTGATGACAGCGTATCGCATCCGCGGTGGGGGTCAAGTTTGGGCCGCCGCGAACAGAACGATCAAGTCGGATCGACAACGAGCATCGGAGGAGGAGGGATTCGAACCCCCGAGACCCTTTCGAGCCTAACGGTTTTCAAAACCGTCGCCTTCAGCCACTCGGCCACTCCTCCTGAAGATTCCCCTCACCCGATCCTGGCGAACATTCTAGCGAATGGACGCTCATCGATCGAGTGACGACGATGCATTAGTCGCGAGGGGTGAATTCGATCATCTCGATCGAGGCGCCGCGCCCGTGGCCGCCGGAGCTGCGCAGGTAGCGTTCGACGTAACCGAGCTTGGGGTTGAAGCGTACGCGCATCAGCACCGTTCCCGCATGTCCGGCGAAGGGGCCTGATGGGTCGGTCAGGTTATCCAGTTCCTGTTCGAGAGTGTCGAACAGCCGTCGAGGGAGTACGCGTTCAGATCGGTCATAGTCGGCGGGCGGTGGTCGACCGAGGCCTGCTCCACGATGCCGTCACGC
>DATECS010000336.1:0-15901 GCA_035286785.1 Thermoguttaceae bacterium | reverse complement strand
CCCAGTTGGCCGCCAGGATCGAGGCGTCCAGCGCGTTCACTCGCCCATCGCCGTTGAAATCGCCGTCGCCCCAGACGGCGCCCGACGCGGCGCCCCAATGGGCCGCGAGAATTACCGTGTCGCTCTGGTTCACCGTCCCGTCGAAATTTGCGTCGCCCGGCGTAAGTGTTCTGGCGACCAACGTCACCTGATAATCCTCGACCTCGCCGTCGTCCGCCGCGCCCGTCGGCGCAAGCCCGCCGGCCGTGCTCAGCCGGAATCGAGCGAACGTATCGCCCACCATCACGTTCTCGCCCAGGTCCCGCGGAATGGTGAACGTCAGCGTCTGAACGCCGTTCGTCGTGCCCAGTTCATGGCTGCTGAAAATCCGCTCGCCCGGATCGTCCCAACTGCCGTTCCGATTGAAGTCGATCCAAGCGTCCAACCGGTTGGCCGTGGCGTCGGCGCCTTCAAGATCCACCTGCACGGTGGCCGTCGGATTGGACGATTGCGCGGACGCCCACAACGTCGAAACCGTGAACGCAACCCCGTCCTCGTCATCCGACGTGGCGTCAAGGTCGTCGCCGTCCGCCACCGCGCTCGGCTGCCCGTCCGGCTCCGTGTCGCGGCTCGCCCCCAGCGTCGGTCCGACCGCCGTGTGCCGCGCGCCGTCGCTGATCAGCGTCGTCGGGTACGCCGGATCTGGCGCATCGCCAAAATCGTCTCCCGGCGCGATCCAGTTCCCGAAATCGACCCCCGACACCAGAAGCTCCGCGCCAAGAACAACCATGTGCGTGCCCGGCGGGGCTGGATCCACGATCGTCCCGCTGATGCGGTAGTAACCGAGACTCCCGTAATCGCCGTACCCCGGGTCACCCTCCACGGCTTCCCTGCCCACTCCGTCGATCGCCAGCCAATACGTCCCCGCGTCCAGCGTTAGGCTGAAACTCGCGTTCAGGGCGTCCACCGGATTGCTCGTCGCCACCACGCCCGAGGCGTCGTAAAGCGTCGCCAGAATATCAAGATTCGGACTGCGATAATACGGATCGACGTCAATGGTCACCGTGCCCGCGCCCGTCCTGAACGTAAAATAATCGACGTCCGTGTTCCGTTCGATGATGCCCTCGGCGGAAATCGTCGTGGTTCCCGTCACGCACGCGTCGGCCGTGGCGGGCGAGTTGCCGTGGTCGTCCGCCCGATAGTCGAACCCGTTGCCGGTGGCGATGATCTGCAAATCGTCTTCCTGGCGATTGGCGTCGGGATACTCGCCTTTGCTCCATTGAACCAGTTGCACGTAGTAGCCCACGCCCATGATCGGCGCCCAGCTCGTCGCGTCCGCCCCGTGGCCCTCGTAATATTCGACCGAACTCGTTCCGTCGTGGTACAGACCCAACGTGTGTCCCGCCTCGTGCGACGCTGCTTCGGCCACTCCCGTGAGTCCCGCGTTGAACACGAAGCACGGCGTGTCGGAGTTCCAGTCAAACGATCCCACGTAGGCCACGCCCCCCGCCGAACCGTACCACGTATCCGCGCCGATCACGACGCGAATTCCCCACTGCGTGTCGCCGCCGCCCGTGTTGCGCAGCGCCTCCACGCCCGGATCCTCGGTGGTCACGTCCACCTCGAACGGAAGATAGTCCTCGCTGACCCGTTCCCACACCTTTTGAATCTGTTCGAGTTCCGCGTCCGAAAACGCGCTGTCGCCGTCGAGCGTGTAGGCCGGCGTGACGATCGGGTCGCCATAGATGTTGTTCCAGAGCGTTCCCGTCGTCGTGTGGCCGTCGAAGTCCAGATAGATCACCTTCGACGCCCCGGGATTGCTGTGCAACAGAAAAGTCTCTTCCCGCGGATACGGCGCCAACCTGGAATCAGCCGCCTTCTCCCCCTCGCCCAAAAAGCGTTCCGGATCGTACGGAGGATCCACCACGATGACGCCGCCGTCCGCGTCGTCCGACGCCGAGACGTCGCCTTCATTTGTTGTGTTTTCAGCCGTGCCCGTTGTCTCCCCGCCAACCGCCTCCATCCACGCCGGCAGTCCCGCTGCGCCCTGATCCACGTTCGGGTAAGTCTGCGTCCAACCCGATTGCTGGACCTCCGCCACAATGTAAGTCCCCAGCGGCAACCCGCCGATCGAGTAGTATCCGCTTTCGTCCGTCACGTCGAACGGTTCCCCGGCGTCCAGCGTCCCGTCGCTGTCGAGATCGACGTAAATCGTCCACCCCGCCAACCCCTGCTCGTCCAGGTTCCTGTCGCCGTCGCCGTTCAGGTCGTTCCACTTGCTGCCCGAGATCACGCCAAATGCGTAATCCTCCACTTCGCCGTCCGGCGCCGGCCCGGTGAACGAAAGACCTGTCGCCGTGCTCAACCGGAATCTTGCGTAGGTCGCGCCCTCCGGCGTTTGAGGCACGGCGATCTCCAAGGTATTCACGCCCTCGACCAACGGCTCGTCGGTGAAAACCTGCTCGCCCGCGTCGGCCCAATCCCCGTCGGCGTTGAAATCGATCCACGCGCTCAAAAATCCCGCGGCCGACGCCGTCACGCTCACCGACGCGTTGTTGCCGCCGACCAGGGGCGACGTAAACGCCACGCCGTCCTCGTCGTCCATGGAGCCCGCGACGTCGTCCCCGTCGGCCGTCACATTCGGCTGCCCGTCACTCTCCGTATCGCGAGTCGCGCCCAGCATCGGGCCCGTCGCCGCGTGCCGCGCGCCGTCGCTGTCCTCCAACGTCGGATAGCCCGGGCCCGGCGCGTCGCCAAAATCGTTCGGCAATTCGCCGCTGGTCGTCGTGATCGTCAACGACCATCCGTTGGCAATGCTCCCCCAATCGCTGGCCATGTCGTCGTAAACGTACAGACTCCACGCGCCGTTCGGGTCGATCCCGTCGAAGTTCGCCAACGTCTCGCCATAGGGCCCCGACGGCGCGGGCGTAGCAAACGTGTCGTCCGTCTCGAAGTTCGTCGGCCGATACGTCCCCGACGCAAGCGGCCCGCTGTCGGGCAACGACTCGGCCGCCTCGTCGTCCAACGTCAAGACCGCTCCCGAAACGTCATTGCCGTTGCCCACGTCCGACATCAGCAACACCCCCTGCCCCGTCGGACTCACCAGCAGGATGTCCACGTCGTCGGGATACGTGTGCGAAAACCCGTCCAGCGTCACGTTCACGTCGACGACCACGCCCCCAAGACCCGAGACCACAATGGTCGAAGGATAAGGATTCGCCGCTCCGTTCTCGAGGATGTCGATCGCGCCGGGATTCGTGAAATTGACCGTCACCGTCTGGGTGATCTCGAAGATCGCCGTGTAGCGGTCGCCGGGCGTCTCGCCGTTCGCGCCGTTGTCGTTCTGGTCCATCGCGTTCAGATTCAACGCGTCATCCGTGATGGCCGGACCAATGACCATCGTATACTGGCCCAGCTCGGTCCGCGGCGTGAACTGCACTTCCAACGTCCGGTTGTCGATCCAGGCAAAGCCCGTGATCTGCGACGTCAGGTCGCCCGACGGTCCGTCGAAACTCACCACGTCCTCCGCCACGTCGAAGCTCGACGTGTCCATCGTCTCCGAAAAATAAAATTCGAGCGTGCTCTGGCCGACAGTGGCCAATACGGCCGGCGTCTGGCCGACCACCCGGGGCCCCTCGGCGTCCGGTCCCGTGTAATTGCCCAACAGCGTCACGTCGTCAAGATTCCACCCGGAGTAGCCGAACGCCCCCTCCACCGCGACATTGTGTCCCCACCGAACGTAGACCGTCGATTCGCCGTCCGCCACGCTGCTGATGTCGTACAGCATGTCCCGCCAACCGTCGTCGGCCACCTCCGTCGTCGGGTTCGCGTACACGCTGGTCCACGCGAGCCCGTCATTCGAGACGTCGACCGTCGCGTGAACGTACGGCGGATAGTCGGTGTTCAGCCACCGGCGGAATTCGAGCGTGACAAACTCGTACTCACGGCAGTCAATCGGCGTCGTGGTCAAATAGAACGGCCCGCCGACCTCCGTGCTGTAATCGCCTTCGAGATTCACCCCGTAAACGTTCGTGCCCGTGTAGCCGCTCGCCGGATCCGGATTGCCGTAGGAAACGCCCCCTAGCCCCATCGGCTGCCCAAACGCCCACGGCTCCTCGGCGGTCCAGCCCGGATCGGTTTCCATGTCGGCCGTGTAAAAAGGATCGAGCCAGTTCACCGAGCCCGCGTCCAGACCCACGCCCTGACTGTCGTTGTTCTCTTCGTTATACTCCGCAATCGCGTCGCCCGCGTCGATGCGCATCCCCAGATAATAGTGCCCGTCGGTCTCGAACGGATCGCTCCCCAAAACCGCCACGCTGATCGTGTCCGTCAGACTCGAATCACCCTCCAGCCCAACCACGTGATACACGTTCGGATTCGCCGGATCATAATTCGGGTCCGCCGAGTCCAGGTTCGCCGGAATATCGTCCTCGTTGCCGAACACCGGATCGTCCGAGAAGAAAAACGCCACGTCAAACGCGCCCGCGTCCGCCGAGATCGTCCCGAGGTTCGTCACCTCGAACGTCACCGCGGTCGTCGCCGCCCCGTTGAGACTCCCCGGATCCACCTCGAACGCCGTCCCCGTCAGGTCCGGACCGCTCCACGTCGGGGCCGACCACCACTCCAGGAATTCATCCCACTGCGTCTCGGCCGCGAACGAAAGGAGCGCCGCGTTATAGTTCGGGTCCGGCGAAACGCCGGGCTCTTGAAAGTAAATCGACAGCCCCGTCCCGCCCTCCGTCGGACCCGAGTGATTCGCAAGGACCGCCGCGTCGTACGCCGCCAGGGCCGTTGCCGCGGTCGTGCTGATCGAACTTGTCAGGCTCGCGTCGCCGGCAACGCTCGTCAAAAACGTCCCGAGATCCCGATAATCCGAATCGGTGAACCACGCCGCGCCGTCTCGGTGCGTCTGAAGACGCCCGTAGTCCGCGGCGGTCGCTTCCAAAACCATCATCGCCGCCAGGTCGCTCACCGTGGCGGACAACCCGTCGGGCGCCGACGCCGCCACGACTCCAAGATCCACCGTCGAAAGCGTCTCGCTTCCGCCGTACGATATCCCATATTCCAGGACGATGTCCTCGCCGAGTTCAGCGGCCGTCCACGTTGGATTCGCCTTCAGGTGCGGCAAAAACGCGTCGTAGGCCCAGCCGCTCCACGGTTCCGTTTCTTCCGAACCGATGAAAACCGACGCTTCGCCCGCCGCCTCGTGGGCATACTCCAGCATTCCCATCTGACAACAATCGAATCCGAACAGATCCATCCGCTCCACGATCGACGCGAGCGCCGCCCCCACCTCGTCTATCTCCAGGTAGTCGTAACCATCCGTCTCGTCCACGCACGCTCCATATTTTGTCCCGCCCCCGTGGTCCCAAAGAACCAATGCATAATTGGCCGCCGGATAGTTCGTCGTCGCCCAGCCGACGAAATCCACCACGGTCGACGCCGAACCCATGTTCGCTTCATCCATGCCCGGCTCGCCGATCGGCGCGCCCCAGCTCCCGTCCGGCTCGTCGCCCGCCGCGATCAGTCCGCGCCGCGTGTTTGTCCAGTCACCATACCCGCTGTCCCAGCCCGCGATCCGGTCGAACTGAACCACGAGGTTCACATTCGCGTCGCTTCCGGCGGACGCCAGCTCCAAAAAGTCCTCGATCGCCGCCCCTTCCAGGTCGTTATCCCCGTCCATGTACACCATGAACGTCCAGGCCTTCGGGTCCAGCGGCTCCTCCAAAACGTCGCCCCCTCCCGGACCGGAGATGCTCAACAGCCGCCGCCCCTCAAGCGATTCCACTCGCAACCGGCGCGCGCCATTCAGACGACTTTCGCCTCTACGTTGCTTCGACGATGCTCGGCCGCGTCCAAACGCCCTGAACGCCTCAGAAAGAATGCGCATGGTAACCCTCCAAGAGTTGGTGACGCGCTCGGCGCGCTTCCAGCAAAGAACACGCGCGGTCCCCGAGCGATCTCGGCGCACGGACGCGGGAATCGTCGCCTCCCGCCGCGAAAGAATGCCTCGAATCCCTGTTCCGCATGGTGCGAGTTCGCTGTGGTGACTCACCCGCGCGGATCAGGCCCTTTGCTGATGCCGCACGATGCCCAGGCGCCGGAGACTGGATCTCCCCAAGCACAGTGCCCAGCCGACCCCTCCATAGGTACTGGTATTATGCCCCAAAACGCAAATTCCTGTCAAGCCCCGCGACCGGCAAATCCAGCCAAAGGCAGGGTAGGGCAACCAGGAAAAGTAGGGTGGGGCGACGATCGGCCCCAAAACGCTTGGCCCTTCCGCCGGACGCTTTCGCCGATCGTTGCCCCACCATGCCCCGTCGATATGCTAATGCCGGGTGGCGCAATGTTCGGCCCGGATAACCGTCGACACGAAACCATCGTATTTTCCCGGGCCGATCATTGCCCCTACACCGCTCTGGACTACCCGGGAAACCCCGTCAACGCCCCGCGATGCTCGATCATCCGCTCGAGACTCAAGATATTCCGCATCATGTACCGCGGCGGGTGAAAATTGCACTTCCGCTTCGCGCTGGTCCCGGCCCGTTGAAGATCTTTGCCCAAACGGTCCACCGCCTGACGCCACACTCCGTGGCCCGCCACCGGCATCGTCCGTAGCGCATAGGCCCGCGTCCGTTCGTACCACTCCTTGGCCCACGTCGCGCCGGTGTACTCGAGACACATCATGCACGCCAGCAATATCTCGCAATGAGCCCACATCGTCTTCACGTCGTATTTCGGCCCGCCCGGGTGCTTCCCGTCCGCAAACACCAGAAAATCGTCCGAAGCCCAGCCCTCGAACACGTAGTCCCAGCACATCTCCAGCAGCCGGTGAAATCGGCCGAACGCCGTGTCAAACAGCTTCCGTTCCTTGATCCGCAGCGCCTCGTCGGCCACCATCCACAGCGTCTCGAGCGAGTGGCCCGAGTACATATACGTCTCGGCCCCCGGCACGCGGCGGTAATCGTGCAACAGATATTCGTTCACGATCCCATACTCCGGATTCCAAAACTTGTTCACAATCAGATCGACGTGCTTGGCCACTAGTTCGGCTGCCCGCGGATCGTTGTCCACCTGCAACAACTGGGTGCCCGGCCAAACGATCATCATCGAATGGCCCTGCGATCGCGCGCCTCGAGGCACTTCGACGTAATCGTCGCCCGGGATGAGCGCCCCGGTGTAGGCCGGATCGTCATACGCCCGTACCGCGGCCCAAATCGACTCCTTCGCCAGTTCGAGGCATTTCTTCTCCTGAGTGGCCTTATAGTATTCAATGAGCCCGGCCGCGGCGTAGAGCCCTCCGTAAACATTTGTCCCAAGCACGCCCGTCTCCGAGCCGTCGCGACGCACCCGTTCACGCCACTTCCCCCGGCCGGCGTACATGTGGTCGATCATGAAGTCCTTGCTCTTCCGGGCCACGTCGAGCCAACTCCGGTCGTTGCCAAAATGGTTGTAGAGAAACGAGTAAATCCAAATGCCGCGTCCCTGGAATAAAATGCACTTCTCGTCGCCGGCCACCGAGCCATCGTCGTTCAGTTCGCACATGAACCCGCCGAGTTCCCGATCGTAACCGCCCTTCTCCCAAAAAGGGAGATACTGATTGAACAACCGATCGTGGTAATCGTCACGCAATTGTTCCAATGTCATCCCGGCAATCGACGTCGGAAGCACCGCCGCGCCGTTCGGCAAAGGCCGATCCTCGGACGCGGCCTGCCCGCGCGGAGCCACCCAAGGCCCCGTGCCGCCAGACCCGCCGTCGGCCGCCAACTTCGCATAATCACGACGACTATTCATCGAAAATTCCTCACCCAAAGACCAAGCGTCTCATCACATAAAGCGTCCAATGATGCTACTGCCCATTATCCTACTCTAAACCCCACCGCGGCACACCCCGGGACACCCCTCGTAATTGCCGTCCGTCGTCATTTTTCATCGGTCCGCTCTGGTCAAACGGACATCGCACGGTTATTCTGGAAGTTATACATTGCGTCCCACCCCAACCTCCTCCCAACCATCCCACCACTCCAGGAGGACCATGATGCCCACCGATTCTTCCCGCGTCCCCGTCCGCACAACGCGACGAGATCTGCTCAAATCAGCATCCGCTCTCGTGCTGCCCTGTTTTCTGCCCGCGTCCGTGTTTGGGGCCGCCGCGCCGAGCAACCGGCTCACCGTTGCCTGCATCGGCGTCGGCAACCAGGGCATCGCCGATCTGCGCAACTTTCTCGCAAACCGCGACGTCCAGGTCGTCGCCGTCTGCGACGTCAACAAGGCCAGCTACGGTTATCGCGACCCCAAGCAGTTTTTCGGCCGCGAACCGGGCCGCCAACTTGTCGATGCCTTCTACGCCCGGCGTAAACCCTCCGGCGCGTACCAAGGATGCGCCGCCTACAACGATTTCCGCGAAATCCTCCGCCGCGACGACGTCGACGTCGTGATTCTCGCCACGCCCGATCACTGGCACGGCGTGATGGTCGCCGCCGCCGCCAAGGCCGGCAAGGACATCTATTGCCAGAAACCGCTCTCGCTCACGGTGGGCCAAGGCCAAAAAATGGTCGAGGCCGTCCGCCGCCACAAGCGAATCCTGCAAACCGGCAGCCAATATCGCTCGGGCCCCGCCGTTCGTCACGGCTGTGAACTCGTGCTCAACGGGCGCATCGGCCAATTGAAAACGATCCGTACCTACCTCGTCCCCAACAATTTCACCGGTCCCGGCCCCGGATGGAAACCCATGCCCGTGCCCGAGGGTTTCGATTACGATTTCTGGCTTGGCCCCGCCCCCAAAGCCCCTTATCACAAGGACCGCTGTTTTTATCGGTTCCGTTTCATCCGCGACTACTCGGGCGGGCAGATGACCAATTTCGGCGCCCACGCCAACGACATTGCCCAATGGGGTAACGGCACGTCGCTCACGGGCCCCGTCGAATATGAGCCCGTCTCCGTCGAGTGGCCGCCCAAGGGAGACCTGTTCAACACGGCGGTCCGATCTCACTTCCGCGCCCGCTATGCCAACGGCGTCGAGTTGATCTGCGAGACCTCCAACGTCGGCTGCCGCGCCCGCTTCGAAGGTACCGAAGGCTGGGTCCAAATCACCATGAACCAACTGGAAACCTATCCCAAGTCGCTGAAGGATTCCAAAATCGGCCCCGACGAAATCCATCTCCCCCAAAGCGTCCCCGGCCACGTCGAAAACGTCACGTCCTCCTATCATCGCGCCCACATTCGTAATTTCCTCGACGCGGTCCGCGCCCGCAAAGACCCGATTGAACCGGTCGAAGTGGGCCACCGCACCGCGAGTATTTGCCACCTCGGCAACATCGCCTTGCTGCTCGGCCGAAAGCTCCATTGGAATCCCGACCAGGAACGCTTCGTCGGCGACGCCGAAGCCGACCAAATGCTCGATCGCCCCCTGCGCGTCCCGTGGCAAATCTAACCTGTACTCATCTCGCTCCGCGAGATGCTCACAAGAACGTATTACCAGACAAGGATCTCCTTCATGAAATCGATGTCGCACTTCCAAACCTTCCTCATAATCACTCTGTTGTTCGTCTTCACCTCTTCAAGCCGCGCCGCCGATTCCTCGGTTACGGCAACCGCTCCCCTCGCCGTCGGCACCCACAACCTCCGCGTCCATCTCTCCGACCAAGGCGAAATCGTCGGCATGGACGTCGGCCCCAAACTGGCCGCCAAAAAAATCACCGCCGCCACCCAATTGCCCGACTGCCGCACCGTCGGCAAAGTGACCCGTCACGAAATCGCCGGCGGCGGCCTCCGTTTCGTCCGCACGCTCGAGCGCGCGAAAGACGGCCGCCGGTTCACGCTCACTGAAACCTTCGCGCCCGCCGCCGACAGCATTCGTTGGGAAATCGAAATCACGGATCCCGGCGCCCCTTGGAGCGAGCCGATCCAAACCGTCCTCCGCTACCCCGTCGGCACCGACACCCGATGGTGGACCGCCTGGGCCGACCCTCGCAACGGCTCGCTGGCCACCGCTCCACGCGATCAGCTCGTGGCCCAAGGCATCGTCCCCCGCGTCAAGGAAAGCGGCAACTGGGCCGATCCGCTGGTGCCCATCAAGCCGATGGACGCCACGCTCAACTACGGTGCCCGCCACTACACCTACGAAAAGCCGCTGTTGCACATCATCCCCGACTATCCCGACGTCTTCTGTTTGCCGATGGTCACGTTCATGGAGCCGGCCGAAGATTCGGCCGTCTCGCTCGTGCTCTGTCCCGAGGACGTCATGCTCGACATGAAGCTGACAACCACCGCCGACGGAACCGCGAGCATGAACCGCCTGTTCCACCGCATCGGCGACGGTCGTACGCTCCGCTTCCGCATGGATCTGGTGAGCCACCCCGCCGACCCACGCGCGGCCCTTGGCTGGATCCAACGCCGCTACACCGATTTCTTCGTCCCCCCGAACCCTCGCGCCCACCAGATCGCCGGCACCGGCTCCTATTCGAACTCCGCCAAGTTCGACGCCGCCAAGCTGAACCGCATGGCCTACAACGTCTATTGGCGAGCCAGCTTCGACTTTCCCTACATGGGCATGTTCCTCCCGCCCGTCCCGGCCGGTGAATCCTGGAAGTGCTTCCGCAATGAAATGACCTCCGTCGAGGACATGAATCGCCTCGCGGCGGCCATGCACAAGGAAGGCTTCCATGTGCTGAGTTACTTCAATGTCACCGAATTTGGCACCGGTATTAAATTTCCGCCTCCAGGGAAGTTCGACGTCGCCCCCGACAAGCTCTGGACCGACCCCAATGCCTTCTTGTACACCAAGCTCCGCGACGCCATGCTCATGGTTCCCGACAAGCAGAAATCACTCCTCCCGAATTACAAGCCGGGCGAGCCCTTCTGGACATGGTGCCGCGCCGTGGCGATGGACTGTGGCGAACCCGTCTACCGCGACTTCCTTCTCGACCAGGCCCGTCAACACATCGAACGATTGCCCCAAGACGACGGCTTTGCGATCGACCGCATGGACTGGCTGCGCATCTACAACCAGAATCGCGACGACGGACTAAGCTGGTTCGACGACCGCCCGGCCCGCTCGCTGCGTGTCTCATGGCGTGAATTGATGGACCGCCTGGGTCCGCTGATGCACAATGCCGACAAGGTGATCTTCTGCAACAACCACGACAAGCGGCTCGAAATCCTCCGCCACGCCGACGGCATCTTCGACGAGTTCACCAACTCGGGCCGCTCGTTGAACGCCATCGCCCTGCTGGGCCTGAGCAAGCCCGTGATGGGCTGGACCAACACGGTCGAGGAACTTAAGCCCGACGCCGACGCTTTTTTCCAGAAGTATCTCTACCTGGGCGTCTTCCCCATGGCGCCCTTCCCGGGCAACGACCATTCGATCGGACCTGACAAGTGGGGCGACCAGCAATACCTCGACTACGGCCCGCTCCTGCGTCTGATGCGCGGCAAGCGTTGGGTTCTTCGCCCCCATTGCGTCGACGTGCCGGCCGGCAACGCCAAGGCCAACCTATTCCGCGTGGCCGACGGCTACGTCGTCCCGGTCGTCTACGCCGACGACTCACCCACCGTGCGCGTGCGATTAGGCGATTTTGCCCGCATCGCCCAAACCCGCAACCTCAAAATCACGGCCCTCCACCCCGGCGACGATAAACCCGTCGCCGTGACGTCCACCTGGGACAACGACACGCTGCTGCTAGACGTCCCGGTCAAACGCCACTGCGCGATGGTCCACGTCCAACTGTAGGGTGCCGGGTGCCATGTCCACGGCCAGTAAAAACGCCCCATCCCAAGACCCCACGCCCGCACAATCCGGCCGAATATCACAAGAGACGTTCGCCGTGGACATGCCTTCCCATCGGGCCACGCGTTCGCAACGGCATGTCCACGCGACTATCGTAGGACGACGCTGGCTCGTATCGGAGGATCTGTCTCGGGGGCAGGCGTGGACATGGCACCCCGCACCCCACCACTCACCTTCCGTCCCTCGCCCCCCGTCCCTCGCCCCCTGCCTCGCGCAACGGCACCGTCGGCGTGATCTTGTCCAGGTCCGTCCAGAGCGTCCCCTCGCCCGCGTAGAGCATCTTCAGTTCGATCGTCTCCGGCAACCCCTCGGCGAACTGCCATTGGGTATACGCCGCCGGATCGCCGAAGGCGTCGACCGCCAACTTGAACTTCTCGGCCGTCGCCTCGCGCGAAAGTCGCTGAGCCTTCGCTTCAGCCTCGCCGAGCACGACCGTCCGCTTGGCCTCGAGTTCGGCCACCTGCCGATCGACGGCCGCCACGAGCTGTTTCGTCTCCGCCTCGATCTCCCGCGATTGCTTCTCGCCCTCCGCCTTGACGTTGGCGACGTTCTTTAGCGTCTCCGCGCGGATCCGCTCGGCCTCCAGATCGACCCGCTTCTCCGCCTCGCGCAGATTGGCCTCGATCTTGGCCGTTTCCTTCTCCTGGTCCCGGGTCAGCTTCAATTCGTCGGCGATGAACGATCGCTGGATGGGCAGGCGGATTTCCTGCGGAATGTAGATATGTCGAACCAGCCCGTACTGGAGCGTAATTCCCTTGCTCTTGAGCACTTCGGCGAATTGGCGCGACGTGCTCGTTTGGAACTGTTGCCGCGTGTCGCCGACCAACAGTTCGACCGCGCTGCACTTCGATCCGCTGTTGCGGCAAATGCTCTCGGATTGCGGCAAAATCACTTTCTGCTCGACCGCGTCGATATTGCCGAACTTGGCGACAATCTCCGGCGCGTTCCGAGGCGTCACGCCCCAGACCGCCGTGAAATCCATCTGAATCTCGAAAGCGTCATTCGACGGAAAGTTGATGCCCGTCTCATGCACCGGCAGCGGTTCGCCGCTTTCGTCGAGAATCAATTCGCCTCGGCGGTCCTTGCGCTTCGTCGCGCTCATTGACGACTCGCGCAAGCCGATCTCGACCACGTCAATCTCGCTCTCGTGCGGATTGACCGGATAAAGACCCGGCGGCAGGATCTTCGGCTGAATGCCGGCGTGAATGCCCTCGGCCGGATTGTCCGTCTTGTAGGTCACCACGCCCGCGTACCCCGTCGGAATGTTGACCCAGCCCGCGTGTTTCACCTGCTGGCCCACCTTCCGCTCTTCGACCTCGACGATATTGAACTCGTAGGCGTAAGGATTCGCCCGATAGCGTCCCGGCCCAAACACCTTTCGCAAAATTCCCTTCTGCTTCGTGCTGCCCAGGTCGCCGTCCACCAGAAACTCTCCCGGCGGCAACGGATCGCCCAGCTTGCTCGTCACGATCCCCACGTGTCCCGGATCGACGACAAAGTCGTCCACGACCTTGCGTTCCCACCATATCGGGCAATAGAAATGCCGCCCCGGCCCGCGCAATTCGGCCAGCACGCCGATCTCGCCCTCCTCGGCGAAATGGCCCGCCTTCGCCTCTTTCCGCGACCCGAACAACAGCGGACCTTTGTAGCGCAGTTGCAGGCTCTTTCCCTCGGGCACGTACACCCGATTGACAGTCCACACGAATCCTTCGTAAAGGATCGCGGCCGAAAAAACCAACACGAAGACCACCGCGTTCGTTTTGAAAAATGCTCTCATGGTTTTATTCCTTCCCGCGGCTTTTCGCCGATGGCTTTTCATAGTTCTCAAAGACGTCCATCATCGGACTGTCGGCCGTGTTGATCGTCATGCTCCGAAACGCCGGGGCCAGCTTCTTCAGCAGCACCCAGCGGGCAAACTCCATTCCTTTCCCGCCGAACGCCTCGACCGACCGCTTCCAGCCGGCCGCTTCCGCCTGATTGTTGAATCGAATCACGTCGGCCACCGCGCCGCCGCGCGCCACGATGGCCGACGCAAGATCCTCGGCCGCCTTCAACTCGAATTCGGCCACCTTCAGCCGCTGACGGGCCTCGATCAGCGCGACCTCCTTCTTTCGCTTCGCGTCGGTCACCACCTTGATCACCTCCTGATCGGCCGCGACGATCGCCTTCTTCCGGTTCACCAACTCCCGCTCGATGGCCAGCTCCTGCTCCGACGCCTGCTGCAAAATCTGCTGTTCGTATTGTTTCGCCGTCCGATTGGCGATCTCGCGCTGCTGCACCGGTTCGGCGATCTTCTTCGGCGGGCGGATCTTCGTCACCAACGCCTGAATCACCTCGACCCCCTGCGACTCGCACTCGTCGGCCAGGTGTTTTTGGAAATCCTCCTGGAACTGCACCCGCGTCTCGCCCTGGATGAACTCCCGCCCCGAATGATTCGACCCGCGAAGCCGGCAAAACGATCGAGCGTTCGGCAAAATAATCTTGCTCACGATCTCTTCGTCGATCCGTTCGCCGTTCGTGTTGTCGTTGTAGACCACGAAAACCCGCGCGGCTTCCTCCGGCTTGATGCGGAATTCGATAAACCCTTCCAGCGTCACCCAAAATCCGTCCTTCGACGGAAAACCCATCATCCCTTCCTCGTCCGCGCCCAAGCTGTACCGCTGGCTCCTGCAGTCCACCAGGTTGATCCGCTCGACGTAGGGATTGATGTAATATGTCCCCGGATCCAGCGTCTCCCGCTGAACCCCGCGACGGCCTTTTTCGACCAGTAGATTGTTCGGGTCTTTCGGCATCGGCGCCGACAGAAGCGTCACCACCCCCTTGAATCCCGCCGGAATCGTCACCGGGTCGAACAGCTCAATCGTCTCCGCGTAACTGTCGCCCGACCGCGTGAAACCCTCTCCGACCAGACGGGCGTTGATCGCATAGCGGCCTGGCCGCAACACCTCGGGCACGATCCCCTTCTCGTTTTCCTTCCACGCGATCAGGTTGCCCGGCGCGAGATTGTCGCCGTAGAGCCGCGTTCGCACGCCAAGCTTCCCCTCGGGAATTTCGATCTGCGGCACGATCACCCAATCCCACTCATACGGGTTGAAGAAGTACCGGCCTTCGCCGAGCACCTTCTGCTGCACGCCGCGATACTCCATCACGTCTTCGCCGTCGCGCATCTCGACCGGCGCAATCTCCTGGTCGTTGTTCAGGTTCTTGCCCGTCTTGTGGATCAGCACGGCCATGTGCTTGATCGGCACCTCGATGCGGCATTGCGTGTAGATGAAGTACGGCAACACCAGAATCGGCAGCAAGGCAACCAGGCCCAACAAAAAGACTCGCACGCCCATGTTGCCCATCTCGCCGCGCCGCGGCTTGTACTCGCTCGTCACGTTTTCAAAACGATCGTCATCGGAACTCATGGTTCGTCCTCGCAAGAATCATTCCCCCCACCGCCCGCCGTCAAACACGCCGGTGGCTCACGATGCTATTCTCTCCCCGCCGCAAAATATCGTGCCCCAAGAACGAATACACGAAAAGAAAGAAATTAAGTACCACCCGCCAGTGGGGCTATTCTTCGACAAGGTGGCAACCCAGTATAGCATTTTGCCCCGGCGCCATTTTGGAGGGCCGGGTGTCGGGTGCCATGTCCACGGCCGGGTGCCATGTCCACGGCCAGTGAAAACATCCCATCCCAAGACCCCACGCCCCATAACCCGGCCGAATATCACAAGAGACGTTCGCCGTGGACATGCCTTCCCATCGGGCCACGCGTTCGCAACGGCATGTCCACGCGACTATCGTAGGACGACGCGGGCTCGTATCGGAGGATCTTTCTCGGGGGCAGGCGTGGACATGGCACCCCGCACCCCAACCCTCACCTCCCGCCCCCCGTCCCACGTCCCGCCCCCCTCAAAGAATCCTCAACCCCGCCGGCAGCGTCTCGCCGAACACCAACCCTTGTTCCTCCGCATCGAGCCGCGACGCCCGCTCGACCAGCTCGCCATAGTGGCTCGGCGCGTCGGCCACGCCCAACCATCGCAGAACCCTTGCCCGGGTCTTCTCCGGCACGTCGCGATAGCGGTCGTCCGTCCGGCGGGCCATCTGCATGGCCGCCAGCGCCAGCATCGGCTCGTCGCCCGGCGC
>DATECS010000335.1:0-12805 GCA_035286785.1 Thermoguttaceae bacterium | reverse complement strand
CACCGGCTACGACCACCTGCGGGGCCGACCTCGCCACCGGCGGGCCGTCGAGATCGACGCGAACCACGATTTGACCATCACCGACCGTTTCACCGGTCGAGGGCGTCATCACGTCTCGGTCGGGCTCTTGATCGCTCCCGGCTGGCAAGTCGAGCCGGCCGAGAACGGCTGGCGGCTGCGCGGCGGCGGCCACTCGTTGCGTATTTCGCTCGAATCACCCCCGACCGTTCGCGGCGACGTCGAGCAGGCCGCCTATCACCCCGAGTACGGCCTGGAGCAATCGACCTTGCGCCTCGTCTGGCGGGGTGACGTAGAGTTTCCCATCACAATGACCGTGCGCGTCGTGCCCGAGTAATCCGCGCAGCCCCGAGATTCCGTTCATGCACATCCTCTACGTCTCCCAATACTTCCCGCCGGAGATGGGCGCGCCCTCGGCCCGCGTTTACGACCTGGCCAAGCAATGGGTTCGCCAGGGCCACCGCGTGACCGTGCTCACCGCGTTTCCGCACCATCCGGTCGGCGTGAAACGGCCGGAGGACCGCGGCGTGATCACGCGTCGCGAGACGGTCGATGGGATCGACGTGGTCCGCTCCTACGTCTTCGCCGCGCCCAACCGGGGCACCGTGAAACGGATGATCTCCTATGCGTCGTTCATGATCTCGGCCGCGGTGATCGGGCTGTTTCGGGTGCGCAAGCCCGACGTGGTGATCGCCACCTCGCCCCAGTTGCTCTGCGGCGCGGCCGGCTATGCATTGGCGCGGTTGAAACGGCGTCCGTTCATTTTCGAGGTCCGCGACCTGTGGCCCGAGTCAATGCTGGCCACCGAGGTGGTCAAGTCGGAGAATTTCGTCGTGCGCGGACTGAAACGCTTGTCGCGTCATCTCTACCGGCACTGCGATCGGATCGTCACGGTCGGCGAAGGCTACGCCCGCGGAATTCACGAGCTTTACGACATTCCGCGCGACAGGATGAGCATTGTCCCAAACGGGATCGACACCGACCTGTTCGTGCCGTCCGCGCGTGACAACGACATTCGCGCCGAATACGGCTGGGGCGATCGGTTCGTGTCGCTTTACCTTGGCACGCACGGCATGGCCCACGCGCTGGAAACGGTGCTCGAAACGGCCCGATCGTTCCGCGACGACCCGACGAAGCTCTTCGTGCTGGTGGGCGAGGGCGCTGAGAAGGACAAGCTCAAGGCGCTGGCCGCCGAGTGGCGACTGGACAACGTCCAGTTCATCGACCAGCAGCCCCGCGACCGCGTGGCCCGATTCTACGCGGCGTGCGACGTGGGGATCGTTTGCCTCCGCAAGAGCCCTCGGTTCGAGGAGGTGTTGCCGTCGAAAATTTTCGAGTATCTTGGAATGGAACGGCCGATCATTTTGAGCGTCCAGGGCGAGGCGGCCAAACTGATTCAGGAGGCCGACGCCGGGGTTTGCGTTCCACCCGAGGACGCCCGGGCCATGGCCCAAGCCGTCGACGAACTGGCCCGCCGGCCCGACCGGCTCGCCCAGATGGGCCGCAACGGACGCGAGTACGTCCGAGAACATTTCGACCGCCGCAATCTGGCAAAGAAATACCTCGACATACTGGAAACCGTCCGGAAGACCCGCTAACCTCTATCGATCACCACGGAGCGATATTGTGAAAACCCTGCGTTTCGCCTGCATCGTCGGGGCCCGGCCCAACTTCATGAAAATGGCGCCGTTGCTCCGCGCGTTGGAACCCTATCCGAACGTCGAGGCCGTTCTGGTCCACACAGGCCAGCACTACGACAAGAACCTCTCCGACGTCTTCTTTGATCAACTTCAGATGCGGCGGCCCGACGTGAGCCTTGAAGTCGGATCAGGATCGCATGCCGTTCAGACGGCCCGGGTCATCGAGCGTTTTGAAGCCGTGCTCGTGGAAGCCGCCGCGGAGGGTCGCCCGTTCGATCGCGTGGTCGTCGTGGGCGACGTCAATTCGACGATGGCCACCACGTTGGCCGCGGCCAAGCTCCACGTGCCGGTCGCCCACGTGGAGGCCGGCCTGCGGAGTTTCGACCGCACGATGCCCGAGGAGATCAACCGAATTGTGACCGACGCGATCGCCGACTTGCTACTGGTGAGCGAGCCCGACGGCATGGAAAACCTCCGCCGCGAAGGTCACGCGGAGGAGCAGCTTCGCCTGGTCGGCAACGTGATGATCGACACGCTGCGTTTCATGCTGCCCAAGGCCCGGCAGTGCGGCACGCTGGTCGAGTTGGGCGTCGCGGCCGGCCAATACGCCGTGGTGACGCTCCACCGCCCGGCCAACGTCGACTCGCCCGAGACGCTCGGCCCGTTGTTGGACGTGCTGGTCGACGTGTCCGAGCGATTGCCGGTCGTCTTTCCGATTCACCCTCGCACGCTCGAACGCATCAAGCGTTTCGGCCTCGCCGAAAAAATGAAGGCGGCGAAGGGCATGATCCAAACCGACCCGCTGGGCTACCTCGAATTCCTTGCACTGACGAGCCAGGCCAAGGTGATCGTGACCGACTCGGGCGGCTTGCAGGAAGAATCGACCGTGCTGGACATTCCCTGCCTGACCGCGCGGCCAAACACCGAACGCCCGATCACCGTCACCCAAGGCACCAGCACCCTGGTCGGCAACGACGCCCCGCTGCTCCGGTCGCTGCTGGAAGAAGTCCTAAACGAAACCTACAAACGCGGAACCTGCCCGGAACTCTGGGACGGTCACGCGGCCGAGCGCATTGCCCAATCGCTCGTCGAAGCCCCCAATCCGTATTCCTCACGCTCCGCGTGAGGTCCATGGAGCACGCGATTACACGCACTCTGACATGGAGGGCCACGCACCGTCGTGGCCGCAAGCCCGCAGGGTGCGACTCGACGCACCAAGAGAACCGCAACCCCATCTCCTACCGCTCGTGGTCGGTTTTTCACTTCCCTGGCCACGTCCGCCGCGGGCCGGGATGGACATTTTGTCCCGGCGCGGTATGATAGCCCCCGTTACGGTGATTACACACCGGCGAGGGCCTATTATGAACGCTTCATTCTCTTGGCTAGCAAGACTTCTGTTTTTTTTCGTTATCCTGATCGCGAGCCCATTGAGCCTCGCGGCCTTCGCTCTCCGCGATCCCGCGCCGCCGCTCAACCCCAAGACCTATTACTCTCCCTCCTCGCACTTCACGTTCCACGTCGATCCGACCGACCGGCAGGGCAGGGGACCGGGCGAACATGTTTTGCGAAAGGACGGCCGCGAAGTCTGGCGGCGTCAACTCCCCTTCACATTGCGCGAGGCCCGCGTGTTCCACGACGGTGCCGTGGCCGGCTACGCCTACACGCTCGGCCCCGAAGGCTTTGGGGGCAAGACCCGCAACGATTACGGCGAATTGCTCGTCGTGGTTCTCGATCCCACGGGCAAGGTCCGCAATAAACACACCTTTGTCCGCGGCTACGGCAAGTACACATTCGAGGACCAGTATCCGCAGCCCGAAGTCGACGAGTTTGTCGCCGATCCCGAGAACAATCGCTTCTTCGTCGTACTCACCGATTTCGACATCAACCGGCGGGACAACGAGTGGCGAGTGTACAACGTATCCACGGGCAAACAAACCATGAGCTTCCATCCGAAGCGGTGGCTCGATGACGCCGAATATGTTCGTTGGTGCTATCCGCCGCGTCCCTTGCCCGGTACGCCGCTCATCCTTACTCAATGGCATCGCATCGTGTGGACGCCTTTTCTCAAGGGCACCCAATTCGCCCTCCTCGACCCGTCCCGTGGCGTCGTCTGGCGGCAGACGCTCCCCGATGACTACACGATTCCCGGTGACAACACGGGTGAAGAACGCCTGCGAAATTGGATGCGTCGCTACTCAGCTATTCTCTCCGTCGGGAAACCCGGCGAGTTCGATCTCTTCTTTGCCAAGACCGGCAAACGAGTCTCCTTCGCGGCCAAGCAAGACAGTAAGGGAAAGTGGATCGTTAAAGAAATCGGCCGCAAACCGTTCCAGATTCCTTCGGAACCGGCCGAGAACGAAACTGACGAGACAGTAAGCGTGGCTCGATCCTTCCCAGAAAAGCCACTCCCCTATCTTGGCGCGATCCGATTAGGCGCGGCGAAAGAAGACAGAGGACGGCTAACCAAAGAGGAAATCTACGATTTTACCGTAGACGCCGAAGGTCGTTTTATCTTCGTCCGCCGGCAGACGGAGAAACAGTGCGATCTCATCCAGGTCGACCAACAGGGAAGAATAACCAACACGATCTCGCTTCCGTCCCTGGCCCGCGAGGGAGAATATTGGGTACGTCCAACTTGGCTCGGCGGTCAGCGATATCTCGTCGCCCTTTCGCGATCGGGCGTCAAAGCCAAGTCAGAAGCATTCTTCGCCGATTTCGCCAAGAAGAAGCTCACTCCCCTTAAAGGGTTCGACTGTCCCAAGGTTGTGGCCGTTGCCGGCTTGTCCGACGGTGGTTTCGTCGTGCTCGCGCGACATCGGTTTGAATACACCATGTCCGAGGAACTCCAAGCCTACGACGCCCAAGGCCGAAAACAATGGACCGTTGGCGAGGATTCCCGGGATCCTGAGAAGCTCTTCAGCCCTGAAGACCTCTGTGTCACGTCCGACGGCCTGATTGCCGTGGTCGACAACATCCGAGACAAGGTCACTCTCTACGACCGCAAGGGCCGCTTCTCCCGCGCGATAGACTTGAAAACCTCCTTCCATCGCGACCCCCAATATCCGGCTGACATTATCGCCCTCCCCGACGGCCAGTTTATCGTGGGTGACGCGGTGGCCTCCGGCGGGCCCTTCGTGCGCATGACGCGAGAAGGAAAGATCGTCAACGAATTCCGCCTGCACTTGGCTAATGGTCAACCGCTCGCTCCGCGCCTGGTGGCCGGCCCCGATGGCCGCCTTTGGACGACCTACGGCGCGGCCTTCGTCGAACTCGACAACACCGGCGCCCCCAAACACACTATCGGCCGATTGCCCTCCGCCGATCGTATCGAGGAAATCGAAGCCGCCAACGTCGACCGGCAGGGCAACGTCTACGTTCTGGACGGCAAGACCTGCTGCATTCACGTCCATGATCCCGATGGACGCCGTCTTTTCGTCTGCACGCCCAAACCGGCCGACGCGCAATTCGGGCTGTCCGCGTTTTCCAACATATCCATCTCCGACGCCGGCGAGATTTTCGCCGGTGGGTCGCACGGCCTCTATTTGCAATACTCGCCAACTGGAAGTCCCCTCGGTGTTACAAAATCTTTGGGACTCGACTCCGTCGTTGAACAATGGCACCACCAGCCCGGCACCGGCCGACGATGGGTCATGTGCTACCAATTCATCGCCCTCGTCGATTCCAACAACCGCGTCCTCAAGCGAATTGAACGCCGCCCGTCAAATGACTGGCTCCTCCATCCGGACGAGTTGGCCGTCGCGCCCGATGGTTCGCTGGCCATAGCTGATAGTTCATTGGCCATAGCCGATAGTTTGTTAGGGGGCGATGGTCCCGCGGTGAGCATCTATTCTCCCGAGGGCCGACCGCTTGCCATGTGCCCCTCTCCCACCCGATACGGTCCCATCGCCTACAACGGTCGCTGGCTCGCCGCCGTCGGCTACGAGGGGCCCGTCTTCCTCTGGAATGCCTCGGGCAAACGGATTCTGAAATTCGATCCCGGCAAGCAACTTACCCTAAAAGGTATACGATTCCTCTTCTTCTCAACGGACGGCCGAGAGTTGCGAATCCTCGACGGCCCCACCCAGACAATCCATCGCTTCGCGTTGCCCTCGACCAATCCAAGCGAGGTCTCGCAACCCAATGCCGCCCCCAAGGAAGCCACCTCATGACACCGACCTCCTGCTTCTCCAAGGGCATCATTCTCGCCGGCGGCACGGGCAGCCGGCTGCATCCGGCGACGCTGGCGATGAGCAAGCAGCTCCTGCCGGTCTACGACAAGCCGATGGTTTACTATCCGCTTTCGGTACTCATGCTGGCCGGCATTCGTGACATCCTGCTCGTTTCCACCCCTCAAGACCTCGGCTCGTTCGAGCGGCTGCTGGGCGACGGCAGCCAGTTGGGCATCGCCATCCGCTACGCCGCGCAGCCCCGGCCCGAGGGAATCGCCCAGGCCCTGCTCATCGGTCGCGAGTTTATCGGCAGCGATCGGGTTGCGCTGATTTTGGGCGACAATCTCTTTTACGGCCAGGGTTTCCAGCCCAAGTTGGACGAGGCCGCCGGCCGCTCGGTGGGAGCGACCGTGTTCGCCCACGGCGTAAAGGATCCCCAGCGTTACGGTGTCGTCGAGTTGGACGCCGAAGGCCGTGTTCTGTCGATCGAAGAAAAGCCGGCCGCGCCGCGATCGCAATACGCCGTGACGGGCCTCTACTTCTACGACAACCAGGTGGTCGACATGGCGGGCCAGTTGCGCCCTTCGGCCCGCGGCGAACTGGAGATCACCGACATCAATCGGGCGTACCTCGAACGTGGGCAACTCCACGTCGAATTGCTCGGACGGGGCTTCGCCTGGCTCGACACGGGCACGGAGTCGTCGCTCCTCGAGGCCGCCAATTTCGTGCGGACGATCGAGGAACGCCAAGGCCTGAAAATCGCCTGCGTCGAGGAAGTGGCCCATCGCAAGGGCTTCATCACCGACGAACAACTCGAAAAACTCGCCCGCCGGTTCGGCAACAGCTACGGCGCCTATCTTCTGCAGCTGCTGGCCACGTGAGAATACCTAGGCCGGCGGTGTTTTACCCTGCCCGCGTCTCGCCTCGGATATCCCGTGAAAAGACGCAATTGTACCGGTTTTCCCGGTGAATCGACCGGCCGGCCGGCGATCTCCAAAACCACCCCCCACAATAGGCGGCCCCCGTGGTCTACGCTCCCGAACCCGTGGTAAAATGAAAGGGTATATCGTTGATTCTCACGGCACGTCGGGAGGATTCGACGTGGCCCGTGTCTCGTTAAAAAAACGCTTGAAGGTGAATCCATGAAAGGATTGAATGTTCGTCTGCTCGCCATTCTGGTGGGAGGGACGGTGGTCGTGGCGGCATGCGTGCTTGTCCTCCATCGCTTCCAGGTGCGCCATCAGGCCGTTATCTACCTGGACAAGGCAAGGGAAATCGACGATTCGAATAATTTGCGGCAACGGCTCAAGGCGGTCGAATATTATCGCCGGTATATTGGCCTCAACCCCAAGGACACCGACGCTCTCGCCGAGTTGGGATCGCTCTATAACGAATTGGCGGACATGGATCCTCGATATGCCAGCCGCGCGTTCGGGACGCTGGAAGCCGTGTTGCGCAACGACCCTCTTCGCGACGACGTCCGCCGCGACGTGATTGAACTCGCCATGCACATGGAGCAATTCAACGACGCCCGCGAACACATCGAGCTTCTTCAAACCCACTTGCCCAACGACGGCGAACTGTATCAGTTGCTCGCCCAGTGCCAGATCGCCGAGAAGGAGTACGCGGCGGCCAAACGATCCTACGAAACGGCCGTGGCGAATAAACCGGCCTTGCTCGAATCCTATGTCGGCCTGGCCGAGCTGCTTCGGACTCGTTACGAGGATCTCGCCGCACTCCCGCAATCTCCAGGCGACGACAAAACGAAGGCCCCCGCCACGCCCAAGAAAGACGACGCCGCGACGGCCGACGCGAAGCCGGGCATGGCGAAAGAGCCGGCCGCCAAGAAGGCGGCCGACGCCATAACCGCCAAGGATAAGCGAGACGCGAACGCCGGCGACCAGAAAGCGTCCGCCGAAGAGCAGGCGGACCGCTGGATCAATCGCATGGTCGAAAAGAACCCTAAAACGGCGAAAGCCTATCGCCTTCGAGCGGAGTACTTCCGACGAACGCAACGCCTCGAGGAATCGCAAAAAGACGTCGCCACGGCCTTGAAGATGACCCCCGAAGATCAGGACGTCCTCCTCCTCGCCGTCCAAACCGCACTCGACAAGGAAGACTATCCCGAAGGCCGAAAGCACGCCGAGCGGGCAATCGCCTTGTTTCCCGACGTCCCCCTCGTCTATCGGACCGCCAGCAATCTCGAACAACGCGCCGGAAATCCCAAGCGGGCGCGAAATTGGCTCGACAAAGGGTTGACCGCCACCAAGGACCATCCCACGCTGCTTTGGGAAAAAGCCAATCTATTGATCACCGAGAGCGATCTCGAACCGGTTCCCCCGATCATCGAACAACTCGCCGACTCCGAATCGTTCTTCAGTCGACCCGTGCTGATCGCGTACCTCAAGGGACGCCTGGCTTTTTCCCAAAAGGAATGGGCCCAGGCCTCCAAATGGTTCGAACAAAGCCGCGGCGAGTTGGACCGATTTTTCCCCGGCATGGCCCATCAGGCCAATCTCTGCCTGGTCGAGTGCTACAATAAGCTGAACCGCCCCGACCAGGCTCGCCGCATCCTCGGTGAATTGCGTCAGGCCTCGTCGGGCCGGCGCGCGACCGCGGCCGACTCGTGGAAACAGTTGGCCGCGACGGGCCAGATCCCTCAAGCCCTCTCCGCGTGCCGAGAACTGCTCAAACGCCCCGACGCTCCGCCCACCCTCTGGGTCGATCTGGCCAAGCTCTCGCTCTACTACAATGAACGCGTGCCGGAATCCCGCCGCGATTGGACGGAAGCCGAGGACGCCCTGAAGCAAGCCTTGGAATTGACGCCGGAGGATCCCGAACTCCCCATTCTTCAAGCACAGCTCCTGATGGATCAGCATCGCATGGGCGAGGCCCAGAAAGTGCTCGAAGACGCCGTCAAACGGGAACCGGTGCGTTGGGATCTCTGGGATCGACTGATCATTTTGGCCCAGCTTCAAAAAGAGTGGGACCGCGCGGCCAAACTGATCGATGAAGCCGAACGCCACATCTCGGCCAAAAAGCCGGAAGAACCCGAGTCCGACGCAACCGCCAAGACGCCTGACGTGGGCAAGCGGCAATGGGTGGCCAAGACCTCCGTCTATCTTGCCAGGGCACGGTTGGCCGTCGCGCGCGACGGCGAAAAGGCCGCCGAAGAACTGAAACAACTGGGCAAGAAGACCGAGGAGATGACGGCCTCCGAGAAGTCGCTTTACTTGCGAATGCTCTCGGGATTTTGCCTCCAGATAAAGAATTTTGAACAGGCCAAGATTTTCTGCCAGAAGGCCGCCGACCAAGACCCCAGCAACTTGCAGATTCGCATTCTACTCGTCGAAATTGCCCGTCAGGTCCAAGACGAAGCGGCCATGCGGCAGGTCGTCGACGAAATCGGCAAAATCGAACAAAACGGTCCGATGTGGCATTACTACACGGCCCAACTGCTCGTCTTATTCGACAAAAACGAAGACAAAAAACCGAATTATCGCAAAGCCGTCGAGCACCTCAATCAGGCCCGGCTCGGACGGCCGGATTGGGGCGAGGTTCCCATGTTCCTCGGTAAACTTCAGCAGCGACTGGGCGACAAAACCGCGGCTGTTGAAAGCTATCAACGGGCCGTCGAACTCGGATCACGCGATCCGTCGGGAATCGGCGACGCCGCGCAACTTCTGTACGCGGAGGGACGCGCCGACGAGGGCGGCCAGATGCTTCGTCTCTTGGAACAGTCCGAAACCAGCCTGCCGGTCAACCTCCTCATGAGACAAGGTCAACAACGACTCCTCGAGGGAGACCTCAAAGGCGGCGCCGACAACTTCCAGCAAGCGGCCGAGGAACTTCGCAAGCAGGTTAAAGACTCCGACGACTATCGCCAATACCTGAACCTGTCCCAGGTCGTTCATGCCCTGGCCCAAATCGCCAAGCGCCGAGACCGGAACGCCGAAGCCGCCGAGTACTTCGAGGAAACGGAAAAGAACCTGCGCAAAGCCATCGAGCTCTCGCCCAAAAGCGGCGAGCTTTGGATCTTGCTCGTCGCGTTGCTCGACGAGTCGGGCAAAGTCGGCCAATTCAGCGAGGTTCTCGCGCAAGCCAGGAATAAACTTCCCGACGACCAGGTTGCCATGACCCTCGCCCGATGCTACGAAGTCATGAAACGCTACCCGGAAGCCGAGCAGGAATATGAAAAGGCCTACGAAGAAAACAAGGACAATAAGAACCTGGCGCGTCTCACGGCCCGTTTCTATCTGCAATTCAAGGACCCGCAAAAGCAAAAACGCGGAGAGGATATCCTTCGCGACATGCTTGGTGGGAAGCGGCCCGCCGAGAAAACCGACGTCGCCTGGGCCCGGCGGCAACTCGCCGTGCTTCTGTCCACGCGGGGAAGCCATCCGGACTATCGCGAAGCCATGGAATCGATCGACGCGAATCTCAAGGAAGACCCTCAGTCGACGGTCGACAAGCGTCTGAAGGCCCGGCTCCTGTCGCGTCGCCCCAGCCGGGCGGAACGAAGACAGGCCCAGGAACTTTTCAAGGAACTCGTGGCGCTGCCCAAGTCGCTGCCCGACGATCATTATCAACTGGCCAGACTCTATTTCGCGGAAGAGAAATGGAACGATGCCAGCAACGAGATGCAGCCGCTTCTGGCCTCGAAAACCGTCGAGCCCGAATGGCTTGATTTCTACATCCGCGCTCAGATCCGCGCCGATGAATACGCCGGCGCCGAGGCAAAACTCGATCGCTACGCGACGATGGTCGCCGATCCCTTCGTCATTGCCGTCATCCGCGCGCGAATCCTTTCAGGCCGAAAGCGGCACATGGAGGCCATCCAGGTCTTGCAGGAGTACGTGGACAATCCCTCTCCCCTGGGCGTCTCGCGACCCACGCGACTCCGTCAAGCCGCTCAAGCGCTCGACAACCTCGCGAAGCGCGTGCCCGGGCCGGGCCGCGACGCCGCCGTCGAACAGTATCTCAAACAGGCCGAACGGTACCTTCGCGAGTACGTCGAAAAAGACCCCGACAATTCAGCGCTGTTGGTGAGCTTTCTCGGCCACCAAGGCCGTCACGATGAGGCCCTGAAACTGGCCGAGCAGGCCTGGGAAAAGAACCAGCCGCTCGTGATGGTCGTCAGCGCCGTGGCGTTGCTTACCCAAGGCAATCCGTCTCCCGGCGAGATCCAACGCGTCGAGAAGATCCTGGCCGCGGCTATCGACAAGAACCAAAAAGAAGCGGCCGATTTCAAAAAACGCCTGGAACCGTATTCCAACTCCGATGAGAGCGCCGAAGCTCGGACGCTGCGCGCCGAGCTGCGCGCCCGCGAAGGGGCCGGCATCGCCCTGTTGCTCGCCGAAGCCGAATTAATGTCCATCCAGCGGCGTTACGACGAGGCGGAGGAAGACTACCGCAAGGTTCTCGCCGCCGAGCCCAACAACGTCGTCGCCTTGAACAACTTGGCCGTGTTCTTGTCGCTCCGCGGCCTCAAGCTCGACGAAGCGTTCAAAATGATCGATCGGGCCATCGAACTGGCGGGGCCCGTGGCCACGCTGCTGGACTCGCGGGCCACGGTCTATCTGGCCCAAGGAAAATGGCAGGAATCGCTCGACGATTTGAGTTTGGCGCTGGCCGAAGAACCGACCGCCGTTCGCCATTTTCACCAAGCCCAAGCCTATGCCCTGGGCAAGAAAAGAGCCGAAGCCCTTGCGGCAATGGCCAGGGCGGATAGACTCGGCCTGAAGATCGAACAGCTTCAGCCGCTCGAACGCCCCTCCTATCGACAGCTCAAAGAGGATCTGAAATAGTCCGCCGCAAATCGGAGGAACCTTTGCCCGCGCGCCTCGCGGCGCCGTTACGCCTCGGAAAAAGCATGGACTTCCCATCCGGCCACGACGTTGATTTCTCGCCCGAGGACGATTTGTCCGGGCGTCAGTTGGGCGATTACCGTTTGCTGCGGCGACTGGGCCGCGGCGCCATGGCCGTCGTCTACCTGGCCGAGCAGTGCTCGCTGAATCGCCAGGTCGCTTTCAAAGTTCTCCGCGCCGACCTGGTCGATGACCAGGTCTACGTCCAGCGTTTCGACCGCGAAGCCAAGGCGGCCGCCGCGCTGGTCCACGCCAACATCGTTCAGATCCACGAGGTCGGCCGCTTCGGACGAGTCCACTTCATCGCCCAGGAATACGTCGAGGGACAAAACCTCCGCGACTGGATCGGCCGCAACGAAAAGCCCGATCTACCCCATATTCTTAGCATCATGTCGCAAGTCGGCGCGGCGCTGGCCAAAGCCGGCTCGCGCGGCGTGGTCCACCGCGACATCAAGCCCGAAAACATCCTGCTGACCCGGTCCGGTGAGATCAAAGTCGCCGATTTCGGCCTCGCGCGGCTGCCCACCCAGGGCGATCCCGTCGAGTTGACCCAGGTCGGCGTCACGTTGGGCACGCCGCTGTACATGAGTCCCGAACAGGTCGAGGGAAAGCCGCTCGATCCGCGCAGCGATCTCTATTCCTTCGGCGTGACCTGTTATCACTTGATCGCCGGTTCGCCGCCGTTTACGGGCGAGACGCCGCTGAGCGTGGCGGTGCAGCATCTCCGCAAGGAGCCCGAGCCGCTCCGTCAACTTCGCGGCGACTTGCCGCTCGCGCTGTGCGACATCGTCCACCGCATGTTGGCCAAGGATCCCAAGCATCGCTATCAGTCGGCCGCGCAAATGCTGCACGACTTGCGCCGAGTCCAGGAAGAACACCTCGGCGGCCAGTGGCCCGACACGCTGCCGGGCTGGGTCGGCGCGGGTGTCGACACCGAGTCGTTCGGCCCCCTGCAAGCGACCCAACGCCTTCAGGCCGTCATGGCCACCACGGCGATCCCGACGCCCGACAGACGCCGCCGCGCGCTTCTCGCGTTCGCCGCCGGCGCAATGTTGCTCCTCGGCGCGGCCGCCGCCTGGTTACTCGTCCGACCCGAACCGCTCGTCGATCC
>DATECS010000334.1:0-2191 GCA_035286785.1 Thermoguttaceae bacterium | reverse complement strand
GGGATGAACCGCCGGTAAAGCTCGGCGAGCGTCTCGCGGTCCTCCTCCGCGTTGTCCCCGCCGACAATGGCAATCTCGATCGGCGGCTCCAGGTACATTTGCAACGCCAGGAGCAACTGGCCGGTCGCCATGGGCCAGCGGCCCAGCGTGTCGGCCGCCGAGCGGAGCGACGCCCGGGCGACTTGCCAGTAGTCCTCGCGCCGGCCGAGTTTCGCCAGCCGCAGGAGGGCCATCGTGGCCAGCCCGCCGCCGCTGGGCGTCGAGGCGTCGTGCATGTCGCGGACTCGGGTAATCATCGGTTCGCCGTCGGCCGCCGTGTAGAAGAAACCGCCTCGCTGGCGATCGGCGAATTGGGCCAGCATCCGGTCGGCCAGCCGCACGGCCACGTCGAGCCACCGGCGTTCGGACCGCGTTTCGTAGAGCGTGACCATGGCGTCGGTCATCGCGGCGTAGTCGTCCAAAAAACCGTCGGCCGTCGTCTGGCCCTCGCACCACGCATGACGCAGCCGGCCCGACGTCTCGCCCAACTCGGCGAGCACGAACTCGGCCGCCCGGGCCGCCGCGTCGAGATAGCGCGGCTCGCCGAGCGACGCTCCGGCGCGAGCCATCGCGTCGATCATCAGACCGTTCCAACTGGCCAGGATTTTTTCGTCGCGGCCGGGCCGTCGCCGGGACTCGCGGGCCGCGAGCAGTTTATGCCGACTTGCGGCCAGCATCGCCTCCCGACGCTCCGCTCGTGACGAGGTCGGCCCGCCGGGCGATTCGAGCTCTCCCGAGCGATGTAGGATGTTGCGGCCCTCGAAGTTTCCATCCTCGGTCACATGGAAGGCATTGCAAAACGTCTTGGCCGCCTTGGGGCCGAGGACGTCGTGGATCTCCTCGGGCGTCCAGAGATAGAAATCGCCCTCGTGCCCTTCGACGTCGGCGTCCTGACTGGTGAAGAAGCCGCCGTCGACGTGGGTCATTTCGCGGAGGACATAGTCGAGCGTCTCGACGACGACCCTCCGCCAGCGCGGCGGCCCGCCGGCCAACCACGCCTCGAGATAGCACGTGGCCAGCATGGCGTTGTCGCAGAGCATCTTTTCGAAGTGCGGCACGAGCCAGCGCCGATCCGTGCTGTAGCGATGGAACCCGCCGCCGAGTTGATCGTAGATTCCCCCGGCCGCCATCCGGTCAAGCGTGGTGCTCACCATGGCGGGCAGCCGGTCGAAGCCCCACGCCCGAGCGCATCGCAGAACAAATCGCAGTTGCAGCGGCGAGGGGAATTTGGGCGCGGCGCCGAAGCCGCCCCATTGGCCGTCGAATTGGCGGACCAGCGCGGCGTGGGCCTGTTCGACGAGCGCGCGGTCGAGTCCGCCCGACTCGTCCGCTTCGGCGGCCGCGGCAAGCTGCTCGGTCAGGTCGTCGGCCTCGGTGCGTAGCGAGTCGCGTCCGCCTCGCCAGGCCTGGGCCACGGCGTGCAACACCTGATCGAATCCCGGCGACCCGTCGCGGGGATGAGGCGGCCAATAGGTGCCGCCGAAGAATGGTTTGCGCGACGGCGTCAAGAACACCGACAGCGGCCACCCGCCGCGGCCGGTCATCGCTTGGACCGCCTCCATGTAGACGCGGTCGACGTCGGGCCGCTGCTCGCGATCGACCTTGATCGAGACGAAATCGCGATTCAACTCCCGGGCGATTTCCGAATCCTCGAAGCTCTCCTCCTCCATCACGTGGCACCAGTGGCATGCCGAATAACCGATCGACAGAAAGATCGGCTTGTCGCGTACACGGGCCTCGTCGAAGGCCTCGTCGCACCAGGGATACCAATCGACCGGATTGTGGATGTGCTGGATAAGATAAGGGCTGGTCTGGCCGGCAAGGTGGTTGGACATCGTGGAGCCATGCTGCAAGGGACGCGGAATCAACCCCGGATTCCTAACAAAACGGGGACAGGCACCTCACGGCGATCGTTTTAGGAGTCTTTACGCGCGGCGGGTTCGGAGCTAGTCCCCGTTTTGCTAGGAACCCGACGTTTCGTCGATGAATTCTATGCCTGGAGCCTTCGCCGGGCGGCACCGGTATTTTGGACCCGCGGAATGTGGCTCTTGGCGGTTGGTTCGATGACAAGACACCTGGGGCCTTGTAAGAAAGTGAAATCCCGTAAAAAACCGAGCCGCGACCGTGAGGGAGCGGTTGTAAGTGTTGCGAT
>DATECS010000333.1:0-7349 GCA_035286785.1 Thermoguttaceae bacterium | reverse complement strand
CGTCGCCCCACCTTACCAGCTTGCCGGGTCACGACCCGGCCTACTACTTCACTTCGCCCACCAACTTTCACACTTCACACTTGAGTTTTTTCCATGCCCATCGAAATGGATCAACTGGTTGCCTTGTGCAAACGTCGCGGTTTCCTCTTTCAGTCGAGCGAGATCTACGGGGGCCTGAACGGCTTTTGGGACTATGGGCCGATGGGCGTCGAGCTGAAGCGGAACGTCCGCGAGGCCTGGTGGCGCGACATGGTCACCTCGCACAACGAGATGGTTGTTCCGCTGGGCGCTCCTTCGACCTACGAAATGGTCGGGCTCGACTGCACGATCATCATGCATCCGCAGGTCTGGAAGTGCTCGGGGCATTATGATCTGTTTCACGATTTCCTGGTCGATTGCCGTGAGTCCAAGGGCCGTTATCGCTACGATCAGGTCTACGGCCGCTGGGTCGAGGGACGGGGGCAGCGGTTTTTCGTCGCCACCCAGGATCCCAGCAGCGCGGGCGAAGAGGCCATGCGTCATCAGGCGTTGAAGTTCCTGGGGCTCCGCGCCAAGGACGCCGACGAACTCCAATGGCAAGGCCCGATGGTCTGCCTGACGACGATCGACGATTTTTCGAAGGTGCTTGGGCCCGACGCCAAGACGCTGGGCACGCTGACCGAGCCGCGCGAGTTCAACTTGATGTTCGAGACCCACACCGGCGCGATCCGCAACGAGACCAGCAAGACGTTCCTGCGGCCCGAGACGGCGCAGGGCATGTTCGTCAACTTCAAGAACGTGCTCGACAGCACGCGGGTCAAGATCCCGTTCGGCATCGCGCAGATGGGCAAGAGTTTTCGCAACGAGATTACCCCGCGCAACTTCACGTTCCGCTCGCGCGAGTTCGAGCAGATGGAGATCGAGTTCTTCTGCCGGCCCGAGACGTCGGCCGACTGGTACAAGTACTGGCGCGACCGGCGGTTCCAGTGGTATCTCAATCTGGGCCTGTCGCCCGAGCGGCTGCGGCTGCGCGACCATGACCCGGAGGAGTTGAGCCACTACTCGACCGGCACGGCCGATATCGAGTACGCCTTCCCGTTCATGGCCGCCGGCGAGTTCGGCGAGTTGGAGGGCGTGGCCCATCGAGGCGATTTCGACCTGCGCAGCCACATGGAAGGCAAGCTCGACCCGAAGAGCCGGCCGCTTGAGGTCGAGAAGGACGAGCACGGCCAGCCGCGTTACCGAGGCAGCGGGCGCGATCTGTCGTACTTCGACGAGCAGACCAAGGAGCGGTACCTTCCGCACGTTATCGAGCCCTCGGCCGGCGCCGATCGGGCGACGCTCGCGTTTCTCTGCGAGGCCTATTGCGAAGACGAAGCGCCCGACGAAAACGGCAAGCCGACCAAGCGGACCGTCATGCGGTTCCACCCGCGACTCGCGCCGTACAAAGCGGCCGTGTTTCCGTTGGTTCGCAAGGACGGCATGCCCGAGGTGGCCCAGGAGATCTATGGCGCGCTCAAGCCTCGCATGAACGTGTTCTACGACGAGAAGTCGGCGGTGGGCCGTCGCTATCGCCGCCAGGACGAAATCGGTACGCCGTTCTGCATCACGGTCGACGGCCAGACGCTGGCCGACGGCACCGTCACAATCCGCGACCGCGACACGCTCCGCCAGTGGCGCGTGCATAAGAGCGAGTGCGTGGCGGAGATTGAGCGGCTCGTCAGCGGGCAGTGATTGGGGGCGAGGGACGGGAGGCGGGGGACGGGGGATGGGACGTTAGCCGTCGAGGCGGCTCGACGTTGCGCAACGGTGGTATGCATAATCCTATCAGCATGACGACAGAGGGTTGAGATTCTTATCCTGATTCTGCCCAAGGACAGATAACAATGATTGTCCTCGACACACACGCCATTCGAAATCTCAACTGGGGCGATGCTCAACTGTTTGGTTTCGTCTGGGAAAATGAAGGCAGGGATCTCAAGCTCTTCATCAACCACGCGTCGAAGCCGATCTCTGCGTTAACATGCTATTGGGCTAGTGACCTGCAGGTCGATCTAAACTGGGATCGACCGCCAGTACAAGCCGGCATGGCTTCTCCGCGACGAGGTGGCCCTCTCTTGTCATGGGCGTGCCAAATTGAGGCCACCGGTGATGGACGATGGAAGGTCTTTTTTGATTTTGCGCAAGATGGATGCCTTTCGCTGGAATGTGAAAAAATTGCCGCAGTTGGGTCGCCCGACTACAACCTCCCAATGGACTGCATTCCGCATCAAAAGTAGAATTCGAGCGTATGGCACGCACGCAATGGACGTGGAGTGTGTCGAATTCTGGACCGACGGAGGACTCACCCCAATGATTCACAAACTCGCGCTCTTAGCCTTGGCCGGGAGTCTCGGCACGTTGGCTCGCTACGGGTTGGCCGGGCTGGTTCATCGGTACGACGGGGCGTCGTTTCCGTGGGGGACGCTCGCGGTGAACGTCACGGGCTGTTTTCTCGTGGGACTGCTGGCCGCGCTGTTCGAAAGTCGCTGGCCGGTCACCGGTGAGACCCGGGTGATCCTGTTGGTCGGGTTCATGGGCGCGTTCACCACGTTTTCGGCTTACATTCTCGAGACGGGCGAATTGGTCCGCACGGCCGAATGGCTCCGCGCGGCGGTGAACGTCGGTCTGCAAAACGGCCTGGGGTTCGTTGCCCTGCTGGCCGGCGCCATGTTGGGACGCATGGTTTGAGAGAATAGAGACAGAACAAATAAAACATTCCAAAATACTTTGCCCATGCCTGACTCTCATCTTGTCCATCCTGTTAATCCTGTCCAATAAGAAAATCGACAGGATTTACAAGATGAACAGGAGGAAGGAAATGGGAATCGGTTTGAATGGTCGTTTCTTTCTTCTTGCGTCTAACGACGACGGCAAACATCCCTTAGGCCGCTGGAACGGGAGATCCCATTGATGAAACTGCCTGCCGAAGCCTTTTTGTTGCGTGTCTTCATCGGCGAGAGCGACAAGGTCCACGGGCGGCCGCTTTATGAAGTGATCGTCGAGGAGGCCCGGCGTCGCGGGCTGGCCGGCGCGACGGTCGTGCGGGGCTGCCTGGGCTTCGGTGCCAACAGCCGCATCCACACGTCCAAGGTGCTGCGGCTGTCGGAAGACCTGCCCGTGGTGATCGAAATCGTCGACCGCGAGGACCGCATCGAAGCCTTCCTGCCGGATCTCGACGGGATGATCACCGAGGGCCTTGTCACGCTGGAAAAGGTTCGCGTGATTGCCTATCGGCACGACGCGGGACAGCAGCCGTAGTGGACCAACCATCGGTCAATGTCAGGCAATTCCGTATTCATCAGGCTCCGTGTGATGGCCGTGTGATGGCCGCATGGAAGCGTGATTTTGAACCTCACGCGGAGCGTGAGGAGTACGGGTGGGGCGTCTCTGCCCCTTGTCCAACGCCAAATCGCCTGTCATGCTAAGGGTTTCGGGCCGTTCGCATTGGGGCCTTTGGACGCGGCCGTGCCCGGCGGCGGGAGTGTCCGCAGCAGGTATTTCTATCACAAAACGTTTATTTCCACCGGTTCCCCGCCGCGGGTTGCGTCGACGGGTGGCCCTTGGAGGGTTCGGCAAGGTAGAATTCCGAAGCGGGATGCCCTTCGCGTTCCCGACCAATTTGCAATCTTTTCGTCGGGTTACAACCCGGCCTACGGACTACGGACTTTTCGCCGGGTCACGACCCGGCCTACGGACTACCAACTATGCCCTGGGAATATAGCGAAAAAACCAAACAGCTCTTCATGGACGCCGTTCACGGCAAGCCGGGCACTCATCTGGGCGAGATCGAGGAGCCTGACGGGCTGGGCGAGCACGGCTCCATTGCCTGCGGCGACGCGATGCGGTTCATGTTTCGCGTCGAGCGCCATCCGACCGACCCGACGAAGGACGTGATCACGGCGGCCCGGTATTTGACGTTCGGTTGCACATCGGCGATCGCCGCGTCGGAGGCGCTCTGTGCGATCATCGAGCAGGGGCGCTACACGCCGATCGAGGCCCTGAAGATCAAAAATCAGGACATCGTCAATTTTCTCGAAGGGCTGCCGTCGCAAAAAATCCACTGCTCGGTGATGGGCGCCGAGGCGCTCGAAGCGGCCGTGTTCAACTGGGCTCAGCGGCGCGGCGTGGACTTGCGCGAGCTGGGCGTCGATATCCACGCCGACGAGCAGGAGGAAGGCCGCATCGTCTGCAAGTGCTTCTCGATGACCGAGCCTTATTTGCGGCGCAAGATCAAGGAACTCAACCTGCGGACCATTCCCGAGATCACCGGCGCCCTGAAGGCGGGCGGGGCGTGCATGTCGTGCCACCACACGCCGGGCGGATTGCAGGATCTGCTGGACGACATCTGGGGCAAGCACCCGATGAAACTGCCCGTGCTACCCGTCGGCGGGATGCCGGCCGACACCGAGGTGCCCGGCGCGGCGGATGCGTCCCAACTCTCGCCGGGCATGTCGCCCTACCAGTTCAGCAAGCAGGTCGAAAGCGTTCTGGAGCACCACGTCCGGCCGCTCTTGCAAAAAGACGGCGGCGACGTCGAGATCGTCGATATCAAGGGCGCTCGGGTCTATTGCCGTTTCATCGGCGCTTGCGCCGGCTGTCAGGCCGCCGCGCAGACGCTGAAACTGCTTGTCGAAGGACCGTTGAAAGAACACGTGGACGAGCGAATTCGAGTCATTCAAGTTTGAGGAGTGTTTTTGGAACCACAGATGAACACAGATAAACACAGATGAGGGATCAGGAATCGGGGATCAGAAGGCGAGAGACTGAAGGTACCACGTGGCGTGGATTTCAAATCTCAAATTTGAGATCTCAGAGGTCCGATTTGAGAGGTAGCAGTCCGATACATCTATCCGTCACACCTATCTGTGTCCATCTGTGGTTCCCAAGAAAAGAACGATTCCATGAAGCTAGTTTACGCCGATAATAATGCCACGACGGCCGTCGCGCCGGAAGTGCTCGACGCGATGCTGCCGTTTTTCAAGGGCGAGTATTTCAATCCGAGTTCGATGTACGAGCCGGCCCAGGTCGTGTCACGGGCCGTGGCCGAATCGCGCGAGCAAATTGCCGGGCATTTCGGCGGCGTCGATCCGAAGCAGATTCTGTTCACCTCCTGCGCCACCGAGAGCAACAACACGGCGCTGCGCGGGGTGATGGACTCGTCGCCCCGGCGGCGGCACGTGGTGACCACGGCGGTCGAGCATCCGGCCGTGTTGGGCGTGTGCAAAGACCTGGCTCGACGGGGCTGCGACGTCACTTTTCTGCCGGTCGACGGCGAGGGCAATCTGGACATGGGCGAGTTCGTCCGGGCGCTGCGCCACGACACGGCCCTCGTGTCGATCATGCACGCTAACAACGAGACGGGCGTGATCTTTCCGATCGACGAACTCGCGCGAATCACGAAGGAAACCGATCCGCAAATCGTCTTCCACACCGACGCGACCCAATCGGTCGGCAAGCTGCCGATCGACCTGACCGGGCGATACGCCCATGTCGATCTACTTTCGTTTTCCGGTCACAAGCTCCACGCGCCCAAGGGCGTCGGCGCGCTGTTCGTGCGGCGTGGGACGCCCTGCCGGTCGTTCATGATCGGCGGCCACCAGGAGGGCGGACGCCGGGCAGGCACCGAAAACGTCGCCTCGATCGTCGGCATGGCCCGGGCCGTCGCGCTGGCGGTTGAAAAGCACGAGGAGGATGAGGCTCGGATCACCGGCCTGCGCGACCGGCTCGAAGCGACGTTGCTGGAGCGAATTCCCTACATGCAGATCAACGGCCGCGGCGCGCCGCGTCTGCCGGGCACGTCGAATCTGTCGTGCCACTACATCGAAGGCGAGGGGATGCTCTTCGAGCTGAGCGCCGAGGGCATCTGCGCGTCGAGCGGTTCGGCCTGCACGTCCGGCTCGCTGGAGCCGTCGCACGTGCTTTTGGCCCTGAAGGTGCCGTTCACGGCCGTGCATGGCTCGATCCGTTTCAGCTTGAGCCGCTATAACACCGATGAGGATATTGATCGGATCATCGACGTTTTTCCGCGCGTGGTCGAGCGGTTGCGCCACGCCTCGCCCTATTGGGACGCGGCCCATGGCGAACCGCGGGCCAACATCGAGAAGATGTTCGTCGCGCAACGCGGCAAGTAGCCCCCGTTCCACGAGGACCGCTCATGGACCAGACCGACAATCCCTACGCCAGCCCGGCGGAACCGGAACCGGGAGACGCGCTCGCCACCGACTTGGCCGAACTGCCGCCCGCCAAGCCGTATGCCTCGGCCAGGACCCGGGCGGTTTGGGCGATTATGTTCTTGGCGGCGATCCTGGCGGGCAGCATCGTGTCGGGTGTGTCCGACTATTTACAAATCGAGTTGCTGCAAAGGATGGAGAACGGGGATTTCACGACGGAAGAAACTCACTGGAACGATTCAAGACAACAACTGATCGGCTTCGTTCTCATAGTCGCGAGCATCGGTTCGATGATTTCATTCTTGATGTGGTTCCACCGTGCGCACCGCAATCTCCGGTCGCTCGGCGCGACGGAGTTGCGTTTTTCACCAGGTTGGGCCGTGGGCTGGTGGTTCATTCCCATCTTCAATCTCTTCCGCCCCTTTCAGGTGATGAGAGAGATTTGGAGAAACAGTGTTCCGACAACCGTTGTACCGGTCGAGGATACGTGGCAGCGACCGACGGGCTCGGCTCTCGTCGGTTGGTGGTGGGCGTTGTTCCTTGTGATGAATTGGTCGAACCGTGTTGTCATGCGAATTACAGACCGTGCGACGTCCATCGAGGAATTGGCCGTCGCTAGCTGGCTTGGTCTGGCAAGTGCTCTGCTCATCGTACTCGCCGCCCTGCTGGCCATTCTCGTCGTCTACCGCGTCACGGCCAATCAGGAAAAACGATTCCGGCTGCTGATGGAAGGTGGCGAGCGCGACGCCGCACAGCTATGATTCTTGCCGCAGAGACACGGAGAAGATGGGGAACCACAGATGGACACAGATAAACACAGATTTCTATCTATCTGTGTTTATCTGTGTCCATCTGTGGTTCCAAATTGCATTGCGTCTTCCGTGGTGAAACTTCCGGCTAGACGGTAGGATGCGTGCTTGCACGCATCGGAAACATTTGGGCGTGCCTCTCAATGGTCAATGGTGCGTGCAAGCACGCACCCTACAAGTTATCCAGCTAGACGCTCTGTCCGGTCAGGTGGCCCGTGCTGAAGGCGGCCTGGAGGTTGTAGCCGCCGATCGGGCCGTCGACGTCGAGCAGTTCGCCGGCGAAGAACAGGCCCGGCACGAGTCGGCTTTGCATGGTGCGTGAATCGACTTCGTCCAGGGCGACTCCGCC
>DATECS010000332.1:0-14284 GCA_035286785.1 Thermoguttaceae bacterium | reverse complement strand
GTGGGGCTCAAGGAATGCTCGTTTTCCCGAGAGTTTTTGATATTTGGTTTGTGAAGATGTGGGTATTTGTGGGTAAAGACAAGGTCGCGACCCGGCTTACGGATTGTCCCATACTTGTAACTACTGAAATCTAGGATTCCCAATCCACAGTCCCCAGTCTCTAATCCCTTTCCCCATGCAAGCCCTGGTCAAAACGCAAAAAGGGGTCGGACATCTGTCCCTGATGGACATGCCCGAGCCGCGGCCCGGCGCCGGTGAGACGCTCATCGAGGTCCGCGCCGCCGGCATCTGCGGCACCGACGTGCATGTCAAGAACGACACGTTTCCTTACTGGCCGCCCGTCATCCTCGGTCACGAGTTCGCCGGCGTGGTCGTGGAGCTTGGGCCGGATTGCATGCACTTCGCCCCCGGCGACCGCGTCGTGGGCGAACCCCACACGAGGCATTGTGGACAATGCTATCTATGCCGAACGGGAAACGTGCAGATCTGCGCCGAAAAGCGGAGTCCCGGTTGGGGCATCCACGGTTCGATGGCCAAATACCTCGTCATGCCCGAGCGGCTCCTGCACCGCATTCCCAACGGGATGGATTTTGATACGGCCGCCGTGGTCGAGCCCACGGCGAACGCCGTGCATGACGTGCTTGAACGAGCCGGCGTCAAGGCGGGCGACTTCGTTGTCGTTCTCGGGCCGGGACCGATTGGTTTATTGGCCGCCATGACAGCCCGCGCGGCCGGCGCCAGACGCGTCGCGGTCGTCGGCACGCCGGCCGACGAAGGCTTGCGGCTCCAGCGGGCCCGTCAACTGGGCTTCGACCCGGTGTTGACCGTCAACCAAGACGACGTCCTGGTGGCCGTACTCGAGAGTACCGGCGGCGCGGGCGCCGATCTGGTGGTCGAGTGCTCTGGCGCGCCGGCGGCAATCGCTGGCACGGTGGACCTCGTCCGCAAGCGAGGCCGGATCTGCGCCATCGGCCTGACCGGTGGCAGGAAGGTCGAGTTTCCGTGGGAGAAGGCGGCGTTCAAGGTGGCCGACCTCCATTTTTGCCTTTCGACGAGCTACACCAGTTGGGATCGAGCCATCCACCTGATCGCCACCAACCAAATCCCGGCCGAACGGATCATCACCCATCGCCTGCCTCTGGCCGATTGGGAAAAGGCGTTCGAGGAAATTGAATCCCTGCGTGCTCTCAAGGTGATTCTCTATCCCTAGCCCTCCGAATGCGTAAAACGTTGGGACACAGACATAAAGAAACACGGCATTGGTGGAGGAGACGCGAATGACGGTTGGCTTTGGCATTCTCGGCGCGGGCATGATCTCGGGACTTCACGCCGACGCGCTGCGAAACTCGCGGAAAGCCGCGCTGACGGCGGTCTGCGACCTTGACGAGTCACGCGCGCGAAAACTCGCCAAGGAATATGCCCCGGACGCCCGGGTCTACGCGAAACTGGATCACATGCTCTCCGACGGCCGGGTCGAGGTGGTCGACGTCGTGACGCCCAACCATTTGCACACTGTCGCGGTCCTGAACGCGGCCGCGGCGGGCAAGCACGTGCTCTGCGAAAAACCGCCCGCCATGTCGCTGGCCGAAACGGATCGAATGATCCGTGTGTGTCGCCGCGCCGGCCGCAAGTTCGGCATTTTTGTCCAAAGCAGGCTCCGGGAGCCCATCCAGCAAATGAAAAAGGCCCTGGACGAAGGACGATTCGGCCGCGTGCTCCGCGCCGACGCGGTGATGAAGTGGCACCGCTCGGCCGAGTACTATCACGCCGACGCGTGGCGGAGCGACCGGCGAAGCGGAGCGGGCGTGACCATCCAGCACGCTTTCCACTATATCGACCTGCTGCAATACCTGCTGGGCCCGGCCGCGGCCGTCGAGGCCCGCATGAAAAACCTGGCCCATCCGGACGTGGAACTCGAAGACACGCTCGACGCGCTCGTGTGGTTCGCTAACGGCGCGACCGGCACGGTCGCCGCCAGCACGGCGCTGTGGCCGGGAACCGACGTGCGCATCGAACTCTACGGCGAGCGAGGGGCCGCGATCATGCAAGGCGCCGCCTTCTCGCTCTGGAAATTCCAGGACGAACGGCCCGAGGACGACGTCCTCCGCCGCTCAGGCGATCCCAACCAGGCGACGGCCGGCGGCAGCCCAACGGCGCTGGCCAGCGTGGATCACCAACGGGTCATCGACGATTGCGTCGACGCGATCCAACGGGACCGCGAGGTTGCCATACCCTGCGAGAGCGTTCGGCCGACGCTCGAGATGGCCCTGGCCATGTACCAGTCGGACCGGCTTCGCCGGCCGATCTCTTTGCCGCTGAGCGACGAGAGCGACGTCTGGGCGGCCAAAAACGCTTAATCAATCATCGGACACATGGTTCGATCGACGCGTCGGCCGTAAAAAAGAAAATGGGATGCGTCTCCTCTCAAGACGCATCCCTCTTTGCCCTCTCCGTGGAACGCGGCCTACGAACTGATCGAGGCGCTGGTGGCGGTCGTTTGGCGTCGTCCGCGGGGGCGCGGGGCGCGTCGCTGCGGCTTCTCGATCGTCCATTCCTTGGTGAGCGTCTCGAAGACCTCGGGCGATTCGTAGCGGATGACGTTCGACCCTTCGGGGATCGGTCCGATCAGGCCGCGAAAGACCGGAAGGCCCCGCAGGTCGAGATCCGTGCTGCAATCGTCCACCCCGACTTGAACGTGGCGACGCAGCAAGGCGTCTTGATTCTCGTAGTCGCGGATGAGAATTTTGCCGTCGGTTCCCCGGGTCACGACGCGAAACGTGTCTTTCTTGCTCATGGTTTTTTCCGTCTTCCCTTGGGATGGAATTCTCAACCGTTCGGACAATCAACTATCCAGGCTATCGGCCGGGCGGCCACGAACGGCCAACTCATTTTCGGGACGGCGACACAGCGGGTCTTTTCGCAAGAACCGGAAGATCGGCTACCACAGCCACGCCCGTTACAGGCGACGCCCTCGGCGCGTCGAGAGGATGGTTTGGATCAGTCGTGCGGGCCGGCAAAGACCGTTTTAACCGGTTCTGCCGGAGATGCCCAACGTACCGTTTGAAGCAGAGACTGACAAACCACGTTCACGTCGGTGTTTGTCAGGATGCCCACTAGCGTCGAATCAATCCGCACCGGCAGGCAACTGATGCCGTTGTTGATCATCAGACCTGGCGATGGCACGAAAGCGTTGGATTGATGAGGTCAAAATGGAAGAGGTCCGTGCCACAAGAGAAGCCTCTGACTTTCTTGCGTACCGTGACAGCGAGAGTCGGTTTGCCGACTTCCATGCGAACCGACATACGTTCATCACCAATCTGGCGAGGGTCAATGTCCACCCCAAGCTTGCCCAGGCACTGGCCCGCCACAGCACGATCAATCTAACGATGAACACCTACACGCACGTGGGGCTCGACCAGCGGGCCGAGGCGGTGGCCTTGTTGCCCGCCATTCGTCCTACTATCAAGAACGGTCTAACCCAGCCCGACCGGTCAACGTCAAATGTTGCGACGAAGGCTCCAGTGGTGCCCAGAATGGTGCCCAACGGGTGTCGCGGAATGGTCGGGAGATGTCCGCCGGTGGCAATGAAGAGGCCTTGAAAGAGCCTCGGAGGATGGTTACAGAGAAAGGACGGAAGTCCAATCGTGAGAAGAGGTTTGGCAATAAAAAAGAAGAGATGGCAGCGGATGACACGGCCATCTCAGATGGTGAAATCGAAGTACGCCCGACAGGATTCGAACCTGTAACCCTCGGTTCCGAAGACCGATGCGCTATCCAGTTGCGCCACGGGCGCTTGTGTTCTGACCAAGGGCGGCCTGGAACCTGACCTGACACACGGCCCGCGAGAACTCGGTCGGGCGTGGGACGGCAAGGCGACCGCCGGCCGCGGAAAGTTCACGCCGATTTTCACCGACTTCTCTCCACAGCGTAGCCAAACCGTGTAATTATAATGTCTCGATCAGGCCCACGGAAGAGGCTCAATGTGGGGCGTTTGCGCAGTCTAGGGAGAATGCTGCGGCGAGGTCGCTGCGTCTGAAACCGAGCATCGCTTTTTTCGCATGAACCACGCGCGGGAGAACTGCAAAGTCCCGTGTTCCAGGAGGCCAGACATTCCTGTCTGGCTGGGTTGGGCGAAAAAGACAGGCAGGAATGCCTGTCCTCCTGATCTTTCACGACTTTGCCGTTTCCCTGTGAAGTACTCGAGGGGGGCTAGCATTGGTTCACCTCAATTACTATACTTGCGTACACATTTCGCTGTTGTATCTTCGAAGCCGACTACCGTCTCCCCTTCCCGTCAGGAGCCCGTCGTCATGCAATCTTCGCCGATGCCCGGCGCCGCGCCGCCGAAAAAAACCTTGCTTCCGATCGACGCGACCGACGCCGTGCCACCGCCCGAGTCCGCTCGGCGGACGTTGAAGGAAGTTTTTGGCTTCGACTCATTCCGCGACGGCCAGGAAGCGGTCGTCTCGCGTCTTCTGGCGGGCCGATCGTCGTTGGCCATTTTTCCGACCGGCGGCGGAAAGAGTCTTTGCTATCAGTTGCCCGCGTTGTTGATGGACGGGCTGACCGTGGTGATCTCGCCGTTGATCGCGTTGATGAAGGACCAGCTCGACCTATTGACGTCGCGTGGCGTGGCGGCGGCGCGGCTCGATTCGAGCCTGACACGCGACGAGGCGATCGCGGTCCGCGAGTCGCTCTCCTCGGGCCGGCTCAAGCTGCTGTACGTCTCGCCCGAGCGGCTCGGCAACGAGCGGTTTTTGCGTTCGTTGGGGCGTCGCAAGATTTCGCTTTTGGCGGTGGACGAGGCCCATTGCATCAGCGAATGGGGCCACAATTTCCGGCCCGACTATCTCAAAATCGCCCGGCTCGCGCGGCAGTTGAAGGTCGAGCGCGTGCTGGCCCTGACCGCCACCGCCACGCCCGAGGTCGCCCATGACATCGCCGAGGGCTTCGGCATCGCGGCGGCCGACGTGGTTCACACCGGCTTTTATCGGCCCAATCTCCGGTTGATGGTCACGCCCAGCGAGCCGTCGGCCAAGGATGAGTTGCTGCTGTCTCGCCTCCGCCGGCGCCCGCCCGGCCCGACAATCGTCTATGTCACCTTGCAGCGCACCGCGGAAGAGGTCGCCCGGCTGCTCGGCGCCGCGGGCTTCGACGCCCGGGCGTATCACGCGGGCATGGAGACCGACGATCGCAACGCGGTCCAGGAGGCGTTCATGGCCTCCGACCACATGATCGTCGTGGCGACGATCGCCTTCGGCATGGGCATCGACAAGGCCGACATCCGCTACGTCTACCACTACAATCTGCCCAAGGCGTTGGAAAGCTACATGCAGGAGATCGGCCGCTCGGGCCGCGACGGCCGGCCGTCGGTCTGCGAGCTGCTGGCCTGCGCGGACGACGTCGTGACGCTCGAAAATTTCTCCTACGGCGACACGCCCACCCGCGAGGCCGTCGAAGGACTCGTCGGCGACGCGCTGGGCCGCGGCGATCGGTTCGACGTGTCGGAATACGAGCTTTCGACGACGCATGACGTCCGGCCGCTGGTCGTCAAAACGCTCTTCACGTACCTCGAACTGGAAGACGTCCTGCAATCGACCGGGCCTTTCTACTCCGAATACAAATTCCAGCCCCAAAAGCGTTCCGAGGAAATTTTCGCTCAATTCGACGCCAACCGGGCTGATTTTCTCCGCAACGTGTTTCGCCATGCCGTGAAGGGGAAGACGTGGTTCTCGTTGGATCTCGACCGGGTCGTCCGCGCGACGGGCCAGCCGCGCGAACGAGTGGTCGCCGCCGTCGGCTACCTCGAAGACGCGGGCGATCTTGTCGTTCAAGCGTCCGGCGTTCGTCAGGGATACCGAGTGCTCAACCGCCCGAGCGATCTTGCGCAATTGTGCGACGAACTGGGCCGTCGATTCGAACGGCGCGAGCAGCACGACATCGCGCGAATCCGCCGCGTGCTCGCCTACGCACAGGCGGAAGGCTGTCTGACGTGCCACTTGCTGGGCTATTTCGGCGAACAGCGAAGTCCGTGCGGCCATTGCGGCCCATGCGAGGGCCAGTCGCGCCGGCCGCTCGCTCCCGCGCGTCACGCCCCGCTGGCCGATCGCGCTGAGGCCGAGGTGGGCCGTCTCCTGGCCGAGGGCCACGCGCCGCTCGCCTCGCCGCGCCAGGTGGCCCGATTCCTGTGCGGCCTCTCGTCGCCCGCGACGACCCGGGCCAAGCTGCGTAACCATCCGATGTTCGGCCTTTTAGGGTCCAATCCGTTCCACGACGTGCTGGCGTTAGTGGAACGAGCGTGGCCGCAAATCGGGCTCGGGACGAACCGCAACGCCGCGCGTCAACGACCCTGACGCCACCCGACAACTCAAACCGGCGGCCGTTTACAGGAACCGCCCGACCGGCTATACTCATTTTAATCCCGTGGCGGGCCGAGTCCCACCCACCGGGGCGTGGCGCAGTCTGGCTAGCGCGCCTGCTTTGGGAGCAGGAAGTCGGAGGTTCAAATCCTCTCGCCCCGATTACCTAAGTAACGCCGAAATCGAGATTTAGATTACCTGCCGGCGGTCGGCAGCGCGGCTCCAAGTGACGCGGAAAGCGCGTAATTACGCGACCAACGCCATGGAGATCCGCACTATGCCCGCTCGTCGTCCGCGCCTCCCCAACTACTGTCTGCACAAGCCCAGCGGACTGGCCTACGTCCGCGATCAGGGAAAAGTCCGCTATCTCGGCAGGCATGGCAGCGATGAAAGTTGGGAGGCCTACAGCCAGTTCGTGGACGAATGGCGATCCCGCCGGACGAACGCGACTTTTCCCGAGGCCACCCAGAAACGCTGAACGTGGTCGAGCTATGCGCCAAGTCGAGCGATGACGCCATAAGTTATGTGAAAAAGAGGTAGTACCTCTCCTGCGACCGGAAGGACGTGCTGCCATGTCTGTGGGCTTGTTACGCCGCCGCGTCGTCGAGGTCGTCCTCGCGAGCGTCTTGGACCTCGTCGAGGTCCACGGGAGAGTCGGATTCGCGCTGGGCGTTGGAAGAGGGACTTCCTTTGGAATGCGGCCGTCCAGAGGCGTCTTCCTCGGGGGCGATTTGGTCGTCGTCCGCTACTCGGTCTTCCGTCTCGTCCTGCCAGGCCGAGATTTCGTCTTCCAGACGGAAGTCGACGGCGCGTTTGCCTTCTTTCTTCAGCCTTCGCTTGTGGCTCTTCTTTGGGCGGCGGGACGAATGCCGTGAAGGGGCGGACGTTTCGACGCCGGCGGCCGTCTCGCGGTGGCTGGGCAACCGGCGCACGTCCACGTCCAGCGACTTGAACAGGCTGACAATGTGGTCGTGGCACGTGAACACCAGGAGTTGGTGTCCACGATGGGCAAAATCGCGCAAGACGTCGGCGGCCGCCTTGGCACGGGGCGTGTCGAAATTCACCAAAACGTCGTCGAGGATCAACGGCAGCCGCACGCCGCGACGGCCGTAACACGCCACCAGCGCCAGCCGCAAGGCGAGGAAAAGCTGCTCGCGAGTGCCTTCGCTGAGCACTTCGACGGGGAGCGTTCCCCCGTGGGCGTCGTCCACGCGCAGCACGTCCTCGCCCAACGGGGTCCAGACGCGACCGTAGCGTCCGCCCGTCAGGCGGCGGAGATACTCGGAGGCCTCTTGGAGCGTCTCGGGCTGTCGCTCGGTTTCGTAGAAATGTTTGACGGCGGTCAGGGTTTTTTCGGTCAGAGCCAGAACCTGCCAGCGGCGGACGGTCGCGGCGAGCCGTTTTTGCAGCGTGCCCAACTGAAGCCGCGCGCGGGCCCCGCGGCGGTCTCCGGCCAACTCGGTCAACTGGGCCTTGATCTGGCCGCGGCGTTCGAGACATTCGTTCAGTTGCGAACGAACGGTCTGGAGTTGCCGGTCGATCGCGTCCCAGCGGGTCTCGACGTCGTCGTCCGTCGCCTCGGCCATGCAGGCGGCCAGTTCGGTCTCGGAGCATTGGCCCACCAGCGCGGTTTCGATCTCGGCCTGCAGAGCGAGGCGATCGTGTTGAAGTTGCGCGGCCTGATCGAGCATCTGGCGTTTTCGCTGCAACTCGTCGCCGTCGCGCGCGCCGAGCCGCGCAAGACACCGGCGGCGACGAAGCCGCAGAGGACGTATTTTGGCTTCGAGCTTCGCCCGAACTCGGCGCTGGCGGCGTGCCTTGAGGCTGAGTTCCTTGCGTTGGGCCAGTTTCGTCTGTTCCTGGCGGAGTGATTCGCTCAGCAGGTGGAGCACTTCGATCGGATTGCCGCTGGCGACGGCCACGCCGGCCTCGGTGGCCAACTGCGTGACGCGGTCGGTCACGGCGTCGAGTTCGGCTTGTCGCTGTTGAAGTTCCGAAGCGGTCTGATCGGCGCGCCGGGCCAGAGCCGTCCACTGCCGTCGATGGGTCAAGAGGCCGCGAACCTGCTTGGGCGAGACGCCCTTCGGCAGGCCCGCAAGGTCCAGCGCCTCGGTCCATCGGCGTTTGGCGTCGCGAAGATCTTCCTCGGCGGTCTGAAGGTGGAGTTTCGCCGCGTCGACCTCTTGCTGGGCGGCCTGGCGGCGCGCTTCGTGTGGCGTCATTTCCTCGAGTTCGGCGAGGTCGTTTTCGGCGACGTCGAGCTGCGAGCCTCGCGAGCCGATCGGCGGGAGCGATCGATCGAGTTGATCGTGTTCTTGTTTGGCCTGGGCGATTTGTTGCTGTAGCGAGTGGATTTGTTGCTGGCAGGTGTCGAGTTTTCGCGAGTTGGACCTTTCGAGCATGATTTTCATGCCGAGCGTGGTCAGGACGCTGCCGATGCCCAGGATCAACAACGGCCAACGCAACGCGCCAATCAGGCTCGACGACATGCAAACTCCGGCGATAATCATGATGACGCTGAAGACAAAGACGGCCCCTAGTCCCACGACCAAAGGCATCGATAGAATCTGGCGGCCGAGCAGGTCGCGGCCTTGTTGGTCCAGCTCGACCTGGTGACGTTCCAATTGCCGAATGCGGTCGTCGAGCTGCACGCGGCGTCGGAGCCCGGCCACCAGCGAGCCGGCCGCGGCGATTGCGTCGTTCAGGTTGCCGATCCCGCGCGAGGCCAGAGCGTTTTGAATTTGAACGTCCCGTGACCGGGCCGCCTCGTTGCACTGGTCGAACCGCGTCTGGGCCTCGGCCATCGTCTCGCGGCGGCGGCGCAATTCGCGGCCAATGCGGCGCAATTCGGCCGAGTGTTTTCGATGGAGTTTCTCTGGCAGTTTCGAGGAACCGGCGTCGTCGAGTCCAAGGCGGCTCCGTTGGTCGGCCAACTCCCGGTTCACCTCACGGGATTCATTTTCCAGATCAGCAACCTTGGCGCGGAGCGACGTGATCCAGCCTTCTTGTTCGCGGAAGGCCTCGATGCGGGCGGCCTGGCGGTGGAGCGGCTCGTTGATCTCGACCGCGGCGGCGCGGCGGCGCGTGGCTCGACGGGCCCGATCGACGCGAGCGGCACGTTGTCGAAAACGCCGCAACCGGCGATCCACTTGTTCGAATTGTCCGAAGGCGTCTTCCAGACCCGTGGTCGAAACGTGCAAAGCGGCCAATTGGGAGTCGATCTGGCCGCGGCGAGTCCAGCGGTCGCGGAGCGAGGCGGCCGATTCGAGCACCCGGGCCGCGTGTTCGAGTTGGGCCCGGCTCTGGTCTAGCCGCTGGGCGTCGCGATCCAGCACGGCGGATTGACTGACCAACTGCCCGTATTGCGAGGTCAACGTATCGAGTTCATTGAGCGTCCGGCGGAGTTCGTCGCGTCGGGCGAGAAGATCGAAAATCTGGCCCGATCGGCCGTCGTCGGCCAGCAGCCGGCGGCGCGACGCGGCCAATTCACGCAACACGTCGACCAGCGAGACGCGATCCAGCCCGGCCGTCAAGCTGAACAGCAGCGAAGCGGCCTCCGTGCTGTCCAGCGTGCCAAGCTCCTGAATCTCGCGCAGTCCCACGCAAAAAACGTTATTGAACGTCGCCTCGTCCGTGCCGGAGAGCAACGAATGAACGTAGGATTCGCCGTGGCGCGTGCCGTCGGGCGCGGCGAGCACCGCGGTCCCGTGCGGACCGGGCGCTTCGTCGTCATCGTGACGCGAGAGGACGAACGAACCGTCGGGCGTCGCCAGATCGATCGTGCCGCCCGGCCGGCCTCCGTGGACCGGCGGCAGATAACGCCGGCGGTCGGGCGAAAATCCGAAGAACATTGCGCGGAGGAACTGCATCAGCGTCGTTTTGCCGGCCTCGTTGGGGCCGTGGAAGACGTGGATTCCTTCGCCCAACTCGTCGAGTTTGAGCCGAGTCCAAACGCCGTAGCCGTCGACTTTGAGCGCTTTGATTCTCACGATTCACGCTCCTCTCCGGCCAGAAGATCGACTCCGAGCATGGCCGCCTCATGCACCAGCGCGCCGCGCGAGACCTCCGGCACGTTCAAAACCAATTCGCCCCAGCGGTTGTCGAGCGTCGCTCCCGACAGGCACGTTTCCAGCCCAAGCGGTTCGCCGACGTCCTGTTCGCGGTGGTGGAGTTGGCGAAGAAACTCGCCGCGAATCGTGTCTTCCTCGTACCACGACGCCTGCCAGCGGGCCGGCGGCTCGACCGTCATCGCCACGCTCCAGGCGACCGGCAATCCCTGGCCGAACCGCTCGCGAAGCCGGCCGAGCAACTCGGGCCCAAGCAGACCGCGCCGCAGTTGGGCCACAAGGTCGCCCGACCCTTGGACCTGCCAGGAAACGAGCAAGTCGGCCTGGGGAGTTTTCTGTCGAAGTGAGTCGAGCCTACGGTCCATTTCGTGCTGGAGTTCCTCGCGAGTCGTCTGCTCGTCCAACGAGATTTCGAGCGTTTCCCAGCGAATGATGTCCGTGGCCACGAAGCTCAACCGGGCGTTGCGTTCGACATCGACCTCGACCAACGTGCAACCGTGGGCGCCGGTTTCCTCGGGTTGACGACCCTGCGGGCTGCCGGGGTCGTGAGCCAGCGGCATGCCTTCACACAGCGTCCGCCGGGCGTGACGACCGCCGAGGGCCCAATAATCAACTCGGCTCATTCGTAGCGATTCGAGCGGGGCACGGCCGTGGGCCACCGCGATGCTGAACAGTCCGGCTTCACGCGGGTCGAATCCCTCGGGACGGACGTGGGCCCGCGGGGAGCGGCTGGCGCCGATCAGCCGGGCCAAGGGCGTGTCCGCCCGACGATGGAGGATCTGCTCGGGTTTGCCGTGAGGAAAAACGTGGACGTTCTCGGGCAGCGCGATCGACGGCGGCCACGCCTCGGGCGGGTCGATCCGGCCGCCGGCCCAATAGACCGCGATATTGCGGGCGGCGAGACGTTCGAACTGCGCAAGCAGGAACAGCGGCCCCCGCGGTCCGGCGTGCTGGCTGTGCAACAGGTCGCCCGAGAGAACGACGAAATCGACGTTTTCGGCCAGCGCGGTGTCGAACACTCGCTCGGCCGCGCGATAAGGCGCGTCGAGAAAAAGCTCCCAGAGATGGTCGGGAATCTCGTCCACGCCGAACGGAGGCGTTTCCAGATGGAAGTCGGCGGCGTGAAGAAAGCGAAATGGCCAGTTCGGCATGGCAACCTCCTTACGGTAAGCCGCTTCGCCCGAGGGGGGATCCTTCCAAGCCAAGGGCTATCCGAAAACGGGGATAGATACCCTATATCTAGCGGTTAGGGCACACTCCATGCACAATATCCGGGAGCCAGTCCCCGTTTTCGGATAGCCACTAACAAGCTGGCGAGGATAGTTTATCCGAGATTGACGAAATGGCCTACGTCAATCTTGGGGCGGAGGGAAAATGGGGGCGGCGTGAGAGGGCCCGGGGAAACCCATAATGCGAACGTGGGGGAGTGACGCTATCTGGGTTAATAACATGTGGGGTGCTTCTAGACGCACCAAGCAGGCAAGTAGAATGGTACGACGACAATCGGCAGGAACGCGTGAAGATAGATCAGGCCGTTAGAATGCCGATCGTTACCCCACCCTACATGGGTGTGGGACTTTCGTTCGGATGGGTGAACGTTTGGCCCGAGTCGATCGGGGCACCCAGGAGCGATTCGCGAGTTACGCCGTTGGTTGGGAACGACGCAGGTTCCTTTCGTCGCGGTTGGGGGTGGTCGATCTCCTCGCGAAACGCGGCCAGTCGGGTGGAAACTGCCTGCTCGATCGCCGTGGCGCGAACCGTTTGACTTGCTCCGTGCGCGGCCAAGGTAAACGTCAAGGCCAATCCGACAATCAGCAGGGCCCAGGGCTGCCAGATAGTGTGTATTTCCCAAAATAACGGCGTCGAGACGGCGCGAAGCGTTACGTTTCTGCCGAAGAAATTAATCGGTTCAGCGGTTTGGAGCTGATCGCGGGCATGGTTGATCGCTTTGGGATTAACTGCCAACGAACCCAATCGCGTCACGTGGCGAAACAGGGTTGTATTTTCGCGCCCGGTACGGTCGCTCACCCAAACGTCGATGCCCTGGGGCTTGATGTCCTTGAAAGCATTGGCGACCAACGTGCCGATGTCGAGATCAAGGCAAAGGAAACCGGCGAGGTCCCGGACGCGAGCCTCGACGTTTCCCGGATCGCCGTTGCGATAGAGCGGATGAAACACGCGGTAACCGAGCGGAGCATGGGGGGTGTCCGATAGCTTCATTGGCGCAATCGCCACGCCGAGTCCGGTGCGGCACGCCTGATCCATTGCTTTCGAGGCGGCGGGGTCGAGCGACAGATCCTGGCCCGGCTGGACGCCGTCCGCCGTGTCGCCAACGCTGAGATACCAAGGGAAGCAGTCTTGCGGCGAGGATTCCGACGGGTGAATCCGATAACGGGGATCGAAAACGGTTCGCGCCGCCTGCTCGTACGCGGCGGCTTCCGACCGAAAAACGCGGGGAACCCAAGTCACGGCGTGGACCGCCGAATACTCGGTTTGGTCCTTTTCGAGAAATTTTCGAAGCGATCGCACGTAGCCGGGAAACGCGGGTGAATCCGTCCCGGGCCCGACCAGAAAAACGTTGTCGGCGAAGGAGATCAATTTGGCGATCTGGTCGGACGTGTTGGTGATGGCTTGGAACCGGCTGTCGGCAAGGGATTTGAAATCACTGCAAATAGCCCTTCGTTCCCAAATGTGGGCGACCAGGAAGACCATGGCGCTTAGCGCGACTCCCAAGAGAGTCAGCAGCACGATGGAAACGTATTGCCCATAACGCGATGAACCGAGCCGCGAACCATTTCCACGAATTGACATCGACAACTCCTCCCAAGGATGCCCCAAAATCATTCGTCGTTGGATGGATCGTTGGCCCGCGACGCTGGTCGCCTCCGCGTGGGAAACGGCCCGAAAGGAATGCCCGCACATGCTGGCTTGCCACCCATCTCTATAAGTATGGGACAATTTCCCGGCGTCGGCAAATCGCCGTGGAAGCCTTTATGCGACATGGTGAAGGCGTCTATAAGACGTGATACCACAAGGGCTTGCGTCATTCACTACCGGCGGGGGACGGTTCCGGAAAAGCAGGAGGCAGGCCCCCTCAGGCTTTGGGACGAGTTCGCGAGGCAGGTCGCGCCGTTTTGTCGGCAGGCCGTCCTGAGGGAGCGGGAACCACGCGGGTGCCCGCATGGATGATTTTTTTATAGTTCGAATGCTCGGTCAGCCCCCTAATCTCGTAAAGAAACCGGCTGGGCTGAGTCGGCCGGGACTTGCCCCATTTGCGCCGCGTGTTGGCCATCGTCAGCGTGAGGCGACGCTGGGCGCGGGTCAGCCCGACGTAGCAGAGCCGCCGTTCTTCGTCCACGCTCGAATCCGAGTCTTCGATCGACCGGCGGTGCGGCAGCAGGCCCTCTTCCATCCCCACCATGTAGACGGCCGGAAACTCGAGCCCCTTGGCGCTGTGCAACGTCATGAGGACGACCGCGTTGTGGGCCATCTTCGTTTCCTTGTCGGGCTCGGCGTCGCGGTCGCCTAGGGCCAGTTCATGGACGAACCCGGCCAAGCTTGCTCCCTGCTCGCGCCGCGCATAATTGGCGGCCGAATTGACCACCTCCTCGACGCTGGTCCATCGGGCGGATGCTTCGACCGGGTTGGAATAAATCCGGGCCAACTCGGCCTGGTAGCCGATCTCGCCGACCAGGCCGGTGACCAGTTCCGACAGGCTGCCGCCGCGGCTGGCCCGACGATACTTCTCGATAAGATGACGAAACCGGGCAATCCCTTCGGCCGCGCTGGCCGAGCCGAGCCCGTCCTTCTCGGCCTCGGCAAGGATTTCCCAGACCGGCACGTGTCGCGCGACGGCCG
>DATECS010000331.1:0-19133 GCA_035286785.1 Thermoguttaceae bacterium | reverse complement strand
AGGACCCGATATTGATACATCATCGGGACGGCGAAGAAGCGGAAGATCACGACGAACACGAACATGTTGTCCATCGACAGGGCTTCCTCGACGAGATAGCCCGTCAACCAGACGCTTCCCACCTCATGGCCGGCCCACCACCAGATCACCCCGTTGAAAATCAATGCCAAGGAGACCCAAAAAACGGTCCACCGGGCCGACTCCTTCAACGTGGGAACGTGATCATGGCGGTGGAACACGCACAGATCCAGCACCAACAACACCACCACGAGCCCCGCGAATCCCAGCCAATGATAGATGTGCAGCTCGGGCAAGATTACATCTCCGACAATTGAAAGGGGTTGTTGCTCCAGCCGGAACTTTTTGGTCCGGCCCGAATCATACTAACCCGAAGCGCAAGCGAGGGTAAGCCAGGATAATCGATCACAACCGAGGGTAGCGGTTTGGTCGACCTCGCTTGCGCTTCGGGTTAGTATGACGCACTGGTCAATGAACCCGCCGCCAGCGGGGCTGACAAAAGGCGACCCCTATCCTACCCGGTCCAACGCCGCGCGACCAGTCTCACCGCCAAGACGCAAAGGACGCCAAGAGGGGAGTCATCGGATTCCCGCTCCGAGGCAGTGAATTTATCGATCCAATACGGTCGGAACCACAAAATGTAGGGTGGGCGATGCCCACCCTACAAAAATCCACAACCACCCCCGGCGGGAAATGGGCCGACTCTGCGGATTAGATAAAGAATGACGTGAGCAAATCCCCCGCGCCGACGGCGTTCATCGAACCCTCGCCGGAGAATTGCGAAAGTTGCTCCCCTTTCCAACGATCGCCCGCGAGACCGCAACGCTGGCCGGACGACACTATATCTGTTACGATAAATAGGTTACAGGACTTCCGGTTCGTCTGGGGCAAATAGGGCTATTCGGAAACGTCCGGAAGCGTGGAGTTGAGGTATCGTGATGAGGCATTTTCGCCCAACTTGCGCATGGTTCGCGTGGATACTCTGTCTGTTGGTCTTTGGACGCCTCGCCCTGGCCCAGGAGTCTCCCGAGGCGGGCGACGCGCAGTACCGCGCCGCGGACAAACTCCAGCGAGACGGCCAGTTCGAGTTGGCCGTCGCCGCCTGGAATAACTTCCTCGCCAAGAACAAAGGCCACCGCAACGTTCCCCAGGCCACGCTCAACCTGGGCATCTGCTACCTCAAGTCGAAACAACACGACAAGGCCCTGATCGCCCTCCAGCAGGTGCTCGACCAGTATCCCCAGGCCTCGTTCCGCGACGCCGCCTATCTCTACCTCGGCGTCACCCAATTCAGCCTCGGCCATGCGGGCCAACAAAACCAATACCAAGCCGCCGCCCGAACCCTGGACACCCTCCTGCGCCGCTATCCCGAAACAAAATACCTCGAGCCGGCGCTCTACTATCGGGCCGAATGCGACTACGCGCTTGGCAAAAAAGAAAACGCCGCCGTCCTCTACGCCCGGCTCATCCGCGAATTCCCCAAGGGCCGCCTGTTGCCCGAGGCGCTCTATGCCCTGGGCGCGACGCTCCAGGAATTGGGCCAACTCCAAGCGGCCGGCAAAACGTACGAACAATTCTTGACCGTCGCCCCCAAGCATCCTCGGACCGTCGAAGTGATGATGCGGCGCGGAGAGACGCTTTTTGGAACGAACCAATATCGGGAGGCCCTCGCCTGGTTCGCCAAAGTGGCCGCCAACAAGGCGTTCCCCCTGGCCGACCAGGCCTGGATGCGTCAGGCCGACTGCCTGGCCCAACTCAAGCAATATGCCCAGGCGGCCGAACTCTACTCGTCGCTGGTCCGCGAGTTTCCCAACTCCTCGCGCCGCGAGGAAGCCAACCTCGCGGCCGGCAAATGCTACTACCTGGCCGACAATTCAGCCAAAGCAATGGCCGTCTTGTCCAAGGTGATCGCCGGCCGCGGACCCTCGCTGCCCGAGGCGACCCACTGGAGCGCCCGAAGTCTTTTGAAACAAAAAAAAACGACCGAAGCCGTCGCCCTGTTGGAGAAGACGCTTTCGGAGGCGGGTGGAAGCCGCTGGGAACCCCAACTGCGGCTCGACCTGGCCGACGCCACGTATGAAATGCCCAAGCTGCGGGCCCTTTCGATCACGCTCTACGCCGACGTGGTGAACAAGTTTCCCGAGGATCCCGTGGCCGATTCGGCCCTCTACATGGCGGCGTTCGCCGCGTTGCAGGAGGGCGACTTCAAAACGTCGCTGGCCTACTCGGAGCAGTTTTTCGCGCGTTACGCGGCGAGCGACCTGCTGCCCGACGTCGTGGCCGTGGCCGCCGAGAGCGAACTGCAACTCGACAAGCTCGAACAAGCCCAGCGCCGCTATCAAGACCTGATCAACCGATACCCCAACCACGCGGAAACCCCGATATGGCGGCTGCGCCGGGCGTTGATCCTCTACATGCAGAAGAAGTACGTCCAGACGATCGGCGCGATCCAGCCGATCCTCGCGCGGCTCCCCACGCGGACGGCCCAGGCCGAGGCCTATTACCTGTTGGGAAGCAGCCTGGCCCAACAGAACCGGCTCGAAGAAGCCGTCCAAGCGTTGAAGCTGTCGTTGGTCGCCGACGCCAACTGGCGCCAGGCCGACGACGTCCTGCTTGTGCTGGCCGACGTCCAGCGCCAACAGCGTCAGGAGGACGAAGCGGCCGATACAATCCGCCATCTGATCACCACGTTTTCCAAAAGTCCGTTGTTGGACCAGGCCCATTTCTGGCTCGCCGAGTTCGCCTACAACAAAGGCGACATGGCCACCGCGGCCCGCGAGTATGAAAACACGATCCGCGACTGGCCCAAAAGCGAACTGTTGCCCAACGCGCTTTTCGGCTTGGGCTGGGCCCAACTCAGCCAAAAGGACTTCGCGGGCGCCGAGGCGTCGTTCGACCGGCTGGTGATCGAGTTTCCCAAAAGCGAACTGGTCGTTCCGGCCCGATTCGCCCGGGGCACGGCCCGGCAACAGTTGGGCAAATTCGGCCCGGCGCTGGAAGACGTCCAAGCTCTGTTGGCGACCAAACCCACGGGCAAGGAAAAATCCGACGCCCTGTACGTCCTTGGATTGTGTCAGGCCGGCTTGAAACGGTACGACGAGGCGATCAAGACGTTTCAAGCCTTGCTCCAGGACGATTCCCAGTATGTCGGCGCGGACAAGACGCTCTACGAACTGGCCTGGGCGTTTAAGGGCGCAGGCAAATTCGATGAGGCAGCCAAGCAGTTCGTCGAACTGGCCAAGCAGCATCCCGACAGCCCATTGGCCGGCGAGAGCGTCTACCACGCGGCCGAGTTGCAATACGAGCGGAAACGCTACGACGACGCGATCGGAGCGTACAAGAGCCTGGCCTATGAGACGTCCGACCCGTTGCTCAAGGAAAAAGCCCTTCATAAACTGGCCTGGTGCTATTTTAGCCAGGACCAGTTCGACCGCGCCCAGGAAGCGTTCGCCGCCCAGCGCGAGGCGGTTCCGAACGGCCGGCTCGTAGCCGACGCCGCCTTCATGGAAGGCGAATGCCTGCTGAAATCGAAAAAGTACGACGAGGCGATCGCCGCCTACGAACGGATGGCCGATATGGCGCAAAAACCGTTGGGTGACGATTTCGCCACCCTTGCGATGCTCCACGCGGGCCAAGCCGCCGCGAAACTCAAGCAGTGGGATCGAAGCCTGAAGCTGTTCGAGCGGGCCGCGAAAGCCGAGCCGAATTCGGCCTATCAAGGCGACGCCCTCTATGAACAGGCCTTGATCCAAGAGCGACTCGACCGCCCGAACGAAGCCGCGAAACTCTTCGCCCTTGTGCCCACCAAAACCGAACGCGAAGTGGCCGTTCTTTCTCGAATGAAGCTGGGCAAGCTCCTCGTCCGTCAGAAGAAGCACTCCGAGGCGATCCGCACGTTCTACGAAGTGATCTACGGCGGCGCCGACTTCCCCCAATGGCAAGACGACGCCACCTTCGAGGCGGCCCAATGCTTCGAGGCCCTCAGCGACAAGACCCAGGCCGCGAAACTCTATCGCGAGTTGCTCGAAAAGTACCCGAAGAGCAACAAAGCGGACGAGGCCAATCAACGGCTTAAAGCGATCGGATCGCCCTGATAAACTTCATGCACACGGCGCGCAAGAAGTTGAAGGCGTTCGGGATTTCGGACTTCATGAGATAAAACCGAGCCGCGACCGTAAGGGAGCGGTTGTGGCTCGTTAGGCGTTTAACCGCTCCCTTACGGTCGCGGCTCGGTAAAATTGCGACAATCCGCATTCTCTGGGGTCCATTCCCAGACGACCTCAAGCAGTTACATGAAAACGGCGAGGCGTTGGAGAAACGACGCTCGCGGGGAGGACGACCATGCACATGTTCCTGAATCCCGTCGTCATCCTTGGGTACATCATCTATTTCGCGTTTCACGCCGCGATACTCGTCGGGCTCGTCCGCATAATCAACGAAGGTGACGAACTCGACATGCAGTCGGCCGTTTCCGCCGTGATCATCAGCACGGCCCTTGGAATGGGTTGGAACTTTTTGATCGCCTATCTGCAAGTGCCCTGGGTACTGACGTGGCTCGCTTACGTGCCGCTGGTCGGGCTAGTTGGTTTGGTCGTGGCGTTGGTCTCGGGAATTCCCGTTGTGCGCGCAATGGCCGTCGGCGGGCTGTACGTCCTTTTTCTCCTCTCCTGGGTCATCTTTCTCGTGGTGGTCTGTGGGTTGGTGGCGCGGCTGGCTTATATCCACCGTCGCTACGCCCAGTCGAGGCGAGAATTGAAAGAGCGAATCGCTCAGCAACAATCCGTGGACAAGGATTCTTCGACGTAGGACGGCCGTTGCCCCCTTGCCGTGGCGGGATGAATGCCCGACAATGACGTCTAGATCGGCGTAAGCTGACACGTTGATTACCATTGCGACTCTTTGACCACGGGTACTCTCATGGCCGACAATCCCAGCGTGATTCTCTCGGGCTTCGCCGACGAGGCGGCCCATCCGACCCGGCAAGACCAGAAAACGGCCGAGCAGCAATTCGCCGCGTTCGCCGCGCTCGGGCTGCAATACTACAGCATCCGGTTCATCGACGTCGGCGGCGGCCCCAAGAACGTCATGCAACTCACCCGGTCCGAGATCCAAAAGATCCGTACGCTCGAAAGCGAGTACGGGCTGAACGTCTCGTCGATCGGCTCGCCGGTGGGCAAGGTCAAGCTGTGCGACGTCGACGACGGCACCAAGAACCGCTACGTGCCGTTCGCCAAGTATCTCGCCCAGGACGTCAAGAAAGCGTGCGAACTGGCCCACGCGCTGGAGTGCAAACTGATCCGCGGCTTTTCGTTCTATCACCCGAAGGGCACGGACCCCCGCGACCACATGGCCCAAGCCGTCGATCAGTTGGGCCAGATCGCCGAGACGGTCCACCGGTCGGACTTGACTTTCGGCCTCGAGGTCGAAACGAATCTGGTCGGCTGCACGGGCCAGTTGTTGGCCGACATCCATCGCCAGGTCAATCATCCGGCCGTGGTGCTCGTGTTCGACGCGGCCAATCTCGTCGTCCAAGGTTTCACGGCCGACGAACTGCTCGAGGAGTTTCGCGCGATGGAGCCGGGCATGGGCTGGCTGCACATCAAGGACTATCACCATCCAAAGCCCGTCAAACGCGGCGAGCACGTCGACGAAGACATGCTGGCCCATTTCGTCCCGGCCGACGCGGGCGACAGTGCCCACGAGCAGTTGCTGCGCGAGTTCCGCCGCATGTTGCCGAAGTTGGAGCAAAAGCTGCGGCGCCGCGGCGTGCCGGGCGTGTTCCTCGACCTGGAGCCGCACGTCAAGGGCGGCGGCCAATTCGGCGGCTTCAGCGGCCCCGACGGCATGGGCGTCGCCCTACGCGCGTTGTGCCGCGTGCTGGACTACACCCAGATCGACTACCACCTCCGCGATTTCGACGACGTCAAGGCGGCGCGAGGGTTTTAAGGCAAATTCGATGATTTGGCGTGGAGGCGCTGAAATGATTGAACAATTACGGCTTAAAAATTTCAAAAGCTTTGCCGAGGAGGGAGTAATTATTCCCTTTGCGCCAGTAACCATTCTTGTGGGAGCTAACGCAAGCGGCAAGAGCAATATTTTTGATGCGATCCGGTTTCTACAGGGAATTGGCGCGGAGTGGTCGGTCGCCGAAATCATGGCTGGCAAATATGAAGGTGGTCGGCGGATTGCTCCCGGCCTTCGGGGAGGAGCCGCCGAGGCATGCCTCATGGGAAGCTCCCAATTCACTATTAGTTCCATTGTACGGAGGAGCGGTCTCGCTGCCGTAACCGTTCCGTTAGGAGAAGAGAGGATTGCGGAATCCGAAACGAATATTTTTGAGCACGAAATCACGTGCGGAATCAAACCGACTTTACGCGTTGAATCTGAATCGCTTCGCGTTAAAACCGACGGTGGCGCCGCAAGAACGTTCGATCTAAAAGAGCCTTTGAAACAATTCCCGAAGGAACACAGCAGACTCTTGGAAGTCTTGAAGGACGTTTCAGCCGACGCTCTCGTGAAATACCGCGTGTCGCAGTTGTTGGAGTACTATTCCAATATTCATTTTCTGGACGTACAACCTTCGCAAATGAAGGCATATGTTCCTTTGTCGATGAACGTACTCGGAGAGTACGGTGAGAATCTTTCCGCAATTCTGTATCGTCTCTGCATGGACGATGATAGAAAGTCACAATTCCTGGATTGGCTCGCTGAACTTTGCGCCCCGGAAGTGACGGACCTCGATTTCGAAAAAACAATAAGTGACAAGGTTCAGGTGCGGTTGAAGGAAGGTCAAAATGTCGACTTCATCTCGGCGGAAAGCATTTCGGACGGCACGCTGCGATTCATGGCTATCTTGGCGGCCATGTACGATGCGCCGGAAGGAACACTCTTTGTAATGGAGGAGATCGAGAACGGCCTGCACCCTACTCGCATTCACCTGTTGGTCGAATTGCTGGAGCAGTTCGCGGAGTCCAAAAACATCCAAGTTATTGCGACAACTCACAGCAGCCAAGTTTTACTGGGGCTCGGCGAGAAGGCGTTGCGCAACGCGGTGTTGGTCGCTCGGCCAGAGGGCTCCCCGGGTTCGGTTGTTCGGCGTCTTGGAGACTTGCCCCATTTCGAGGAAGTCACGAAAAAGACGCAAATCGATCAACTATTTACTGCCGGCTGGTTGGAGTTCTCATTATGAAGGTGCTGATTATCACCGAGGATCATACGCTTGACCAATACATCGTCAAGCCGATCGTTCGAGAGCTTTTTGATGAACTAGGGCGGGGCCACATCACCGTTGACGTATGCTGCGATCCTCGTATTCAGGGAATTCATGAGGCAACGAACTCGCAAGTCCTTGCGCAAGTCTTTGACAATTATCCGCAGGCGGATTTATTCCTACTTATTATCGATGGCGATTGCCTTTCCAGCCGTGACGCTATATTGAAAAGATGCCTCGGTCACGCCAAACAATCGCGGCAACATATGTTTGGATGTATTGCGCGCGAGGAAGTCGAAATTTGGGCCCTGGCATTGCACCGCGACGCTCTTCCAGACACTTGGAAAACCGTTCGGAAAAACTGCCATCCGAAGGACGCTTACTTCGAACCTTTCTCGCGGAATCGGAACTGGACAACGTCGGTTGGAAAAGGCAGAAAGCAGGCCATGAAAAATCTACACGCGAATTGGCAGGGTCTGAAATCCCTCTGCTCTGAACTCAAGACGCTTCAACAAGAAATCAAAGATTGGTTGAATTGAGCCGCGTCGTACGTCAGGAATGATTGGCGGGGGCCTCTTCGCTTTTCGCGGCGGTTTCCACGTTCTCCGCTTCCGTCGTGGAGGTCGTCTCCGGCTCCGTGGCCGCTTTTGTTTCCTTCTCCTTCTCCACCACCTTCGCAAGGGTCTTGATCCAAGCCAAACCTTCCGGCTTGCTGAACTTCAGCCGGCCGGTGAGGATAAGGAACTGGACGACCCAGACCACGGCCAGAAAGATGCCGGCCACGCCGACGTAAAACTGCCAGTCGGCGAATCCCCAAAAGGTCCGCCCCAGGATCAGGCTCGCGCCCATCGCCAGCGCGGCGACCGACATCGACAGCTTGCCGAGAATCGACTTCTTGAGTTGGCTCCGCGTGTGGGTCGAGATGGCCGTGGAGGCCGTGCTCTTGGCCAGCTCGCGCATGGCGGCCAGACTGGTCAGGTTTTCAAAAGTCGAGCGATGGGCCTTGGTGGCGGCCCGGCGGGCGGCCCTCACCTCTTCCTCGTTCAGCGGTGAGTCGCCGTCGTGCTGCTGCCGATAGGGATGATTGGCCCCGAGAAACGCCTGGCGGCTCATGGCCGACGGTTGCGTCGTTCGTAGCGCCGCGTCATCCTTCGGCGGCTCGCTGCCGGCTAGAGAACTCAGCCGTTGCATCAGTTGCGACATGTACTCGTCGATCGATTCGTCGTCGCCTTTTTCCTCGCGCGACGAACGCGATCCCGTCGGTTCCTCCTCTTCCGAGACAGTCTCTCGACGCGGCGGAGTTTCGATCTCCGACGAGGCGTTCGACGGAGTATAGTCCGACTTCGCCGGGACTTCATGATGGTCGGTTTCTCGCGACGGCTCGCTCGGCGTTTCGTCCTTGTCCTTCGTCAACGGCTTTCCATACTTGGCCAACACCGAACCAACGTCCATCGGGGTATGATCGCTGACGGTTTCTCGAGTCGGCTTTAAAGGCATTGGGTGGAGCGTCAATTGAGGAATCTTCTCCGTCGGCGAGTCGAGTTGCTCATCGCCCTCCGCGGCGAGCCTTCTGGTCAACTCGGCCTCGCGGGCGTCAAGTTCATGCTGCCAGTCGGTCAGCCGGGCTTCTACCTCGACGTGCTTGGCCGACCACCGTTCGCGTTGTTCCTCGAATTCTCGTTCTTGAGCCTCCCACTGTTGCCGGCGAGCAAGAACCTCGGCCTCCCAACGTTGCTTCTGCTGCTCCAGCGACGCCCGCTCCGCGGCGAACGGTTCAGGCGACTCGGTCGTGGACGCCTGGCCCTCGGCTCGCCGGGCTTCATACTCAGCCCGTTCCCGGGCCAGCGTCTCGCGCTCGGCCGCCAACTCGGCTCGGGCCGCTTCGATCTCTTGCCCTGCCTGCTCCACCTGCTCGTGCCGCGTCTGCCACTCTTGCCGCAACGATTGCAGTTCGGCATGTTCCGTTTCAAATTGTCGCCGGGCCGCTTCAAGCTCGGCTTGTTGAGCCTCCACCCGACGGGCCGTCGCGGCAAGTTCATCGCGTTGGATCTCGAACTCGCGGTGTTGCCGCTCGGACTCGGTCCGCCGGGCTTCGAGTTCGGCCCGAAACGCCTCGAGCTGGCGACGATCCTCCTCGATTTCCGTTTTTCGTTTGTCCTCGTGCGAACGGCCTTCCTCCAACAGGGCTTGTTGGGCTTCGATCTGGTGATGCCGCTCGTCCAACTCACTCTGCCGGCCCGCCAACGCCGCTTCGCGCGACGCAAGTTCAGCCTGACGCTCGACAAGGCATCGCTGCCCTTCCTCTTGCTCCTGATTCCATTGGGCCCGCTGTTGTTCCAAAGCGGATCGCCGCGAGTTGATCTGTTCGGTTTCCTGTCGGAGCTGCTCTCGTTGGGCCTCGAGTTGGACAGTAAGCTCCGCCTGATGCTCACCGAGGGAATGCTGTCGTTCCTCTTGTTCTTGATTCCACTGGGCTTGCTGCTGTTCCAAAACCGCCCGCTGAGTTTCGATTTGCTCTGTTTCGAGTCGGAGTTGCTCACGCTGGATGTCCAATTGGCCTGTAAGTTCAGCCTCACGCACGACAAGCAACCGCTGCCGATTCTCTTGTTCCCGCGACCACTGAGTTTGCTGCTGCTCCAAGACGGTCCGCTGGGTTTCAAGCCGTTCGGTTTCCAGTCGGAGTTGTTCCCGCTGGGCGTCCAGTTGCGAAGCGAGTTGGGCCTGTCGCTCGACTTCGCTCCGTAGTTGTTCTCGTTGGGCGTTCAACTCCGTCTGGATTTGGATCATCTGTTCCGACGCGGCCTGAAGGTGGCCGGTCAGCCGCTGGATCTCGTCCCGAGCGTCGCGGAGTTGCCCGGCGAGCCGCCTCGCCCGGTCGCGTCCTTGGTGATTTGCCAAGTTAAGTCGCTTGGTGATATTGCCAAGATTGGGCGATTCCTGGACTTCCTGGGCTTTGGGGGATTGCGGAGAACCTGGCAATGGAGTACTTTCCAGGATTTCCAACTCGACGGCCCCGATTCCCAGCCGGTCGCCGGGCTTTAATTCAGCGTCGGAAAACGCCAAGCCGTTCAGCCGCGTGTCGGGACTCCAGCACCGGACCACCGTGGCTCGGCGGCCGCGAACGATCAGGCAGTGGACCGGATGGATTTCCGGCCGTTCGATGCGAAGCGTGCAACGCCGGTCGGAACCGATCGTGCATTTGGGCGACTCCAAGCGGACGATTTGCCCGTCGTGACTTGTTTCACAAACGCGGAGAACCAAGCGGTCTGATCGGTCTTGGCCATCGAAGCCTGTGTCGGCGGGTTCGGCCACGGAAAGTTCGCCAAGGGGAAACATGATTATCCGCCTGTCGTTTGAGGACACAAAAGGAGTTACACAAGGTTGATCAGGTTGCCGAGGCTGCCCTTCGCCGGGCCGCGCAAGCGCCGCCGACGCAAAAAATGCCGCAAAAACACGGCCATTTGCGTCGCCGGCCGCTTGACCGGCGTGACGCGAAGCTACTAAGTCCTCTGAGGGGTTTAGCTTGCGATCCCGACCGAGTCAAAAGCCGTCCCCTTGCCCAGATGGATTCCAAGCCGGATCCCTAAAAACGGCTGAATATCTTTGCGGGTTTTGACGATTGTCGGATAGCGGAATTTGGACCGGTTGTATCGACTGGGCATGGCCGGCCCCGCGCCTATGGCGGTGGCCGCGCAAGTGTCCGTCGCAAAAGGCTCTTCGTCGCCGACCGCGCGACGTAAGAAGCTCGGCCGGACGTGTCGCAAGTGCTTGACCGACCGGAGATTGCACGATCGCCGGACACTTTGGCGCATGGGACGCCGGGGAAGACGTTTTTTTCGCGCGAAACCCCGCGGCGCGCACTATAGTTTCGATGGTGAAGTTGAGATGACTCCATGCGGTTTTCGCTCGTTGCGACCGCGTCGGGAACCACCGGAAAACGGTGAACTGAGTCCAAAGAAGAAGGAAGTTCGTCGAAGGCTAATCTGAAGGGGGGCGTTTCCTTCAGCACAGCCAGGGTCGGACAACAAGGTGAATGCAATGTCCCGCAAAGATGCGCTCCTGAACCTCCGCGAAGCCTTGATCAATCGACGCGACGCGCTCCGCCGCGTGTTGGCCGGCGACTTGAGTTCGCTCAAGGAACTCCGGGGCCAAGCCTCCGGCGACGTCGTCGACGCGGCCCTCGATTCGGTCCATGACGAGATCAGTTCCCAATTGGCCGAGGTCGAAAGCCAAGAACTGGCCCGAACCGAAACGGCGCTGGAACGCATGCGAGAAGGCCGCTACGGCGTCTGCGAAAACTGTGGGACCAACATCCCCATGGCGCGGCTCCAGGCGCTTCCCTATGCCACCTCCTGCATCAAGTGCCAACGCGAGGTGGAACGGGAGGGCTCGACAACCGGCGCCAACGCCGATTGGGGCCGCCTGCTCGACTCGTCCTCGCACGACCGGGACGTCTCGATCAACGACATGGAAATCGACGTCTCCTGAAACGGTTGATTTCGGGACTTCCATGCGTTAGAATCTCCTATCGGGCCCCCAGGCAGGGTGTCTCTGGGTAGTGTCTATTACTGAGACCTTTGTAGACGGCTTGGTGGGGCGATCGCGGCAAGCCCCGAGCAATCCGGCTGAGTTTCAGTCGTATGGCTTGCCGCGATCGCCCCACCCTACTGCCTGCCTACTGCCCGCTGCCTACTATTCCTCGGAGTATCGACCGCGATGCATCCCTTGTCAGGCATCTTGCTTCGTCGTTGCCGTTACGTGGCGGCTTGGCTCCTTCTCCTAGGGCTCGCCGCCGGCGTCGCCTTGGCGCAAACGCCCGCCACGCCCGTCTCCAAAACCCAGGGCATGCCCAGCGAGGAGGCCCAGGCCAAGCTTTATGAGCAGCTCGATGCCCAAACCGAGTTTCTCCGCCGGCAGTCCGAGGTGATCAAAACCGTGGCCAAACTCGTCGGCCCGGCCGTCGTCCACATCGAGGCCGACGTCGACAACCGACGCAGCCTCCAGCACGGCCAAAACGGCATGGTCGAGGAAGCCGGCTCGGGCGTAATCATCCGCGGCCAGGGCAAGCATAAGGACCGCTACTACGTCCTGACCAATCGCCACGTCATCCGCGGCGCGGGCCCCGAGAGCATCCGCGTCACCCTGGCCGACCAGCGCATGATCCATCCGCTGCCGCTTCGCGTTTGGGAAGATCCCGAGACGGACGTCGCCGTCATGGAAATTGAAGCGCCCTACCTGGTTCCCGCCCGAATCGGCAAGAGCGGCACGGTCGAAATCGGCGATTTCGTGCTGGCCGTCGGCAGTCCGTTCGGGTTGAGCCACTCGGTCACGTTCGGCATTGTCAGCGCCAAGAACCGCCGCGCCTTGCAACTGGGCGGCACGGGCGTGCGGTTCCAGGATTTCATCCAGACCGACGCGGCCATCAATCCCGGCAACAGCGGCGGCCCATTGATCAACCTCCGCGGCGAGGTAATCGGCATCAACACGGCCATCGCCAGCAACTCGGGCGGAAGCGAGGGCATCGGCTTCGCCATTCCCAGCGACATGTTCATGCATGCCGCCGGCCAGTTGATCGAAAAGGGCAAAGTGGACCGCGCCTTCTTGGGCGTGACCCTCGAAAAAACCTTCAACGGAACCATGGCCGCGCAGCTAGGATTGCCCCGGCCGATGGGCGCGCTGGTCAAGGAACTTTCCCCCGACTCGCCGGCCGCCGCCGCCAAGCTCCGCCCGGGCGACGTCATCCTGGCCGTCGAAAGCACGCCGGTGATGGACGACAATCACCTGGTCAACCTGATCAGTTTCCACAAGGTAGGCGAGGAAGTCGCGCTGACCATCTTCCGCGACCGCGAGGAAATGACCGTCAAAACCCAGTTGGCCCCACGACCCGCCTACGACGCCCAGCAGTAGGGTGCGTGCTTGCACGCACCAATCAGGCCGGGTGCCATGTCCACGCTTTCACGCAAGCGTGGACATGCGATTCACCCGCCGCCAAACATGTCCACGGCAAAGCTCGTTCACGACATTCAGGCGAACCGTGATTCCCGCCTTTGCGTCATGGCGTGCCTTCATCAGCCGTGGACATGGCACCCAGCACCAATCAGACTACCGAGCCGCGACCGTAAGGGAGCGGTGGTGGATCGGTGGACATACAACCGCTCCCTCACGGTCGCGGCTCGGATTTCTCATTGAACACGAATCTGGGTGTTACCTGAATACGACGCCGGATCGACCGCCTCGCGGCCGTTGATCGTCAGCAAGGCCTTCCAGACCTGCGGATCAATGCCCGCCGTAATGGCCAGAACACTGCCGTCGCAGAATCCGACCTGAAACAGGTTTGGATGCGCCGAACCGAGTCCGGCCAACGGCTTCTCCGGATCAAATTGCCAATCATCGGGCTTGGTCCAGATGACCGCCTGATCGTCGTTGGCTTCGACGAACATGACCGTGTGCGACGTGCCATCCCGAATGTCGCGCATCGTTCGTCCCTTGTCGCCCTCGAAGAGCGTGCCCGGTCCAACCGGGGCCAGATAGGTTGTCATGCCCGGCGCGGCGCCGCTGCTGGGATTACGAAACACCTCGGGCATTTTCTCGATCAACGTCTTGTTGTGGGCACTGTCCCAGGGCTCGTCCAAGTGGAACTGCTGGTAAAGATCCTGGTCCAAATACTGAAGCACCTGGACCCGCCAACTCAATAGCGGCTTGCTTTCCTTATCGAAAATCGCCCGGGCGGGAAATGCACGATACGCATCATGATAATTGTGCATCATGATGCCGATCTGCCTCATGTTATTGATCGACTTAGTCCGCCGCGCCGCTTCGCGGGCCGCCTGAACCGCCGGCAGCAGCAGCGCCGTCACCATTCCCGCGGCGGCAACTCCCCCCTGCCCTTCCTGGGCGACCTCAATCCGGTTGCCCTTGCGCACCGGTCGAAACATGTCGATCATCTTCTGCGACGCTTGGGCCATCTGTTGCGCCATGGCCGCTTGCTGCGGATTCGCGCCAGCCGGCATGGCCGCCATCCGCTCGGACATTTTTTGCTTGGCCATAGTCAGAAGGTCGTTGATGATTTTCTCCAATTCGACGGCCGACGCCTCGTCGGGACAACGCGCGCTGAGCGTCATGCTCCCCTGACCCGATAAACTGGCCTTCAAGCCAAACGTGTCGATCAGGTTGGGCAGCTTCGTCAGTTCGGCCAATTCCGGCGGCGGCAAACCCTTTTTCGTTATTTCAGCGTTCAGCATGGGCCGCAACGACTTGATCAGCAAAATGGCCAGGGCGTCGTTCGTCCCGTCGTACCGGCCGAGGACGGCGCTCAGCGTGCCTTTCACCGGATGGCTCCGGTTGGCGACCATCTTTTGCAGCATGGCGTCGTCGGCCACCAAGAGCGTCCGATCGTCGGGCATGTAAAGACTTGCATTCGCGGCGTTGTTCGCGCGAAGATAAGGCTTCCCTTCGATGGTCGCCTCCGACGTTCTTTCTCGCAGCGAAGGCAGCACCGTCTTGATGTCGCGAGGCTGTGACAATCGAAGGACCATGCCAGCTCCCGGAGCTTTGCCCGGCCGCGGCATATCGACAACCACAAGCAATTGTTCGATTTCGGTCGCGTCAAAGCCGAGATTCTTCTTCAATTCTCCCGTCATCATCCCGAGCATCGGATTCATTCGCACGACGGGAGCGTTGAGTATTCGACTCGGATAAATCACCGCGCCGAACACGGCGTCGGGCACCACGTAGGACACGTCCAACTTCAGATTTGATTCCGTGGTTGCCGCCTCGGTCGCCGCTGGCGCTTGGGCGTAGACCAGCGTCGGCGAAAACATCATCACCACGGCCAGCAGCCAACCAACGAACGTTTTATGAGAAGAAAACATGCCTCGACCTCCTGGTGAAGAACCGCGTGGACGGGAAATACCACCACCACGGTTATAAAGATCGCTCGCGGCGTAGTCAAGATAGCCCGGAATACGGGTGTGGCAAGATTTCTTGGCACCGGTTATGTGGGCCGAAGGCCCAGCCGTTCACCCAGCCCAGGGCAACGCCCTGGGGAGCGAGAACGATCCAAACCACTTGTCGGCCCAACGGGCCAATTGCTCGATGAATGATTGGCCCGTTGGGCCGACAACACCGGTTCGACCAGTTTCCCCAGGGCGTTGCCCTGGGCTGGGCGAACAGGAACCCCTTCGGGGCAGTCTGAATGCTGCCAAGAAATCTTGCCACACCCCGGAATACCCAATTCCCACGAACGCAATACCAACCCGAAGCGCCAGCGAGGGCCGTGGATAGGCTGCCCTCGCTGGCGCTTCGGGTTGGTATGAAGAAGAAGTGGACCGCGCCCGACGGCCCGGCGTCAATACGCCCCGCGGCCGGTGAGTACGCTCCAGGGCGTTCGCACGAGAAACTTCAAGTCGGTCGACCAACTTTGGTGGCGGACGTACCAAAGATCCATCCGCATCCAGTCCTCGAAGTCGATCTCGCTCCGCCCGCTGACTTGCCACAGGCACGTCAGGCCCGGCTTGACCGACAGACGCCGCCGCTGCCACGGTTCGTATTCGGCCACTTCCTCGCCGATTGGCGGACGCGGGCCAACCAACGACATCCGGCCCAGGAGCACGTTGAACAACTGCGGCGTTTCGTCGAGGCTCGTGCTTCGCAGCAACCGACCCAGCCGCGTGACCCGGGCGTCGCGGCGGTTTTTGAAGATGGGCCCGTCTTTCTCGTTTTCGACCTCGCCGCGGCGCGACTCGGCGTCGGGCGTCATCGTGCGGAATTTCAACATGGTGAACGGCTTGCCGCGATAGCCCAGCCGCTTCTGCGTGAAAAACGGCTTGCCTCGCGTCGTGACCATCAGAAAGAAGTACACCGTCAGGAAGACCGGCGAAATCAGGACCAACAGCGCCGCCGCCCCCACGACGTCGAACGCTCGTTTCGAGACGTGATAAATTCTCGACCGATGTCCCTCCGGCACGACGAACGGCTCGCCACGCGTCAGACGTTGCTGGGCCAGCGAAATGAGATCGTGACGCACCGGGCGAATCCGCGCATGACCATGCGGCAAAGCGGTCGTCCGTGCCGGCATCGTGGGCGCCGTGGCCGAAGGAGAATTGACGACGTAATCCGCCGGTGACTGAACCAGCGGCACGCGAGCCCGGGCATCCACGCCCAAATCATACTTCATGCCCGTCGAAAATCCGGATATCGGTCGGTTGGTTCGTGGGATCATAATTCATGCCCTTTTCGTATTCATCTCGCTCCGCGAGATGTCACTAACAAGGTGATTGATTCCATAGATTCACTGTTCACACCACTCACCACGACGAAACGTGTCCACTCATCACACCTTCACCGAGCCATGACCGTTGCGACGGTTGAGTTTGCTCAACGCCGCCGTGAGCGACCCGAGGGGCAATGTCAGAGGCGCCGTGCTCTCGGGACATACCTTCAGCGGGCGCGGTGACACGGCCGGTTCAGCCGCCGGCGCAACGACGGCGACATTGGCCGTCGCAGGGATTTCCGGAATCACCGGCGTCGTCATCAGTAGCACGCCCAACCCAACAAACAACCCGCCGACGAGACCCACCAGCACGATGACCGCGCGGCCGGGCCCCAGCGGCTTCGTGCCCGGGTCGGGCGAGTCGATCCGCGAGATTAAGTTCGTGATCGAGGCGCTCGACTGGCTCGCCCTGGCCTGCGAAAGCTGTTGTTCGGCCCGCTGGAGCACTTGGGTGCGATGGGCCGTTTCAGCCACCTGGGTCGCGTAGGGCGTACGCAGCTCGGACAATCGTTCGAGTCGTCCGGTCGCTTCGGCCAGCCGCTCTTCGAGCATCTGGATCCGATCGCCGGTCAATCGCAGATCAGCCTTCACGCCCCGCAGAGCGATCGCCAGTTCATGATAGAGGTGACGGCCAATTTCCTTCTCCGACTCGCGGGCGGCCTGCACGAGCGGATGAGCGTCGTTCATCCGGCCCTTGAGTTGGGCCGTGTGGATCTGGGCGTCGACCAGCCCGTCCTTCAGTCGCCGCAAGGCCGGCTGCGATTCAAGCAATTGACTCGGCGCGGCCAGTAGTTGGCCCGGGTCATTTTGGGCCTGTTCGAGCAAAGCGAAAAGCTCTCGATTGATCGCGTAATTGCTTCGGGCCACGCGAAGCTCGGTGGCGATCTCGCCCGACGTGCGCCGCAGCGTACTGTCGCCGTTGGTCGCTTCGTTCAGGATGCGCAGCTCGGCCAGATCGGGCCCAATTTCCTTCTCAATGGCCGACAACCGCGAGGTGGCTTCCACCAGATCAATTCGGGCCAGTTTGACCGCATTGGCCAACTCGCCGATCATGCTCTGGGCCTTGGTGTCGCGAATATTCTGGAACCGCGATTCGAGCTGGTTGCACAAGGCGTCCGCCAGCGCGACGGCCCTCGACCGATCGCGGCTTTTCACCGTCAAATAAAACACCTCGGTCGTACCGAACTCGGCCCCCTTGGGCGGTTCGAGCGCAACCACGTCGCGCAGATCGGCCACGTCGCGGTCCGAAGGCCACTCCGCGGGCTCGCCGTCGTAATTGGACGGCGGTCCCACCTCGGCCAACGCGCCGCGAAGCACGCCGCGGCTTTTGGTTAATTCGAGGATCATCTCCTGTACGCTTTTCATCTGCTCGGGATGAGCGAAATCGCCGGGCTCGGCCTGCTCGCCCGTCGCTTCGTTGCGAATGATCAGGGCCTGCGAGGCTTCCCAAGTGGCCGGTCGAAACACGGCGAACAATAACGCCGCGATCGCCACCGCCGCGGCGGGCGCCGCCCAACGACGCGGATACTCGCGCGCCGCGCGAAGCAATTGAAGAAGTCCAACCAATGGATGCGAAGTGTTCATGGGTGTTTTCCCACGTTGGGGTTCGGATTGAAACGGTTTTGACGAGACTGCCGCATCGGGCTGCATAGGATGACAGAAACAGAATGCAAACCGGATGCCAGTCGAGACCACGCGCCCGGCGACTCGCGCAAATCCCTTGTCCGGCCGCGAATTACGCCTTGCCACATGCGGTTCCCCGCGAATCACCAATGACCTCATGTTGCCCAAACGCCACAAGCACGTTGCTCCAGGGCGACCCCGAGCGGCGCGAATAAAACACCTTGATACTCCTTGCGAAAAGCTATTTGCCAGGTCGCCAATCCTGACGGAGACTTGAGACGTTCGAGGATCATCAATGCGTAGGGTGGGCATCGCCCACCAAGAACGCAATTATCCGTTAGCCGTCGAGCCTGCTCGACGCATCGCCGGAGAGTCTCCAGCGTCGTGCAGGCACGACGGCTAACCGGACTCCCTTGCACAAACCAACGCCCGATGCAAATACGCTGCTTCGACAACTTCGACGACCTAGCCGGCTTGGCCGACGATTGGGACCGCCTGGCCGCGGGCGTGCCTTTTCGCGGCTGGACCTGGGCGACCACTTGGTGGCGCCACTATGGCCGCGCGGTCGACGGCCGCCGGTTGTTCGTGCTGGGCGTGTTCGACCGTCGCCGCGAGCTGGTCGGCCTAGCCCCGTGGTATCTCGACGCGCACGGCCGCCGCCACGGCGTTCTTCAATTCCTGGGCTCCGGCGAAGTCTGTTCCGACTATCTGAGCCTGTTGGTCGAGCCGGGACTGGAGAAAGCCGTCGTCAGCGCCCTGGCCCATCAGTTGCTCCGCTCGGGCGAGTGGAGCGAATGGACCGATGCGAGACTGCCCCACTGGGAGATGCTTGATCTCTCGGGCGTCGATTCGCGCGACGTCATGGTCGATTGGCTGGCCGAACACCTGGCCCTGGGCGGCTGCACCGTGCATCACCGCATGGGCCCACCCTGCCGTCGAACCGAGCTGCCCGGCAGCCTCGACGCCTACCTGCAAAGCCTGTCCAAAAACAGCCGCCGCAAGATCCACCGG
>DATECS010000330.1:0-7261 GCA_035286785.1 Thermoguttaceae bacterium | reverse complement strand
GCTCGGTCGGGGCCCGGTGCGACTCGGCCTCGGCCACGAGCCGGGCGACACGGGCCAGGGTGCTTGCGTCGGCCGTTCGCCGGGCTTCGACGCGTAACGATCCTTCGCCGTTGAGTGTGCCGGCAAAGACCTGATCGCCGGCCGTTTTTTCGACGGGTACGCTCTCGCCGGTGATGGGGGACTGGTCGACCGACGAGTCGCCGTGCAACACCACGCCGTCGATCGGCACCCGCTCGCCCGGCCGGACCAGCACACAATCGCCCACGGCAAGCACGGCCGGGTCGATGTCCGCGATCCGCTGCCCGTCGATCCGATGGGCCACGGGCGGCGACAATTCCATGAGCGACGCCACGGCCCGGCGCGAGCGGTCCATGCTGTGCGACTCCAGCCAAAGCGACACGGCGAAGAGGAACATAGCCGTGGCGCCCTCGAAGTAGTCGCCGATCGCCATTGCGCCCAATGCGGCAATGCTCATCAGGACGTTCATGTCCAACGCCCAAAGCCGCACGGCGCGAACGGCCGCGCGAAACACGGGCACGGCTGAGAAAATGGTCGACGCCACGAGAAGCACGGCAACGACGGCGGTCGTTTCACCCAGCAAGAGACGGGCCGTCATAGCCGTCGCCAGCAGACCGCCGCCGACTGCGGTCGTCCCGCGCCATCGCCACGGCTCTTTAGCCGGCTCGACACGATCGGCCCGGTGTGGGCGGATGGTAAAACCGGCGTTTCCAATGGCCTGGGCGATCGTGGTGGGCGTCGTCTGCTCAGGCCGAAATTCGACGCGGAGCGTGCGGTGGACGTAATCGGGCCACGTGGCTTCCACGCCCGACACTCGGGAGAGCCCTTTCTCCAGGAGCGTCATCTCCTCGCTGCAACACAGCTCGGGCACGTCGAAGGTGGCGTATTCAGTCGGGTGGGTTTCTTGCACCGGTCGATCCTTGATTCATGGGCTGATGAATTATAGAACCGTCCGGGCAGCTATCCGACGCATGTGTCCACCCATTCGGGGGCGCGGGTAGCGGGAAAAAACAATTTGGACGAGAATACTAACCCGAAGCGCAAGCGAGGAGCGTAACTGTTCGCGGGAGACAGCCCCTCCGGTTCGACCAAAGGGATCCGTAGCGGACAGGTACCTTTTTCCGCCGTCAAGCGTATCCAAGACACAACGCCCATCGCGCCGAAACACATAAACCAGTCCCCGAGGTGTGAACGGTTATGCGAGGAGCCGACAAGGTGTATTTCGCTATTGGATGCTTTCGATTCATACCTGAGGTGATTGTCCCTCGCTGGCGATTCGGGTTAGTAGAGACGAGGACGATGGACTGTTTCGGTGGGCGATGCCCACCCTACCTTTTGGTGCTTGCATGAAAACACGATCGACGACCATTTTGACCGTTCGCCACCGCGGCGTGGTGGCGATCGGCGGCGACGGCCAAGTTAGCCTGGGCAACACGATCATCAAGGCCGATGCCATGAAGCTCCGCCGGTTGATGGACGATCGAGTGTTGGTCGGATTCGCCGGCTCGACGGCCGACGCCTTCGCGCTGCTCGAACGGTTTGAAGCCAAGTTGAAGGACTATCCTGACAACACTCCACGGGCGGCGATTGAGTTGGCCAAGGAATGGCGAACCGATCGTGCATTGCGGCGGCTTGAGGCCCTGATGGCCGTGGTCGATGCGGGCAACACGCTCCTGCTGACCGGCAACGGCGACGTCATCCAACCGACTGACGGCATTCTCGGCATCGGCTCCGGCGGCAATTTCGCCGTGGCCGCCGCCCGGGCACTCCTGGCCCACAGCAGCTTGTCCGCCGGAGAAATCGTTCGCGCCGCCCTGGAAATCGCCGCCGACATTGATGTTTACACAAACACCAACATCGTGGTGGAGGAAATCGCGTGCAAGGAATGAAATTCCGGCCGCCGGCGATGATATAATCTAAAGGGTTTCGTGGAGCCGTCAGCACAAATCTTCTTGCGGGAGTTTTGTACATGGAAATTAGCCTGCCGCTGAACGAAATGACCACCGCCGAAAAACTTCGGACAATCGAGGTTCTCTGGAACGACCTCTTGCGCAATCCGAACGAAGTCTCCTCTCCCCCTTGGCACGAGGAGGTTCTGGCGGAACGGGAACGGCAAATCAAGGAGGGCGAAGCCAAGTTCGTTCCGCTGGATGAATTCCGCCAGGATCTCCAAAAGGAAACCCAATGAAAATCGAAATCCTTGACAGGGCAAAACAGGATTTCCTCGACGGGTTTCGGTTCTACGAGAATCAATCGGAAGGCGTCGGCCGCTACTTTCTTGATTCGGTGATGGCCGACATCGAATCTCTTTCTCTTTATGCCGGTGTTCATGCCAAGCAATTCGGTTATCATCGGATGCTCGCTCGGCGATTCCCATTCGCAGTCTACTACCGCATGGAAAGCAATGCCATTCGCGTTTATGCGGTGCTTGATTGTCGACGAAACCCGACTTGGATTGAGAAAAGGCTTACCAACAAGTAGTGTTGTTACGGAGACTATAACGTGCGCGAGTTGACGCCTAGGGAAATCGTCGTGGAGTTGGATCGCCACATCGTCGGCCAGGACGACGCCAAGCGAGCGGTGGCCGTGGCCATTCGCAATCGCTGGCGGCGTCAGCGCGTGGCGGACGACATGCGAGGGGAAATCGCCCCCAAGAATATTCTCATGATCGGTCCCACCGGCGTCGGCAAGACCGAGATCGCCCGACGACTGGCCAAGCTGACCGGCGCGCCGTTCATCAAGGTCGAGGCCACCAAATACACCGAGGTGGGCTACTACGGCCGCGACGTCGAGAGCATGATCCGGGAATTAGTGGACAACGCCATAGGATTGGTCCGCGAGGGCGAACTTCAAAACGTCGAAGAGGAGGCTCGCCACCGGGTCGAGGAGCGGCTGGTCGATCTGCTGATACCCGCCCCGCCGGCGTTCGACGCCTCGCCCGACAGCCCCCAGTCGGCCGACCGCTACGAGCGAAACCGCGAGAAAATTCGTGCGATGCTCGTGGCCGGCGAGATGGACCAACGCAAGGTCGAGCTGACCACCGAGCGCAAGGCGGTGCCCATGATGATGACGGGCATCGGCATGGAGCAAATGGACATCGACCTGCAAGGAATGTTTGAAAAGATCCTGCCGAAATCGACCAGCCGGCGCGAAATGACCGTGGTCGAGGCCCGCAAGGTGCTCTTCGAGCAAGAGTGCGACAACCTGATCGACCAGGACAAGGTCCACGCCAAAGCGATCGAGCTGGCCGAAAATATGGGCCTCATCTTCATCGACGAAATCGACAAGGTGGTGGCCAGCGAGAGTACGCACGGGGCCGACGTGTCGCGTCAGGGCGTCCAGCGCGACTTGCTGCCGATCGTCGAGGGAACCACCGTCCAGACGCGATACGGCTACGTCAGCACGGACCATATTTTATTCATTGCAGCCGGCGCGTTCCACCGCGCGAAGCCGAGCGACCTGATGCCCGAGCTGCAGGGCCGATTCCCGATTCGCGTTGAGTTGAAAGACCTGACGAAAGAGGATTTCGTTCGCATTCTGACCGAACCCAAGGGCGCGTTGACGAAGCAGTATCGGGCGTTGCTGGAAACGGAAAGCGTTGAGTTGATTTTCGAGAAGGACGCGGTCGACACCCTGGCCGAGTTCGCCTACAACGTCAACCGTTCGACCCAGAACATCGGCGCGAGGCGGCTCTACACGATCCTCGAACGAATGCTCGAAGAGGTCAGTTTTGAGGCGCCCGAGATGAAGAGGGGCCGGGTCGTGGTCAACGCGGCCTACGTCAAGCAGCGGCTCGAGAAGCTGTCGCAGGACGAGGATTTGAGCAAATTTATCCTTTGAGGGACAGGAGATGCGGGGCGGTGGGCATCGCCCACCAAATCATGGCATTGTGAGGTGGGCGATGCCCACCCTACAACTACTACTGAAATACAACCGCTCCCTTACGGGCGCGGCTCGGTTTTCGATCTATACAAAACCCCCTCCACATGAGGGGGTCTCATTGTGGGAATCGCTCGGGGCAACTACAATGATGTCTGGAAGCCTTCTCTTCTAATTTTAGTCGGCCGCCGGGGGTTGTTTTTGGGCAGAGAACGTCCGGTTGCCGTGCGGAGCGTCTTTTCCACGGAACAAAAGCGACGTGGTCCGGCCGGATGTCGACGGACGGATATCGAGGATCGACATGACTTCCAGCAATCGACCCACGGAGGCGTCGTCCACCGACGGCGACCGTCCTCGGCATGAGCACGTCGTGCTTCGGCCCGACGAACTCGGCGCCGGGCCCGTGCGCGATGATGAGCAGACGGTCATCTCCGGACGGCGTCCGGTTTCACCGGCTTCGGACGACGGTCCCCTGGACGGCGAACTGGGCGACCTCAAGCCGGGGGACATGGTCGGCCATTACAAGATTCTTGACTACGTCGGCGGGGGTGGGATGGGCCGCGTGTTCCGCGCGGAAGACACCCACCTCGATCGTCAGGTGGCACTGAAAGTCCTGCCGCCCGACCAGGCCACCGACATGGATACCGTGCTTCGATTCCGCAACGAGGCGAGGTCCGCCGCGCGGCTCGACCACGAAAACATCGCTCGCGTCTATCATGTCGGCGAGGACCACGGATTTCCCTTTCTCGTTTTCGAGTTTGTCGAGGGACCTACTATCCGGACACTCGTCGAGCAACGCGGCCCGCTGCCGCTGGACGAAGCGGTGAGCTACGCACTGCAAGTGGCCGACGCTTTGGCCCACGCCGCTCGGCACGACGTCGTCCATCGCGACATCAAACCGTCGAACCTCATTATCACGTCTCGCGGCCAAGTAAAGGTGATCGATCTTGGCCTGGCTCGGATTCAGGAAGTCGACCAATCCGGCACCGATCTTACGGCCAGCGGCGTGACGCTTGGGACGTTCGACTACATTTCGCCCGAGCAGGCCCGCGACCCGCGCCTGGTCGACACGCGGAGCGATATTTACTCGCTGGGCTGCGCGTTTTTCTACATGCTCGCGGGCCGCCCGCCGTTTCCCGAGGGAACCGTGCTGCAAAAACTGTTGCAGCATCAGGGCGACCAGCCGCCGGACATTCGGGAATGTCGGCCGGAACTGCCCGAGGGCGTGTCGTGCGTCCTTCGCAAGATGTTGGCGAAGAATCCGGACGATCGCTATCAAACGGCCACGGAACTGGTCGAACAGCTTCAAGGGCTGGCGGAGCAGATCGGGTTGCGCCCGTTAGGATCTTCGCATCGATCCTGGGGCTTGCCCACGACGGCGAAATCGCCGTTTGGGCAGCGGCATCTACCGTGGATGGCGCCGGTCGCCGCTCTGGTGTGCATTGTTCTGGCCCTCGAAGTTCTGTGGCACACGCCTTGGGCGGCGGAGACGGCGGACCTCGGCTCGAATCCGACGGAACAGACGTCGCCACCGGCGGAAGAGGACGTTTCGGCTCCGCCCACGGCCGCGAATTCTTCGGGTTCGTCCGAAGGAGTGTTTGCCGCCTCGGACGATTCTGCGGCGTCAAAGCCGGCGTTCTCTTCGATGAGATCCAACGGCACGAACAAGATCGGCGCGAGCGGCTCCAAGCAGACGCCGGCAAGGATCGGGGATTTGCCGTTCGACGAAATCCACTCTTCGGCACTGCCCGGGTTCCGTTTTCCGGGCGAACCGGAAACGTCCGACGACGCAAGTGTTTCGATGGATCCCGCGATGCTTCCCGAAGAATGGCCGTTGTCCGGCGCAACGACAATCGCCGCTAAAGGCAACGGCGTGTTGACCGTCGGCGCCGGCACGACTGGAGGCCGCGACTATCCGACGTTGGCGGCGGCGTGTCGGGCGGCGCGGGCGGGCGACGTCATCGAATTGTGCTACAACGGCCGGCGCGAGGAACGCCCGATCGACTTGCCCGGCGTCAAGTTGATCATCCGCGCCGCCCAAGACTGCCGGCCCGTGATCGTGTTTCGCCCCGACCAGGACGATCCCGTGGAGTATCCCCGCAGCATGTTCACGCTGTCGGGCGGCGATTTGTCCCTCGTCGGCGTGGCGATTGAAATGGACCTTCCGCGGGAATTGTCGGGCAATCGATGGTCGGTGTGGGAATTGGACGCGTCGACGAGGCTGCGTCTTCAACAGCTCTCGATGACGATCCGCAACCGCCATGATCACGACGTCGCCGTATTTCGCACGAAGGCGTCGCCCACCCTGGATCCGGCCGATGAGCAACAATCGCTCGATTCGATGATGCCCGTCGAAATCACATTGACCGACTGCGCGATCCGCGGCAATGCCGTCACCTTGCACGCCAGGTCGCTACAGCCGATTCGCATGGTTTGGAACAACGGCCTTTTGGCCGGCGGCGACTGGTTTCTGTGCGTGGCCGGCGGCGACCGCAACCCGGGACCGGCCGACGCGATCGACGTGGAATTGAAACATCTGACGGCGTGGTTGGACAAAGGCTTGTGCTTGCTGGACAATAGCCGCTTCGCGCCGAGCCAGTTGCCGGTCAAGGTGGATTGCTCGGACAGCCTCCTTCTCTTGACCTCGCCCCAGGCGACCCTGATCGAGCAGTTCGGCGAAAATCCGGCCAATATCGCCGGACCGTGGTTCATGTGGACGGGCGATCGTAATGGATACGAGGGCGTGACCCTGTTCTGGCGCGTCGAGGATCTTCGGCCCGACGGGACCACGCAATGGTTCGATTTCGACGAGTGGAAGCAACAATGGCCCGACCAGGAAATCCACTCTCGCGCCGGGCGGATCGATTTTGTCGCGCCGTTCGACTCGAATCGGGCGGTCGATTCCTGCGCCACGGCCGATTTCCGGTTGAGTGACGCGGCCGAATACTGGGCTCGCGGCGGCGCGTCGGACGGCACGGACGTCGGCGCCGCGATCGATCGTTTGCCGTGGCTGCCCGCGGGACCAGAGCCGGCGACGTTGCACGAGTCGCCCGGCAATGACTCGCCGTTTGACGGAACGGCCGAACCTCGGATTGGATTTCCCGGATTGTAGGCCGCAAAGCTCGTCAGACGCGGTGGGGGCAACTTCCGCCGCCGTGCTTCTCGAAATAGCGCTGGTGATATTCCTCGGCGCGATGGAACGTCGCGGCCGGCGCGATTTCGGTGACGATCGGCCGGGAATGTCGTCCGTGGTGCGTCAGACGCTCTTTGGACGCAATGGCCGCGGCCCGTTGGGCGTCGTTGTGGTAGAAAATCACCGAGCGGTACTGGCTGCCGACGTCGGGCCCCTGGCGATTGGGGGTGG
>DATECS010000329.1:0-11243 GCA_035286785.1 Thermoguttaceae bacterium | reverse complement strand
TGGTGCGATGTTATCTCGAACCATTCCATCGCGCCGAGACCGAGCAATACGTCCGCGCCCAGGTGGACGCGGCGGCGGGCGGACCGAATTCCTGCTTTGCCCCGGAGGCCGCCGTGGCCGTTCATCAAGCCACCGAGGGCGTGCCGCGGCTGGTGAACCAGTTGTGCGATCACGCCCTTCTATTGGCCTACGCCGACGGCTCGCGGGCGATCGACACCGCCGCCGTTGAAACGGCTTGGGCCGACCTTCAGCAGTTGCCGGCGCCTTGGACGGGCGACGCGGCGGACCACGGTCCGCGGAACGTTATCGAATTCGGCGGACTTGACGACGACGCCATTTCCGGCGAGGAACGAGGCGCGACCAAGGCGGCTTCGCTGGAATTATTGTCGGAGGACGAGGACGAGTCGACGATCGACGAACTGCAGCGCACGCTGGACGAACTCCAAGAACCAAGCGTCTCCGCCGGCAACGCGGAACTGTTTCATCCTTTGGAAACCATCGGACCGGAAGCCGACCTCGCGTTGGACGAACCTCGCGGGCCGTTCGCGGAACCTTTCTCGGAAGAAGAGGAGATTGTGCAGCCGTACCGCGAGACGGCCGCGCCGGAACGGGCGGAATCACGGAAGTCACCCGCGGCGGATGTCCGTCGAACCCCGTCGCTCAGCACCGCCGCGACGCGGCGCGAGCGGCCGTGCGCCCAAGGCGACGGCACGTGGCCGGGCAGCGATCTGATCGTTTTCGACGACGAAGCGGAATCGCCCGAGCCCGAAGTCACCCCGCCCACCGTCGTCGGCCGTTCGAGCCAGTATCGTCATTTGTTCGCGAAACTTCGCCAGGGCTGTTGATCCGCGGGAGTCGTCATGGGCCGAGTGCTCGATGCGTTAAAAGAGATTGAAAGCCGGCCGAAAACGCCACGGACGGCCGCGACGAAGCATCCCACCGCGACGGACGGGACAAAACCGGCGAGCCGTCGAATGGCCGCCGTGGAACCCGCCGTGCCCCCACCCGACGATCCCCGTTATCGCGAGATCGTTTCGGCCGTTCTATCGCGGTTGACGCTTCACGGAGGAACCGTGTTCCTCATGGCCGGATTCAGCGACGAGGAGCCGCGCGGGGGACAATGGGCCGCGCTGTACCCGTCGTTGGCGCGACACGTCGAGGGAGGACTGTTGGTCGTCGAAGCCGCACGCCGCGGCCAGGGGCTGGGCGAACGCTTTGACGCGCGCGGCGGCTACGGCCTGGCCAACGTGCTCGCCGGACAAGTGGCCTGGCAAAACGCCGTCCATGGCACGACGCACCAGGGCCTCTATCTTCTGCCGGCCCGAGGCGAAGCCTCTTCCAGCGACGGCACGACCGCCGGCGATTGGCGAGTCGCTTCCACGGCCGATTGGTCGCCGCTGGCGGCCCAATGGCGTCACGCGCATCGGCTCGTCGTCGTGGATGCGATTTTGTCCACGCCGCGCGAGATGGCCGATTGGGCGGCCGTTTGCGACGCCGTCGTGCTCTTCGCGCGTCTGGAAGTCACGCCGCGGCGCGAGGTCCGCCGGGCAATCCGCGCCATTCAAAACCGCGGCGCGCAAATTCTCGGCTGTGTCCTGCTCGAATCATGAACTCGGGGTCGAACAAAGGGGTCGGGAGCCTTTGTTCCCCGCTATTGCACGAGTCGGACTTGGGGGCTGGTAATGATCTTCTCGAAGATCTCGGCGAGTCGCTGTTCGTAGCGGGCCGGGTTGCCGGTTCCTCGCGCGCTTTGGCCCTCGTCGTTGGCCGTGCCGCCGAGCCTTGCCATGCGATCCATGAAATCGTAATCCGTGCCCAGTCCGAGACCGACGGGATAGACCATCCAGTGTTCCGAGTTCATCTTGGCCGACTCAACCAGCGGCGAGTTGTAATAGATGCTCCCGTTGCGGAAGTAGTCGTCGCTCGGATGGTCGGCGATGTAGTCGTTAACGTCCGCCAAGTTGGAGTTCGAGAGGTTGGGCACGCCGTCGGTCAGGAGGACGACGACCTTGTCGGTTCCCTGGCGGCCCTGGCCGCCTTCGCGGCTCGGCTTGATGTGGTTCACCGCGGTTTTCAAACCGGCGTCGGTGCCGGTCGACGCGGCCGTGTCGCTGACCGCCTGGAGTTCCGTGCAGGACTGCATGGCTTGCTGATAATCGCCGGTCAGGCTCTGCGCGATCTCCGGCCCGCCCGTGCTGAGCCGGTCGAAACTGATCACCGAAACCCAGTCGCGTTGTTCCGGGTCGTCGATCAGCGCGTTGCGCCGGCGGATCACCTCGATCGCGGCGATGATCGCCCGGCGCGAAGCGTGAGTCGGCTGCTCGCGCGGCGGAAACTCGAACGTTCCGCCGTCCGTTTCTTCCTGGTGCCACGGGCAGTAATCGCTGTGCCGCGACAACGGAACGTAGACGCCGCCGACCGGCTGTTCGTCGCGGCCGTAGTCCATCATGAACTGCGCGTAGGTCAGGTAGCCGAGCCAATTTTGGTAGGCCTGGACCGCGCTGCTGCTGGCCGAGGGAAAGGTCGCTCGGTTGGGATTGTTGAAATCGGTGACGCCGGCGGGATCTTGGTTGGGGGGCAGCGTTCCGCGGTTTTTCGGCGGAGTGCCCGCGCCGCTGCTGCGTATCGTCACGCCGCGAAGCATGTAGTCGAGGTATTTTTCCCAATAGGCGTAGTTGACGCCGCTGTTCGGGGCCGGCCGCGCGTTGGGCATGATTCGGGCAAGCTGCTGGTCGATCACGATGGAATAGGCTTTCCGCTTTCGCGTCGATTCATTGTCGCTCGACGCGATGCGATACTGCGACGGAATCGCGCTTTTCGTGAGCGGACCGCCGTTTTTGGTCAGTTCGGCATAAGCGTATTGCGTTTGCGGGGCTCCCCAGGGCGAGCCGAAATATTCGAGCGCGCCCGGGAACGCGCCGTAGTTGAAATCCTGGAACACTTTTTCCATCAGTTCGCTGCCGACCGTCGGAAAACCTTCGTCCGCGAATTCTTGGTTGACCGCGTCGGTTGCCCAGCAGGGTTCGCTGTCGTCGTTCATCGAGCCCGACAGGTCGACGACGAACGCGATGTCGCGGGGCGAGGCCATCGCCACGGCCGACGCGGACATTCGGAAGGAAAACGCCTTGAGAACGGGCGCGAACAGCAAGGGGACTTCGCCGCCGTGCCGCTCGTCTCGAAACGTGGACACCCGCACCGCGTTGCCAACCCGATCCTCGGTGGGCGTGAAGGTGCGTGTCGAAGCGTCCCAGATTCCGATCTCGACGTCTTCCTCGCCGACGTTGACGCCTTGGTCGCCCGCCTCGTGATGTCCCGCCACGGTTCGAGCGATGTCAAAAACTTCTTCGTAGGAGTCGCCCAGCTTCGCGGCCGCGCCGATCGCGGCGGCGTCGGCGGCCACCTGAAGCTGGGTCCGCACCAGGACGATGCGTCCCATGTCGATCGCAAACGCCACCATGCCGACGATGACCAGCAGCATCACGGCAAAAAGGACCAGCGTCACGGCGCGACGCCCTTGGTTTCTTTTGGTTCGAAATGCGGCCATCGTTCGCCTCGCGCATCCTCTCGGAAAATGCCCCGATTTCTCAAGTCAACTCTACCTCAGGGACTAGCTTCATCGCCGCCGGCGGATGCGCGCCGGCTGGGATTCGCGGAATTCCTCCGAAGGGGATGCCTCCAATGGATAATTGTTGGGTGATTGCGGCGCCGTGCCGGACGCCTCCGGCCGGTGCGAGGCAAGATCAGGCAGATCATTGGGGGGACACACTTGGTCGGCCAATTCACGCCAACCAATCGCCTCTTCGGCCGCGAGAATCGTTATAAGCCGGTGAAGACGCAACGCCGGCGCGGAGGCCAACGTCGTGCGACATAATCGGAATCCGCCGGACCACGGCAGGACTAGAAAAAACGCCCCATAACGGCAAACCGACATGGCAACCTCCCGGGGCAAGGCTGCAAACTTCGGTAGCCTGGCGAACTCCGCGGGGAGTCCCATGGCTTTGCGTCCCGATCTCGCGATCGGTTTGCCGTTTCGGTTTGTGACGCCGCATCAGGCACGCCGCCTTGGCGATTCCGCCACCGCAACGATGCCCGAATAGGCCCCTCAATGCATAAGACGAGTATCACACCACCGGGACAGCGTCCCGGTCTATGCAACGAGTAGCTTATCGACGGCCGTTTGTCAAACGATCGGCCGCCGCGACTCGCGTCACTCGGCCCCCGAGGCCGGTTGAGGTTGCGCGGATGGTTCGGATTGCAACGCCGGGAGTTCGTCGGCGGGGCGCGATTCCTTCACGGCGGACGTTTCCGCGAGGAAGGCGTACGACGCGAGTCGGGACCGCACGGGCCCGGAGCATAGATACTCGCACCAGCCGTGGCCTCTTCCCACGGAACAGTCCACGCCGAGCACTTCAAGTTTGCCACGGTTTTCGCCGAGTTGGGAGGGACACGCCGGACCCGTCGCCCCCAACGCCTCCGGCCCGCCGCGACCGTACATCAGCGGATACCAACGCAAAACGCGGTCGCTACAGTTTTGCGTGATCAACATCTGATCGACCTCTTCGAGGGCAAGCCCATTGCGCCAGTTGGGCAGCAGCCACCCGTTGTCCACCGCGGCGGCGATCAACACGGCGCGGACGCCGCGCCGCGAACGGTCTGCTCGTGATCGAAGGGCGCGGCCCCGCAATTCGCCGCCGGCCAACAGGTGCAACGAACCGGTAATCACCCTTGCGCCGAAACTATGGCCCAGCATGGCCACGGGCACGTCGGGCCGCATCCGGTCGACGCACCGCGCGAGGTAATAGGCCTGAACGTCGCTCCGGGCGGCTTTGATTCGCACGTCGTCGCGGATTCGCCCTCGAATCGGCGAGGCGGGCCACGACCAGATGACCAACCGAAACGGCCGGTCGTGGGCCGCCTCGTTCAACACGCGATAGAGGCTGCGCCCTTCACTCACCGCTTCGCACGAGTTGACTCGATTGCCGTGAATGAAAAACGAGGTCGGCACGTCGGTCGAGCCCGAGTCGAAGAAGTCGGCCGCGTCCGCATGGACCCAGCCTTGTTCGGCGTCATAACGCTCGTATTGAGGCTCGGCCGCTTGAACGCTTTCATCACCGCACGACGGCGCGCAGCGGGTGTTGATAATCCACAGTTCGTTTCGGTCGCACGAGGGAGCGGCGGCCGATTCGGCCAAAGCGGCGGCGGCAAGCAAGCAGAAGACCGTGGACAGCGCGAGAATCACGCCCCCTCCGGTCGCGGCCGGCACGAATCCGGTTCGGCGGAGCCCCAGGTTTGCGAACCACCGCCGTGAAACCTCGCGCGTCATGCTTGATCTCCTTCGTCCGAACCCGTGCCATGGATGGCCGATTTTTCATCTTCCCAAATCTAGCCCATTTTTCGCGTCCATGTCGCAAAAAGGCAACCACCTATTTTCAAAAAAAACACTTGTTGCGTTTGCACATCATTGGGCGTGGTGTAGAGTTGTCTGGCCCATAGCGGACCTATGACCACAATGGATTGCGCCACACCCCACGGAGGATGGAGAGACGTTGGGAGATGACAAAATGAAGAGGCTTCTATTATTGACGGCGGTAGTGATGTTTACCGCGGGCACCACCGGATGTCGGTGTTTCGATTGGCTCTGGCGCGGCAATTTATGCGCGCCGGCCGCCACGCCGGTCGTTATGTCCGACCCATGCACCCCTTGCAGCGATCCGTGCAGCACGTCGGCCACCGGCTGTGCGTGCGGACCGGTTCTGCCGGGCCCGGCGTCGTCCTACACGCCCCCACAGTAAATTCGCGCGGACCACGCGTCCCCTTCCCCTCCGCGGATCCGCTGCAATGCGCCGTTCGGCCGCGCCGTCCTGAACGCGGCCGAACGGCGAAAGAACCTTGCGGCGGGTTGACGGGCGGCTGGAATCCCGTGTTTGGTCCGGATTTCACGGTTTCTCGAATCGCGCCGACACGCTGCGCCACTTCCATCGACCGCGTTCGCGATGGAGGGGGTGCTGGGCGTTTCTTGGGGGCTGCCGGCATGTCGCATCGCCCCTCCGAGGTCGGCGGTGGTGACACAAAAGGGGACAGGCACCGTCGCCGCGTACCCTATTGGCGGGAATACGTTCGTCAAGGCGACGGAGCCAGTCCCCTTTTGTGACTCCAGAACCTGCGCGGTAGTAGTAGATGGGACCGGAATTGTCGTATAATGTCAAACATGAATGGCAGCAACCCCGCGACCCCGTCACCGGAGGCACCCGAGCCATGTGTGGAATCGTTGGATACGTCGGCCGCGACGAGGCCGTCGGCTTCTTGATCGCCGGGCTTCGGCGCCTCGAATACCGTGGGTACGACAGCGCCGGCGTGGCGACCATCCCGCCCAGTGGACATTTGGCCCTTTTGCGGAGCGTCGGCCGGATCGAGGGGCTTGAACAACAGCTCGCCGAGCAGCCCATGCCGGGCACGATCGGGATCGGCCACACCCGCTGGGCCACGCACGGGGCGCCGACGATCGCCAACGCGCATCCCCACCTGGGCGGCGACGGCGTGCTGGCGGTGGTTCACAACGGCGTGATCGAGAATTTCATTTCGATCCGCACCCGGCTCGAATCCGAGGGATACGCCTTCGTGTCGCAGACCGACTCCGAGGTGATCGCTCATCTGATCGCCAGCCGATTGGCCAAGCAGCCGCCGGTCGAGGACATGGCGGCCGTCGGCTATGAACCCCTGGTCACGGCCGTTCAGGCGGCGCTGGCCCAATTGCAGGGCACCTATGGACTGGCCGTTCTGTTCCGCGATTATCCAGACGTGATCATTGCCGCGCGATGCGGCAGCCCGTTGATCGTTGGGGTTGGCGTGGGCGAGCACTACGTGGCCAGCGACACGTCGCCGCTGGTGGGACGCACGGACAAGATCGTCTTCATGGGCGACCACGAGCTGGCCGTCATCACGGCCGATTCGCTCCGCGTGGTCCACCGCGACGAGGGCTGCATCAAGCACACCGTCCGGACGCTCGACCTGCACTCGAACGACATCGAGCTGGGCCAGTTCGACCATTACATGCTCAAGGAGATTTTCGAGCAGCCCGATTCGATCAAAAACGCCCTGCGGGGGCGGCTGGATTTTGACGCCGCGACGGCCAAGTTCGGCGGGTTGAACCTGACGCCGCAACAGTTGCACCACGTCGAACGCATCCTGTTCACCGCCTGCGGCACGAGCTGGCACGCGGCGCTGGTGGCCGAATATCAGATCGAGGCGCTTTCCCGGCTGCCGGTCGACGTCGAATATGCCAGCGAGCTGCGTTACCGCAATCCGCCGCTGGACCACAACACGCTATTGTTCGCCATCACCCAAAGCGGCGAGACGCTCGACACGCTGGCCGCCCTGCGCGAGGTCCGGCGGAAAGGCCACCCTGCCCTGTCGATCTGCAACGTGGTGGGCAGCACGATCGCCAACGAGGCGGACGGGGGCATTTACCTGCACGCGGGGCCCGAGATTGGCGTGGCCTCGACCAAGGCATTCACGTCGCAGTGCGTTGTGACGGCGCTTTTGGCGCTTTACTTTGGGCGCCTGCATCACCTGAGTTTCGAGGCCGGCATGAAGGTCATCGAGCAGTTGCGCCGGTTGCCCGACCAGGTCCGCGCGGCCCTGGACACCAACGATCGGGCGGCCGAGATTGCGGCGAAATACGCCGAGTGCAACAATTTCCTCTACCTGGGCCGGCAATACAACTTTCCGACGGCGTTGGAAGGGGCGTTGAAGCTCAAGGAAATCAGCTACATCCACGCCGAGGGCTATCCGGCGGCCGAGATGAAGCATGGGCCGATCGCCTTGGTCGACAAGAACACGCCGAGCGTTTTTCTCGTGCCGCGCGGGGCGGTCTACGACAAGGTGATCGCCAACATGCAGGAGATCAAGGCCCGGGGCGGGCCGATCATCGCCGTGGTGAGCGACGGCGACATCGAAGCGGCCGAGTTGGCCGACGACGTGTTGGAAGTGCCCGAGGCGGCCGACTTCTTGCAGCCGATCGTGAGCATCATTCCGCTGCAACTATTGGCCTATCACATCGCCGTGACGCGGGGGTGCGACGTCGACAAGCCGCGCAACCTGGCGAAGAGCGTGACGGTGGAATAGCCGGCGCGACGTCTTGGGCTCGGCGGCGGGAGTTCAAGAGACGTTTTTGGGCCACGACACAATAGATATTAGCAGGTAGCACTGGAGAAGAGCATGGCGGGAAAGTGGCCTTCGTCCGAAACGGTTCCTGACACCTTTTCTCAAGCCCTTTTCTCAAACTTAATGAGGAGACTTCTGATGTCATTGCCTTCAAGGCGGTTCCTCCATCGCGCCACATGGCCGGTTTTCATTTCCATCGTCACTTTCGCCTGTATGGTCCTCGATCATGGCCCCTGTTTTGGGTCCAGCCACCGGGAGACCGTGATTAACGACGATTGGCAGTTTTTGAAAGGCGGTTTGGACCAAGCGGCCGCCTCGGAGGACGCCGGCTGGGAGAAAGTCGCCTTGCCGCATACCTGGAACCTCGCCGATGGCAGCAACGGAAAAGGCGATTACTACCGCGGCGTAGGCTGGTATCGCAAGCGGTTGACCATCCCGCGGGAGGACGCCGGCCGTCGCGTGTTTTTGCGTTTTGGCGCGGTGGGCAAGGCCGCCGACGTCTACGTGAACGACGTCCACGTTGGCCGGCACGAAGGCGCGTATGCCGCGTTCTGCTTCGACATTACCGACTGCGTGAAATTCGGCGAGGAAAACCTGATTGCCGTCAAGGCGGACAACTCTCCCACTAACACGTTGCCGATTATTCCCCTGTCGGGCGATTTCACGCAATGGGGCGGCATCGTCCGCGACGTCAAACTGCTGACGCTCGAGCCGATTCACGTCACGCCGATGGATTTCGCCTCGCCGGGCGTGTACCTGACGACGAAGGACGTGTCGGAACCGTCCGCTCGCGTGGAAATTAAAACCATGGTCCGCAACGCGACGGCTTCGCCCCGGGAGATCACCGTCAAGATCACGGTTTACGACGCCGACGGACAAGTGGTTGCCACCGACTCGCTGAAACAGATGGTCAGCCCCAACGGCGATCGGCCCGCGTTCCCGTTCCTCCAGGAATTCTCGATCGATAAACCCCATTTGTGGAACGGAGTGAAGGATCCGTACTTATACCGCGTGGCGGTCGAGGTGTCGGCCGACGGCAAAACGACCGACCACGTCGAACAACCCCTGGGGCTCCGTTATTATCACGTCGACCCGAACAAGGGATTCTTTCTCAACGGACAGCATCTGAACCTGCACGGAGTCGCCTTGCACGAAGACTGGGAAGGGAAAGGTCGCGCCCTGAGCGATCAGGATCGGGAGCGGGACATCGAGCTGATCCGCGAGATGGGGGCCAACTGGTTGCGTCTGTCGCACTATCAACATGCCGAGCACATTTACGATTTGACCGATCGCGCTGGAATTGTGACATGGACGGAGATTCCCCTGGTCAATGACATCCAGCCCACCAAGGCCTTTACCCGGAATTGCCGCCGGCAGCTCCAGGAGCTTATTCGCCAGAATTACAATCACCCTTCGGTTTGCTTCTGGGGGCTGTACAACGAACTGCGGCCCAAGCCCGATCCGTCGGCGCTCGTCAGCGACTTGCATCGTTTGGCCCATGCGGAAGACCCGGTGCGCCCGACGACGGCGGCCAATAGCTGGGATATCCCCACCCAGTGGATTCCGGACGTGATTTGTTGGAACAAGTATTACGGCTGGTACTACGACGGAAAAGAGGCCAAAGGCCTTGCGGCGTTCCTGGACCATACGCAAAAAAAATATCCCTTCCGTTGCCTGGGCATCAGCGAATACGGCGCCGGAGCAAACGTCCTGCACCACGAGGAAAACCCACCCCGCCCCAAGACCGTGCTGTCGAAGTGGCATCCGGAAGAGTACCAGGCCGACTTCCACGAAATCCACTGGAAGCATTTCAAATCCCGGCCTTTCACGTGGTGCATCACGATCTGGGCGACCGCCGATTTCGCGTCCGACGGCCGCCGCGAAGGAAGCAATCCCGGAATCAACGACAAGGGTCTCGTCACCCGCGACCGGAAAATCAAGAAGGACGCCTTCTATTGGTACCAGTGCAACTGGACCGAGGAACCGATGGTGTACATCACCAGCCGGCGCTTTACGCCACGGAAGAAACCCACCACGGAGGTCAAGGTCTACTCCAACTGCACCGACGTCGAGCTATTTGTCAACGGCCAGTCCTTGGGAAAGAAAACGAGCGACGACCACATTTTCCGATGGAAAGGCGTCAAGCTCGCGGAAGGCGACAACATGCTGAAGGCCGTCGGCCGCACCGGTGAAAAGACCTGTCAGGACGCCTGTGCCTGGGAGTTGAAGACCGCGGAGTAATCTTCCGCCGAGGGGACAGACCTGCTTATTTCGCGGGCGCCGACCAGGTGGCCTGTTGTTGAAAAACGGCTCTATTGTTGGGTCGTGGTGCAAAAACCCTGGCGGTTGAGAGGGTGTGGTGCGTTGTTCGTAGTCCGTTGGCAGAGGGAGCGCATGGGAGATGGGCGCGTGGGTCTGGGAATGGTAGCCTGGGTGGATCGGGGTTGCAGTTAAACAGACCGGCGGCGGGAGTTCAAGAGACTCCAGGACATTATTGTTCACGCTTCCGTTTAAAAGAACTGGAATGACTACCGTACTTCCTGTTGTGCTCATCAATTGGTATCCCCCATGGGCCATGTGCAACGTACACACCAGGAATACTTTTTTCAATTGTTGCCGCACCTTGACGCGATACGTTCGTAAACTGGCCGCATACCAAAATCGCAAATATCCAGTGGTTTCTCATCGCCAAGTCTCCCATGAGTATCCTAAGAGAGCTAAATATCAGTGTTTTTATTGACATTCTTCTGTCTCAACTCTGACGTCGATGTCATCCTCGTAGTATATATAGTTCTTGATTCCTGTGAGTACCCGGATGAGCAGTGATTCTTCTCGACCAGCCTCACGAGGGTGGAGGCCGAACATACAGCCGATAACAGAAATGCGTGGGGACAGCCACGGAGATTGATAGACAGTGGCGTTAACATGTACTTCGTGGTGTTTTACACGTTGATATAGCCGAATGGGTAACCGTTCACACCCTGGGGAGCAGTGAAGGGGCCGATTGATGGGCGAGATGCGATTCGACGGCGGCGGTGATGAAGGCAAAGGCGTTGCGGCGCTGTTGCCGGCAGGTTTCG
>DATECS010000328.1:0-9602 GCA_035286785.1 Thermoguttaceae bacterium | reverse complement strand
ACGAGCATTCCTTGAGCCCCACCCACACAGGTGCATTGCAGTGGTGCTCGGGGTGCTAATCAACCACGATACCGAAATCCCTATTTTTCCGCAGATTTTTGCGATTCTGGCAGCCAAAAAATGTGGGTAAAGACAAGGTCGAGACCCGGCATTTTGCCCATTCCCGTCATTGTCGCCGGGTTATAACCCGGCCTACGTTGCCGTTGATACGATCTCAACAACAGGAAACCTGTTTCGTGCTGCTCCATAATTTCCTCGAACAGACCGCATTGAAACTGCCCGACAAAACCGCGTTGGTCCAGGGCGGGCGCAGGATGACCTACGCCGAGTTGGATCGCCAGGCCAACCAGTTGGCCCATGCGCTGCAATCGCTGGGCGTGCGCCGCGGCGATCGGGTCGTCATCCACCTGGGCAACGAGATCGAGACGATTGTGTCGCTGTTCGCCGTGTTGAAGGCGGCCGGCGTGTTCGTCATGGTCAACCCGACGACGAAGGCCACGAAGCTGGCGTATTTGTTGGACAACAGCGGCGCGGCGGCCGTGATCGTCCAGGCCCGGCGGCTTGACGCTCTGGGGCCCACGCTGGCCCAGCGCGAACACCTCCGCTCGGTCGTCACCGTGGGACGCGGCGTCGCGACCGAACCGGCCGGCCGGCAAACGTGGTCGATGGAGATGCTGCTGACTCGCCACGCCGCCGACGTCACTCCGCCCACGACTCCGACGATCGATCTGGATCTGGCCGCGTTGCTCTACACGTCCGGCTCCAGCGGCGAGCCCAAGGGCGTGATGGTCACGCACCGCAACATGATCTCGGCCGCCGAGTCGATCACCACGTACCTCGAAAACACCGAGGACGACGTCCTCTTCAACCTGCTGCCGCTGTCGTTCAGCTACGGGCTGTATCAGCCGCTGATGGCCGCGAAGTTTGGCGGCACGGTGGTGCTTGAACAGTCGCTGGCCTATCCCCACGCGGTGCTGGCCAAGCTTGTCCAAGAACGGGCCACCGGCCTGCCGCTGGTGCCGACGATGGCCGCTCTGCTGCTGCAGCTCGATCTGGAGAAATACGATCTGTCGAGCCTCCGCTACATCACCAGCGCCGGCGCGGCCCTGCCGATCGAGCATCTCGAGGGACTGCGCTACGTCGCGCCGGGGGCCAAGATTTTCGTAATGTACGGCCAGACCGAATGCGCCCGGGCCGCCTACCTTCCGCCCGACCAACTCGACCAGCGGCCCACGTCGGTCGGCCGTGGGATGCCCAATCAGGAAGTGGCCGTGGTGGACGAACACGGCGAGCGTGTCGAGCCCGGCGAGACGGGCGAGCTGGTCATTCGCGGCTCGCACGTGATGAAAGGTTATTGGGAAATGCCCGAGGCGACCGCCGCGACGCTGCGTCCCGGCCCGTTCGACGACGACCGGCCCGTGCTCTGGACGGGCGACTTGTTCCGCATCGACGAGGAGGGCTATCTGTACTTTGTTGCGCGGAAGGACGACGTGATCAAGTGCCGCGGCGAAAAGGTCAGCCCGCGCGAGGTCGAGGACGTGCTCTACCGCCATCCGAGCGTCGCCGAGGCGGCCGTGATCGGCGTGAGAGACGACGTGTGGGGCGAGGCGGTCAAGGCGTTCGTCGTGCTTCGGCCCGACGACGAAACCAGCCAGGAGACCGACGAAGAAACCGACAAGCAGGCGTTGCTGCGTCACTGCGCCGAGCATCTCGAAGACTACATGGTGCCTCGGGAAATCGAATTCCGCGAGGAACTGCCCAAATCGGACAACGGAAAGATACTCAAACGAGAACTGCGCGAGGTGCCCGTGTCGAACGGGACATGATAATCACGGAGTTTATCAAGAATACCGAGCCGCGACCGTGAGGGAGCGGTTGTAGCTCGTGAGACATGCAACCGCTCCCTCACGGTCGCGGCTCGGAATAGTTTTTAATTTTTGAATAGAGAATTGTCATGACCATGCATAATACGCTCGCCGGTTTTGATCTCGACGCACTCGTGCTCGACGCCGAAGCGGCGACCGATCAGATTACCCACGCCGTCCGCCATCAGGTGCTCGAACGGCTCCGACGCAAGGGCGCGGTGGTGGGCCTCTCGGGCGGAATCGACAGCAGCACGGCCGCCGCGCTGTGCGTCCGGGCGTTCGGGCCGGACCGGGTGTTGGGCGTCATGATGCCCGAGCGCGATTCGGCCGGCGACACGCTCGAACTGTCGCGCATGGTGGCCGAGAGCCTCGGCATCGAGACGGTGTTGGAAGACATCACCGAGACGCTCGACGCGGTCGGCTGCTATCGGCGGCGCGACGAGGCCCTGCAAAGCGTGTTTCCCGAGTATGGGCCCGGCTGGCGATTCAAGATCGTGCTGCCCGACGTGCTCGACGGCAGTCCCTATCGCGTGTCGTCGGTGGTGGCCCAATCGCCCGACGGCCAAACGTTCCGCCGCCGGCTGCCGTTGGCCGCCTATCAGACGATTGTCGCCGCGACGAATTTCAAGCAGCGCACTCGCAAGATGCTCGAATACTACCACGCCGATCGGCTCCACTACGCCGTGGTCGGCACGCCCAACCGGTTGGAATACGACCAGGGCTTCTTCGTGAAAAACGGCGACGGCTCGGCCGACTTCAAGCCGATCGCCCATCTCTATAAAACGCAAGTCTATCAACTGGCCGAGCACCTCGGCGTGCCCGAGGCAATCCGCCGCCGCCCGCCGACGACCGACACCTACTCACTGCCGCAGTCGCAGGAGGAGTTTTATTTTTCGCTCTCCTACGACAAGCTGGACGCCTGCCTGTTCGGCAAGAACCACGGCGTCGAACCGGCCCTGGTCGCCGCGGCCACGGGCCTCACCGAAAAGCAAGTCGAATGGGTCTATCGCGACATCGACGCCAAACGCCGCGTGGCCGAGTACCTTCATGCCGGCCCGATGCTGGTTGAATGAAAAAGGGGACATTCTACTTTTTCAAGATGACAAACCGCAAAGAATCACCGTAGGCCGGGTCGTGACCCGGCGACAGATAGTCACGAGCAAGAACCTTGCCGGGTCGCGACCCGGCCTACGGATTGTCCGAAACTTGTAACGACTGAAATCTTCAAAGGAGCCATTCGACTTTGCGAAAAAGTAGAATGTCCCCTTTTTCAATGGGAACTGAATCATGAACACGCCATCTCCTCAGACGCTTGAAGAAAAAACCAAAACGCCCTCCGGCCCGGTCGTCGTCCCGTCGGACGTCGAGGCCGATCGCCAAGCGATGCTAGCCCTGTGGCAGCGCAATCTGCCCGACGCCACCGCGTCGCGCTACGACTGGCTCTATGCGAGCGGACGCACGCGGAGTTGGATCGCCCGAAATGAAAATCAAGAGGTGGTCGGCTCGATCGGCCTGATGGACCGGCACATGAACCTGTTGGGCGAAGATCACCCGTGCGGCCAGGCGATCGACCTGAACGTCGACCGTCGCTATCGGATCGGCCAGCTTGCCTTGCGTCTGCAACGGGCGGTGGCCGAAAACGTGAACCAAGGACGCTTGAGCCTCGTCTACGGTCTGCCCAATCCTCAGAGCGAGGCCGTCGCGCGTCGCTCGGGCTACGAGGTGGTGGGGCCGGTGACTCGCTGGGCCAGGGCGCTGCGCACTTTTGGATACGTCGAGGACCGCCTGCCGAGCCGGACGCTTGCCAAAATTGCCGCCGGCACGCTCGACGCGGCCCTGTGGCTCCGCTGGCCCGAGTCGCGTTACCATCGCCGGGCCGAGCATCGCGTGGAGATCACCGACACGTTCGACGAGCGGTTCGACCAGCTCTGGCAACGGGCCGCGCACCAGTTTCCGATCATCGGCCAACGAACGGCCGACTATCTCAACTGGCGTTTCCGCGACGCGCCGGGCGCGGTCTATCGGACGTTGTGCCTGAGCGACCGGAGCGACCGCCTGCTGGCCTACCTGGTCTACACGGTGCGCGACGACGTGGCCTACGTGGCCGATTTTCTCCACGCCGACGACCACGTGGCCAATGCCGTGCTGGCCGAGTTCATCAAACTCATGCGGGTCCAGCGAGCCAAGGCGATCGTCACCATTTTCTCCGGCGCCGGCACGGTCGCCCGACGGCTTGCCCGCTTCGGCTTCCGCCGCCGCCCGTCGTCATGGAAAATCATGATCCACAGCGACGCGGTCCGCCTGGGCATCCCCCGCTACAAACTCCTGGACGTCGGCAACTGGTACCTCACCCGGGCCGACATCGACACGGAGTTTTGAAAAAGGGGACATTCTACTTTTTCGCTTTCGGCTGAAGCGGAAGACTTGGCATCGGGGGGCGAAAAAGTAGAATGTCCCCTTTTTCTCACCCCCTTTTTCTCACCCCATCTCCGATGGCCTGCCCGATGTTAACGCAATATCGGACTGCGCGTGTTGGTCTGCGATATTTCTTGCGAATCGCAAGAGAACTCTCGATAACGCGTAAATTAAGATAGCGGAAATCGCGGCCACCAGTGGCAGCGCCCATGTGTCCATAAAAGTATAGAGAAACACGTCTTGGGAAATCCATGGACAATAGACACACTTGACGATCTCCCCTTTCGGGTACTTTCTGTTGCCAAAAACAGCGACAACCGTCTTCTGTATTCTTGTGTTGTTCCTGGGATCCGAGAACTCAACCATGGGAACGCTATATCGGTGGCGACCGGTTCCCGTCTGACGGTGGCCAACCACGACGGCTTTAACAACATCACCTGTCACAAAGCTGATCGCCACGACTGCGAGCAACAACATTGCTACAAGTCCAATAACGAGGGATACTACCGCGAAGCTCCTGCTAGCTCTGACAAGCGAATGAGCCCGACGCGAATTCGAGCCGCTTTGCTCGTTCATTGATAAGCTATCCATCGGACATTCTCCTGGGAGTGAGAAAGGGGACATTCTACTTTTCTCTCGTCACCAGTAGGATAACCTCAGGTCGGGTATTGCTTTCTGTAACTCAATAATGCCGGACTCGGTCACTTTGCCGTCACTGTCCAGGGTCAACCACTTTAGGTGCGACAATCCCTTGAGATGATGCAGTCCGGCGTCCGTGACACCTGTACCATTCAGTTGTAAGTCCCTCAGTTGTTTCAGACCTGCGAGGTGTTCCAATCCTGCATCCGTCACACCTTTGCACTGAGTAAGCGACAGCACCTCAAGCTGAGTGAGACCGCTTAAGTGCTTCAGCCCGGCGTCGGTGACTCTGGTGAAGCTGATATGAAGCTTCCTAAGCTCCTTCAGGCCCTCCAGGTACTTCATTTCCGCATCCGTAAGAGTCGACCCTTGCAGCTCCAATTCCTGTAGATAAGGAAGATCTCGTAGCGGTGCCAGGCGTTCGCCATTCACGATCCGTTGTGATACGTCCACGAGAATTACAACATCGGGCGGTGACGGGAATTCGATTTCGCCGCGCACGATCCTTCCAAGCCTCTCGAACTTGGCGGCGGCCACGTCCTCTGGATCGCGATGGCAGCCGAGCGAGACGCCAAGCAACAAGCTTTGAACCACCAGAGTAATCAGTGAAACCCGATTCATCGACTTCTTCTCCACACTACGCCAAATCCAGTTTAGTTTAGTAGGTCAAGGCACTCCGTGCCTACGGGACTTGCGAGATTATTTGTTCATTTTTCGCGACATTTCCCTCAGTTCCCGATCTATAAGCAGGAAAATCACTGCAAGGGGGAACGCAGGAAGCACAAAGGCCACCATCATGCGGAACGGAGTGTAGTTCCTCGTGACAACCATTATCTTCGGTTTTTCGTGGGGATATGCGTTGTCCGGGATTCCCAGTGCCCGCATATCTGTTGGGCTCATTTGCCGTGCGCTATGTGTGATAGTTCGGCCGAAATAGTACACAGAGGCACAGGATACAAGGAGGATCAAGACGATACCGCTGGCAAGGATAAATGTGCGTGTCATGACATACGTGGGGTGAAAAAGGGGACATTCTACTTTTTCGCTTTCGGCTAAAGCGGAAGGCATAGCGTCGAGAGGTGAAAAAGTAGAATGTCCCCTTTTTCAGGTCCGCTTCCTTGGCCGTCCGCGTGGCCGCAAGGACGCTTCAAGCCCCAAGTCCTTGGCCGTCCGTCGTTGCCACGACTCGGAGCCAAACGGCCGGTCTCGGCTGATGCTCTCGCGCAATGCCTCCAGCTCCACCTCCGTCTGGGGTTCATTCACCCAATCGAGCCAATCTTTCGGTCGTGCAACCGGCCCGGGGTCGAGCGCCGGCCGTTCGACGTTCGTTGGCGTTCGTCCGATCGACGACCACGGCCAACACTCGGCTTTGCGCACGGGAATGGCCTTTGCCCGCACGGGGTTCCGCTCGACGTAACGCATGACGGTCAGCAGGTGGTCATCGTCTTCGATGGGGAACGCCTTGAATCGTCCTTGCCACACGTGGCCGCTGGACTCGTAATGCCGGTGATAGCGCCGCACGTGCGATGTGAGAAGCCACTGCATCCAGCGCCCCAAATCACCGTCGCCGTGGGGCCAAACGACCAAATGAAAATGGTTGGGCAGGAGGCAATAGGCCAGTAGACGCATCGGCACGCGTTCGCTTGCGTCGCCAAGCAACTTCAAGAAGGCCGCATAGTCGGGGCCTTTTCGAAAAACCTCGACCCGGCCGTTACCACGGTTGATCACGTGGTAACACATTCCACCGACCGAAGCTCGTGCGGTTCTAGGCATGGCCGGATTTTACCACGTCGTACTCAACCCGCAAGCAGGGAAAAAGGGGACATTCTACTTTTTCTCCCGCAAGGTCATGACATTCCACTCAGGTCACAAGAGAAAAAGTAGAATGTCCCCTTTTTCTCGCGGCGATAAGGAACCCTGCGGCGCTGAGCAGCAGGGCAAGCGTGCCCGGCTCGGGGACCGGCGTCAAGAGCACCGGATGTTCGAATTCGAAATCATGCGTCGCCGTGGCGATGATGTGACCTGTTTCCGACAGCCCTTGAATCGAGGTGATTTTCCAGTAGGCCTGATCGCTCGGCGTCAACAAGTCGTCGAGGTCGTGGAAAACGTAACCGCTGCCTTCGTCCATCGCCAAGAAGGTCCACCCGGCACTGCCGCCCATGGCGTTGCCGACGATCCAGCCATTGTCGTTGATGGCCACGGGATTCGCGTCGGCGCCGGCGGGCCTGCCCACGTCCTGAACCGAACTGAAATTCGGCTCCCAGAGAAACACGTGCATGCGGTCGTCGTCCAAGGCGGGCCAGCCGACACTGATTATCTGGCCGCTGTTGTTGATCCCCAAGGCGTTGGTGCCGGCGCCGGACGGGTTGAATGCGGGGTAGGTGGTTACACGACCGCCTAGGCCGTCGTCGCTGTTGAGCAGTCCGCTCGACGTGCCGTCGCCCCACCCGACGTGGGCGACGATTGAAGAGCTGTCGTTGATGTCGTAGTAATCGATGTCATGGCCGTACTTGTTGGACACTCCTGGGGCGGCGTTGCGAACCGTCGTGCCGTCGTAATACATCAGGTACGAGCACCACACGCCCTGATTGTCCTGGTAGAGGCTCGTTCCAGCCACGTGGCCGTCGGCGTTGATGCTGTTGGCGTGAGAAATATCCTGCAGGGGGTAATAGGCGGGCGGAAGGGTTGTTCCGCTGCCGGGGGTGTTGATGAAGAGATGGTCGTTGTTAGGGCCAACGTCGCCGTCGTTATAGCTGCCTGCAACCTGCCCACTGTTGTTGACGCCCGTTGCATAGCTCTGTTGCCCGTAGTTGACGTCCGAGATTGCCGCATCGCCGACGTGGTAGCGAAAAGCATGATACTTTCCGCCGACATTGACGTTGCCGGCGATGTATTGTCCGTCGGGGCTAATGACGTGGGCTGAAATGAGGGTTCCCACGCCGTCGGCGTAGGGAGTCAGGTCGGTGACGCCGTAGGTGACCGCTCGCGCCGCGCCGGGCGCAAACATAACGGCGCAAACCGCGAACACAAGGAGATTGGGCAAACGGTTGGATTTCATCGGCGATACTCCTCAGGATCGAATTCGGGTGTTGCTTTTATTCGACGAGGACTCTGGACCGTGGCACGCAATGGAACGCGCGGCCAAAAGCGGCGCACTCGCCGGACATGGAAAGCCTCCCCCACCCCAAAAGAAAACCACCCCAGAAACCAGGCGGCCACGAGACATCAACATTGCCTCAACGCTGATACGGAAGAACCGCTATTTTTAGCGTTAGCGCGATGCACACCATTTAGACACATCCCAGCCACATTGTCAAGCCCCCCTTCCCCCCTTTCTCACCCTGTCGCCGCGGCCACCTTTAGCCCCAACTCGCGGCATTTGTTCAGCGCTTCCGCGTCCGGCACGTAATTAACTCGCAGCGGCTCGGCGATGACGTTCGCGCCGAGGTCGGCGAGCATCGCGTGCAACTGCTTGGGCGCCTCGCCCGACCAGCCGTAGGAGCCGAACGCGGCGGCCACCAGATTGCGCGGTTTCAGGCCCTTCACGTAGGTCATCACGTCGGCCATCGTGGGCAACAGGTTGTTGTTCAACGTTGCCGAGCCGACGACCAGCGCGCCCGCGTCGAGCAGTTGGGTCATGGCGTCGCTGCGGTGGCAGATGTGCATGTTCAGCAACTCGACCCGCAGCCCGCCGGCCGACAGGCCGTCGCCGATCGCCCGGGCCATTTGGGCCGTGCTGTCCCACATCGAGTCGTAGAGCACCACGGCCTTGCGCGTGGGTTTCTGGGCCGACCAGCGGGCGTAGTTTCCCACGATCTCTTGGATCTGCTCGGCGGTGCGCCAGAGGGGACCGTGATCGGGAACCAGCATTTTCATCGGCAGATTCAACTCGGCCATCTTGCCGAGCGCCTTGTCGATGAACGGCGAAAGGTTCAGCAAAATGTTCGCGTAGTACTTGGCCGACTCATAGGCGAGAATGCCCGGGTCCACCTGGTCGGCGAAACGTTCGTAGCCCGCCAGGTGCATTCCAAAGGCGTCCTGGCTGAAAAGAATTTCTCGCTCGGCCAGGTAGCTGACCATGCTGTCTGGCCAGTGGCACATGCGCGTTTCGACGAAGGCCAACGACATGTCGCCCAAGTCCAACCGGTCGCCGTCGCCGACCACCGTGACCGTCGCCGGGTCAAAATGAAAATGGGCGGCCAGGGCCTTCTGACCCATCCGCGACGCGAAAATCTTCGCCGGCCGGATCATTTCGAGCGTCCGCGGCAGGCAGCCCGTGTGGTCCAGTTCCGAATGGTTCGAAACAAGGTATTCGATCTTCGCGGGCTCGACGACCGAGGCGATCCTCGCGAGCATTTCGTCGCAGAACGGTTCCTTGACGGTGTCGATCAGGACCGGTTTGTCGGCCAGGACGAGAAAAGCGTTGTACGTCGTGCCGCGGCTGGTCAGGTAGCCGTGGAAGTTGCGGATTTCCCAGTCGATCGCTCCGACCCAGTAAACCTTGTCGGCAATCGGAACGGCTTCAAAAGGCTGGCTCATGCGTGGATCTGAAAAAAGGGGGACATACTGATTTTTCCCAGAATGGTATGATATTCGTTTTAAGCGGCAAGAGAATTGGTGGGATGTCCTTTTTTTGAGAGGCTGGCCGAAAACTCGGGTTCCACGAAAAAACCGAGCCGCGAC
>DATECS010000327.1:0-4052 GCA_035286785.1 Thermoguttaceae bacterium | reverse complement strand
TCGTTCAGCTTGGCCTTCGCGCTGATCGTGGCGTTGGCCGGCGTCTGGTTGTGCGCCGTTCCGCGAGCCGTGGCGCAAGAACCGGCCGCGACGGAACCCGCCGCCTCGGAACCGGCGCAAACCGAGACGCCGCTCTACGAGCAGGATCCCTACGACCTGATCACGATGAAGAAGGCCAAGGACGAGCCGCCGCTGAAGGTCGCGCCGCTCGATCTGCCGGGCCGCCGCCGGCCGAAGTACCCCCGGCCCAACCAGATCCTGAAAATCGTCCTTTGGGACGAGCCGGAAAAGAAGTACGAAGTGAAGTGGTCGGCCGTCGAAAAGATCGTACTCTTCGAGGAATTGGTCCTCGCCAAGGCGATCGGACTGGTTCGGGCCGGCAATCGCGAGGTCGCCTACGATTACTTCCTGTGGCTCGAAAAGAAAGACCGAGAACTGCCCGGCCTCCGCGAAGCGGTTGAAGACTATCTCTACCGCGAGGCGGGCGTCCAGAATCAAAAAGGCGACTATTTCGGCGCGCTGGCGATTCTCTACAATCTCCACGATCACAATCCGAAGTACGATAAATTGCCCAACGCGCTGGGCGTGACCGGAGAGAAACTGCTGGCGGACTACGACGCGTCGGGCAACTACGCCGGCGCCCGGTCCCTGCTCGACAATTTGCGCACCCGATTTCCCGGCCATCCCACGGTCGCCAAATGGGAATCGGACCTTCAACGCCGCGCCGGCCGGCGACTGGAAGAAGCCCGCCGGGCCGTCGATCGCGGCGCGTTCCGCGAAGCCGATCGAGCCATGCAGCAGGTCGTGCTTCTTTGGCCCGATCTACCCGGCGCGAAATCGGTGCTTGAGCTGCTTCACCGCCGCTATCCGCGGGTCATCGTCGGCGTGAATTCGCCGACGGCCGACGTCGATCCGCGTCATCGCCAGGACTGGGCCGCGCGGCGCGGCAGCCGGTTGGTCTATCGCACGCTCACCGAGTTCTTCGGGCCGGGCTCGGAAGGCGGCGACTACCGGTGCCCCCTCGGCCAGATCGAAATCGAGCCGCTTGCGAATCGCATCGTCATTCAGGTCCGGCCGGGTCTGCGCTGGGCCCAAGGCGACGCCACGCTCGGCGGGACCGACGTCGCGCGGCAATTGCTGGCGATGGCCGAGCCGTCCAGCGATCAGTATCGGCCCGCGTGGAACGAGCTGTTCGCCGGCGTGGCGGTGCGCGAGGTTTATCGGGTCGAGGTCGAGATGCGACGTCCCCACGTGCGGCCGGACGCCTTGTTGCAGACGGCCCCGCGGCCTTATAGCGCGGCGGGCGTGGCGCCGCCATCGGCGCCGCCCAACGGGCCCTATCTGATCGACCAGCGGGGCGACGAAGAGACCATCTACGTCGCCAATTCGCGGTACTTCGCCGCCGCGCCGTCGCAGCCGCGCGAGGTCGTCGAGTGGCGCGTGGCCGGCGATCGGCAAAGCCAGGCCCAGGCGATCCGCCTGCTGCGCGACGGCCAGATCCAGGTGATCGACCGGCTGTGTCCGTGGACGCTGGGCGAATTCCGCTCGCTGAAGGACGTGGTGGTCGAGCCTTACGCCGCGCCGCTGGTGCATTGCCTGATTCCCAATCGGAAAAGACCGCTGATGAAGGAATGCGTTTTCCGCCGGGCGATCCTCTACGGAATCCACCGCCGCGCGATCCTTACCCATTTGTTGGGCGACAACGTGGTCGAAGGCTGCGCGGTGATCAGCGGGCCGTTTCCCCAGGGCACGTCCTACGACGACCCGCTGGGGTACGCCTATGACGGAAACGTCGAGCCGTATCCCTACGAGCCGGGCCTGGCCGTCATGCTCGCCACTTACGTGGCCGAGACGACCGCGGCCAAAGAGATCGAGAAGGCCAAGCAAAAGAAAGAATCCGAGCAGTCCGAGGATCCGGCCGCCGACAAGGCCGCGACGGAAAAACCCGCGGCGCAAAAGGCCGGCAAGGACGACCGTCGGATCATCGCACGGCTGACCTTGGCCCATCCGGCCCACGAAATCGCCCGGGTCGCCTGCCAGAAGATCAAGGAACAACTCCAAATCGTGGGCATTGAAATCACGCTTCGGGAGCTGCCGCCCGGGCCGGTGGAACGCATGCCCGAGGACGTCGATTTGCTCTACGCGGAGTTGCCCATGTGGGAGCCCGTGGTCGATTCGCCCGAGTTGCTCGGGGCCGAGGGGCTGACGGGCGACGCGGGGGCGTACATGAGCCTCGTGTTGCGTCAGCTTCGCCGGGCGACCGACTGGCAGCAGGTGCGGCCGCTCTTGCACCAGATTCATCGCATCGCCCACGACGACGTCGCCGTCCTTCCGTTGTGGCAGCTCGTCGATCACTTTGCGTACCACGCGAGCCTCAAGGGAGTGGGCAGCCGTCCCGTGTCGCTTTATGAAAACGTCGAAAGCTGGGAGTTGACGACCCCCGAAGAGAAAGAGAAATAGACAAAACCGAGCCGCGACCGTTAGGGAGCGGTTGCGGCCCGGAAACATAAAAAACCGCTCCCTCACGGAGCGCGGCACGGATTATTTTCCGGACGCGAACTTCCAAATAGCCTCACATGGTCATGACCCGTTTCCGCTTATTAAGAATTCCCGCCATTCTTCTTCGCCGCGTGGCGCTCTTCGGGCTGCTGGGCGCGCTGATGGTCTCGGCGTTGGGCGGGCGGGTCTCGGCCCAGTCGGTCTGGGAACTCACGCCGTACCGCATTCGACTGATCGTGGCCCTGTCGCCCACGGCCACGCTGAACCCGTCGCTGGCGGCCAAGTTGCGCCAGGGCCTGGTCCAGCGAGCCGAAACGGTCGTTGGCGCGCAATGGGACGTCCAATCGTTCGAACCGGGGCCCGTACTAAGCCACCGGATGACGGCGGACCTGGCTGCGGTGGGCGTCAAGGATCTGCCCGAGGACACGACCGAATTCGACAAGGTTTTTCTGCTGGCGGTTGTGCCCGAGGCGTCGGGCTGCGCAGTGGTCGCGCGGGAATTGGACGTCCGCACGGAGACGTTCGGTCCGATCCTGCGTCGGACCGTCTGGCAAACGGCCAAGCTGCGCGATACGGCGTTTGGGGCGATGATCGACATTTTCACGCCGCTGGCCCAGATTGCCACGTCGACGAGCAAGGAAGTCACCATGCGATTGCGGGCGGGGCAGTTGCCGATGCGCGACCCGTCGCTTCGCGGCGTCCGGCCGGGCGACGTTTTCCAGCCCATTATGCGATTCAGCGATCGGGAAGGCAAGCTGCTCAAGCGAGGCGTGGTGCCGTGGACGTTTTTCGTCGTCGATCAGTGCGACGCGAAGGTCTTCCGCGCCACGATCCATTCGGCCATGCTCTCGCCGATGAGCGGCCGGCGGCGGGGCCGCGTCGAGGCGCTCGCGCTGGCCGTTCGCCCGCACGGCCACGCGACCCGGGTCGTCTTCACCGGCCGGGTCGAGCCCAAGCCGCGTCTGGCCGGATATCCCATCTACGATCAGAAGATCGGCTCGAAGGAAACGACGTACCTGGGCCGGACCGGCATCGACGGCGGCATCGAGGTGGGGCCCGGCCGCCATCCGATGCGGCTGTTGTTGGTCAAAAGCGGCAAGGCCCTTTTGGCCCGATTGCCGGTGGTGCCCGGCCTGGAGCCCGAGCTGACGGCCGAAATCCGCGACGACGATCAACGTCTGGAGGCCGAGGGATTCAACACGGCCATGCAATACAATCTCATCGATCTGGCCACGCGGCAAAAGATTCTGATCGCCCGCGCCAAGACCTTCCTCGACAACGGCGAATTCGACAAGGCAAGCAAGCTGGTCGAGGAGCTGCAAGCCATGCCGACGCAGGAAACCATGCTGCGCGACCTCGGCAATCAGGAAGACAAAATTTCCGTCGAGGACGCATGGACGAAGAAAAAGGTCGAGGAACTCTTCGCCGAGACCCGGGCGCTGCTCAAGAAGCACCTGACCGACGGGCCGGTCAAGGAACTCCAGCGCGAGGTGGCCGCCGCCGCGCGCGCGCCGCGCGAAACAGTCACTCCGGCCAACTAGCCGCCGATCGTG
>DATECS010000326.1:0-16200 GCA_035286785.1 Thermoguttaceae bacterium | reverse complement strand
ATTTCGGTATCGTGGTTGATTAGCACCCCGAGCACCACTGCAATGCACCTGTGTGGGTGGGGCTCAAGGAATGCTCGTTTTCCCGAGAGTTTTTGATATTTGGTTTGTGAAGATGTGGGTATTTGTGGGTAAAGACAAGGTTGCAACCCGGCCTACTACTATTACGAACAAACACGAAGGGCAGAAATGGGGGACTATCGACGCAACTACGTCGCTGGAGGAACCTACTTCTTCACCGTCGTGACACACCGCCGGCGGAAGATACTGGCATCGCCCTTGGGACGACGTTGTCTGCGCGAGGCAATGAATGAGATCCGTCATGATCGGGCGTTTGACCTGATTGCGATTGTCCTGTTGCCCGAACATCTCCATTGTGTTTGGACGCTTCCGACAGGCGATAACGATTTTTCCACGCGTTGGCGTCTGATCAAATCGCGATTCACGAAAAACTATCTGGCCGGTGGTGGGCGGGAGTCAACGCCTACCAGCGAACAGCGTCACCATGAAAGCAGAGGCGTTTGGCAGCCTCGTTTTTGGGAGCACACGTGCCGCGATGAAGACGATCTGAAACGGTGCGTGGACTATATTCACTGGAACCCCGTGAAGCACGGCTTGGTTCCCCGTGTTCGCGACTACCCTTGGTCGAGCTTCCATCGCTTTGTGCGGATGGGTGAGTACTCCATCGATTGGGGTGGCGACAATCCATGTCCCGGCTGGGACCAACCGGAGTAGGCCAAGTCGCAGACCGCCCCCCGTAGGCCGGGTCGCGACCCGGCATTGAACCCGTAGGCCGGGTCGTGACCCGGCATGAATTGAGCTTCAAATGCCGGGTTACAACCCGGCCTACGTCCTGTCATGAAGTCCTGCGGGTCCATGGCAAGATGGGCAATATACGCATTATTGTGCAAAAAGCCCGGCTAGTGCGAATGCGTCGCATTTGCCGATTTTTTCGATAATGCCGATCAGCGAAAATGACGAAAGCGTATTACAGGGCACTTTATGCACTTATCGTGACGTTCTTTTCGAGTGACGTGGCAGCAAGGATCGTCTGATGCAAATGCGTTATCTGGCGATAGGCTTGGCGGCAATGGTCTTGGTCCGCGCCATGCCTGGATACGCGGCGGGACCGGATCAGGCGAACCGTCCCAACGAAACGGCTATCGCCCCCGAACCGTCGCCGGAAGAAAACGAAACGGCTGTCCTTCCCGAACCGTCGTCGGAAGAGATGGAGTTGCCGCTCCCCGACGAAAGCATGCCTTCCGACCGCCTTTGCCGATGCCTTCCGCCGAGACAACCGGCCTGGTACTTCCAAGCCGATGCCCTGGCGTTGCGACGCGAGTTCTCCTCCGATCGGTCTTTCGCAGCCCTGGCTCAAGCAGAATGGACCGAGGCGGAGAACCCGAACTTTGTTGATCCGCCGACGGAAGGCGAAGACCAACGCACCGAAGAGGAGAGAGCGAGGTATCTCTGGTCCGGGACCACCAGCTTTTCCAACGCCCTCACGGTGGACGACACGAACTTGGATCATTTTCAGGGTGGCGGACGCCTACTGCTTGGTCGTACGCTCGGCGCTAATAGTGCGGTGGAAGTCGCGTATTTTGACATGGCCGATTGGCGAGGAACCGCGGTCGTGCGCGACAACACGCCGATCATTGTGGCGGCGAACAAATACGCGGAGGAAGCTGGAGACCTCCAACCGTTCATGACCTTGCCAGGCAGCCTCTTCTCGCCCTTGTCGGAATTCGGAGCTTGGGTCGATCCGGTGACCTTCCCCTCGCAAATTCCTTTTGACGGCAACAACCTTACCGAAATCCGCTATTCGTCGAGCCTCAATAATCTGGAAGGGAGCTTCCGGCATTGGATGGTCCGGGTTCCTGAGTACTTCCAGGCTTCGCTGTTGCTCGGCGTGCGTTACATGAACGTGGACGAGGCGTTCTTCTACCATGCGGAAAGGGACGCCATTGTCCCCGCCGAAGGTTTGACGGTCAGCGCCGCCTCGACCAGCGTCACGACCGACACCGCCAACCCCCTGATCGGCGCGCAGATCGGCGGCACGTACGAAATCCGTGTCACCCGCGGCTGGTGGCTCGACGGCGAACTCAAATTTGCCCTCATGAACAACAGCGCCAGCCAAGAGACCCTCTTCGTGCATGACGGTGATGACGATTATCAGGGTACCCATCTAGAACGCGCCGAACGCAACACGATTGCCTCCGCCGTGGATGCGACGTTCGCAACAAAAATCTCCCTCAGCCGGCATGTCACGCTCGACGTCGGCTACCAGCTCCTGTACGTGAGCGGCCTGGCCTTGGCGTCGAACAACTTCAGCGACGATCCCGACATCCTTCTTTCCGGACCAGGCTCCGTATTGACCAACGGCAGCGTGCTGTATCACGGCGCCCACGTCGGCCTCATGTGCGTATGGTAGCGCCGCAACCCCGTAGCAACCCCGTAGGCCGGGTCACGACCCGGCGCTGTAGTAGCCATAGGCCGGCTCGCGACCCGGCGCCGTAGTCATGGTCATGACCCGGCTTATGAAACATCAACCCAATTCTCGCCGGGTCACGACCCGGCCTACGTCTACTTCACACTTCACACTTCCCATGTCTTTCCTCTCCGACCTAAAAACCCTCTACCAAGTCACCATGCGCCCCATCCGCGGCAGCGACCACGGCTCGCGCATGGAAAATTTCTACGGCGGCCAGGCCGAGGCCTACGACGAGTTCCGCCGCAAGATGCTCAAAGGACGCGATGAGGTCTACGGCCGGATCGACGCGCCGGCCGACGGCGTTTGGGTCGACATGGGCGGGGGCACGGCGTCGAACCTTGAATACCTTGGCGCGTCGATCGCACGGCTCAAAAAAATCTACGTCGTCGATCTGGCCGGATCCATGCTGGCCGTCGCCCGGCGTCGGGCCGAGCGCCACGGCTGGACCAACGTCGAAACGGTCGAGGCCGACGTCACCACGTTCCGCCCGGCCGAAGGCGCGGCCGACGTCGTCACCTTCTCCTACTCGCTCACCATGGTGCCCGACTGGTTCGCCGCGTTGGAAAACGCCCGGGCCATCCTCAAGCCGGGCGGCCAGATCAGCGTGGTCGATTTCTACGTCTCTCGAAAACACCCGGCCGAGTGCCGCCGGCGTCACGGCTGGCTGGCCCGGTCGTTCTGGCCGATCTACTTCGCCACGAACAACGTCTTCCCGTCGCCGGACCACATCCCGTACCTTGAACGCCGCTTCACGACGATCCGCCTGACCGAGGGCACGACCCGCTTCCCCTACCAATTCCGCCTACCGGTCCCCTACTACACGTTCCTCGGCCGCAAACCATAGGCGTTCGATCGGACAGGATTAACAAGATGAACAGGATTTTCAAGAAACATCCTGTCAATCTTGTCAATCCTGTCTAATTTTGCTTCACCACGGAGTCACGGAGGACACGGAGCAGACTGGCAGGGCGGGTCTCTTGCTATCGCGACGGCGGGGGGCGACAATAACTACCGTAGGCCGGGTCATGACCCGGCGCCCGGCCTGCCGTTTCGCGTCGCCGGGTCATGACCCGGCCTACGTGTGTTGTCCATGACCAACGCCCCCGTCACCCCCGATCCGCCACCGGCCAAGCAGCCTTTTCAGTTCACTCTGCGGTCACTGTTCGTCGTGACAGCCGTCGTGGCGCTGCTGCTTGGGCTAATGGTGTGGCTTGGTTTCGGAGGATTTCTTCTCTCGCTTTTGATTCTATCAGGCATCGCTGCGTATCGTCGGGCGTGGACCACGGCGATTCTTCTCTTTGTGTTCACCGTGTTTATACCCTGTGCAATGCCGTTCTGTCCTTGCTCTTGTCGCGAAGCGGCACGGAGAGCACAGTGCTTGAATAACCTAAGACAACTGGGTCTCGCCTTGCACGAGTATCACAACGTCTACGGCTCATTCCCGCCAGCCTATGTCGCGGACCAACACGGCCGGCCGATGCACAGTTGGCGAGTCCTCATACTGCCATTCCTCGAACAAAAGGATCTCTACAACCAATATCGCTTCGACGAGCCCTGGGACGGGCCGAACAATCGAAAGTTGCACGATAAGATGCCAGAGGTTTTCCGCTGCGCAAGCCGGCCCTCCGGCTCCAATCCCTACGAGACCAGCTACGTTGCCGTTACCGGTCCGCACACCGCCTGGCGCGACGACCGGCCCGTAAAGCTTTCTGAAATCACGGACGGATCGAAGACGACCATTCTGCTTGTCGAAATGAAAGACTCGGGCATCAATTGGATGGAACCCCGTGATCTCGCATACCCGCCGATGCCCGCAAAGATCAATCCACCCTCGGCCCGCGGCATATCGAGCTATCATCCCGGCCGAGCCAATGTCCTGTTTGCCGATGGCCACGTGTTCTGTCTCGGCGACGACGCCAAGCCGATCGCCAAATTCCTGACCATCGACGGCGGCGAAACCATCTCGGAAGACGACCTATAATAGAATATCCACGGCAAAGGGCCGTTTGACCTTTCCCGCTCCATACATTTCCCAGCCGCAAGAATCGACAGGATTAACAAGATGAACAGGATTTTTCATTTTCAATCTTGTGAATCCTGTAAATCCCGTCTATTCCGATCTTGTCCATCTTGTTAATCCTGTCCGACTTATAAAACCCACTCACCCACCAACCTGTCCATGACCGACGTTTCTGTTGCCTCTGCTCCCGATCCGTCGCCGGCCGGGCGTTTTTCGCTTCGGCGGTGGCGGCCTCTTGTCACGGCGGCCGTGGCGGTGTTGGCGATTGGGCTGATCGTGTTCTTTGGCGTTCGCGGTTCACTGCTGACGCTCTTGATCCTGATGGGCGTGGCGGCGTTTCGCGGGGCGTGGAAGACGACCGCCTGCCTTTTCGCGGTCGCCGTGGTCGGTTTCTACCTGGAGCCGCGAGTTCCGACGCCCGCCCAGCGCGAGACGGCCCGGCGAATCGAGTGCATGGACAATCTCCAGCAGTTGAGCATCGCGCTGCACGCCTATCACAACGCCTACGGCTCGTTCCCGCCGGCCTACGTGGCCGACAAGAAGGGCCGGCCCATGCATAGTTGGCGAGTGTTGATCCTGCCGTTTCTCGACCAGGAAGAACTCTACAAAAAATACCGCTTCGACGAGCCCTGGGACGGGCCGAACAACAAAATACTTGTCAACGAAATGCCTCCGTGCTACCGCTGCCCGAACCAGCCGGCCGGCTTCCATTTGGGCGAGACGAACTACGTGGCCGTCGTCGGCCCTCGCGCGGCCTGGCGCACGGACCGCGCCGTGGTGCGCGAGGAGATCCGCGACGGCGACCTGTGGACCATCCTGGTCGTGGAAACAAAGGACTCGGGCATCCCGTGGACGGCGCCGCGCGATCTGCCTTGGCCGCCGATGCCCACGCAGGTCAATCCGTCCTCGGGCGCCGGCATATCGAGCCGTCACCCGGGCGGCGCGATGGCCCTGTTCGCCGACGGCTACGTCTATTTCCTGCCGGATAGCAATAAGAAGGTGGCCGCCATGCTCACAATCGATGGCGGCGAACCCGTCACGGAAAAAGACCTTGAATATTCATTGGAATGACGATCGCCGTAGGCCGGGTCGCGACCCGGCGACGATCCGACAGGATTGACAAGATGAACAGGATTTCCGAAAACTAATCTTGTGAATCTTGTTAATCCTGTCTAACCCTCTTCTGTCCTTCCTGCCTGTAAATCCCGTCCAATGTCCAATCTCCACCAACCCCCGCTGGTCATCGGCCTCGGCGAACTGCTCTGGGACTGTTTTGCCGATTCCCGTCGGCCCGGCGGCGCGCCGGCCAATGTGGCGTTCCAGGCCGGCCAGCTCGGCGGCCGCGGCGTCGTCTGTTCTCGCGTGGGCCGCGACCCGCTGGGCGACGAACTGGTCGAATTCCTCGCCGCGCAGGGCCTCGACACCCAAGGGATCCAGCGCGACGCCGACCATCCGACCGGCACCGTGACCGTCGACGCGACCCGCGCCGACCATCCTGAATACATGATCCACCAGAACGTCGCCTGGGACCATCTGCAACCGACGGCCGATTGGCAACGGCTCATCGCCCAGGCCGCGGCCGTCTGTTTCGGCACGCTGGCCCAGCGTTCGCCCGAGTCGCGCGAAACGATCCACCGCCTGCTCGCCCTGACCGACAAAACGTGCCTCGTCGTCTGCGACGTGAATCTCCGCCAGCAGTGGTTCGACCGCCCGACGATCGAACGCTCCCTGGCCGCCTCTCGCGCCGCGAAGCTCAACGAGCATGAAGTCGTCGTGCTGGCCGATCTGTTGGAAACCGACTCGGCCGAGCCGGTCGCGTTTGCCCGCGAGTTGCAGCGGCGTTTCGGCGTCCGCATGGTCTGCATCACCCGCGCCGAGCGCGGCTGCCTGTTGGTCTCGCCCGACGAAACGGTCGACGCCCCCGGCGTCCCGGTCGAAGTGGCCGACGCGGTCGGGGCGGGCGACGCCTTCACCGCCGCCTGGATTGTTGGACAACTGCGCGGCTGGCCCCTGGCCCGTCAGGCCGAACTGGCCAACCGCGTCGGTGCCCTGGTCGCCGGGCGGCCCGGCGCCATGCCTCCGCTGCGCGACGAATTCGCCCGGCTGCTCTAACCGGGAACCACGAAAGACGCGAAAAACACGAAAGGGCCGCGTCCCGAGTGCTTCACGGCCCGGCGGAGGCTATAATAGTAAAGCGACAGGGCAAGCGACCTATTTGCCACGGACACAGAGACAGTTAGCCGTCGAGCCTGCTCGACGTAAAAAAATGGAACCACAGATGAACACAGATTAACACAGATGAAGATCAAGAAATCTATCTGTGTTTATCTGTGTTTATCTGTGGTTCCAAAAAAACTCCGTGCCTCCGTGGTGAGTAATCCGGATGATCCGACGATGAACGAAATTCAGTGGTATTACGCGAGTGAGGACCAGCGGTTTGGGCCCATCTCGACCGTCGAGCTCAAGCGGCTCGCCGAGCGAGGTCAGCTTACGCCGGCCGACCTCGTCTGGCGCGAGGGCATGACCGATTGGACGGCCGCCGGTCAGGTCAAAGGGCTGTTTCACCCGACCGCGCCATCGCCGCCCGAGGCCGCGCCCGGCGCCGTGCCGCCCGCCCCGCCCACCACGTCGGCCGTCGGGGCGGAGGTTGCCCGGGCAAAAATCGCGCCCGCGTCGCGCCACCCGGTCGAAATGATCCTCGCGCTGGCCCAGTCCACGGTGTCCGAGGCGTTCGTCGAGTCGAGCGTCCGCTTGTTCGTCCTGGCCGGGCACTGGGCCATGTACGTCGCCATGCTCTTGGCCCTGGTGGCCGGCGCGGCGGTGAGTTTCCAGGCCGAGGTGAATCAATTCGTGTACATCCTGATGGGCCTGGCCGCCGTGCCGGTGCTGGCCGTGATGCAGTTCGCCGCCGCGAAGTTTTGCGAGGCGTTGGACCGCGTGAATCGCTCGACCCGGGCCACCGTCGCCTCGACCGTGCTGGTCGATCTGATCGGCGTGGTCAGCATGGTGGCCGGCTTGATCCTGCTTTTAGCCATTACCGCCCAGGCGGTCCTGATGACCCAATACGCGGCCATTCTCGTGGCCCTGCTCGTGTTCATCCTCTGCCAGCACCTGGCCACGGTGTCGTTCGTTCACGTCGATCCGGGCGTGATCGTCTCCGACCAACTCTCGCCCGGCGAAGAAGCCCTGGGCACGCTCTGCGCGTTGTTGAAGGCCTCGGCCCGCGTGGTCCCGGTCGCCTTCGGCGCCGGCGTCTGCTGGGGAACGATCATGCTCTTGGTGGCTTGTGTGCAATGCTTTCAGGGCGGCGAAATGACGGCCGCTGGCTCCATGCTCGCATTGCTTGCCGTACTCAACATTCTCCTCTTCGCCGCCCTCCCCATGCTCGGCTACGTCGTGTTCCTCGCGTTCGCCCTCATGTTCGACGTCCTCGACGGCCTCCTCACCCTCCGCCGACCGGACGAGCAGTGATACAGCGGGTAGCGAGCCCGGTCGCGACTCGGCGCACCCGTGACCATGACAATCACTACTCGTTCGCAGGCGGAGATTCTTTTACCGGGGACTCCGTAGAAGGCTCTGTCTTCGAGTCCGCAACCCATTTGCGCAAGCCAGCATTTACAAGCTTGCACACGACTAAACCAAGCGGAGTGAATGCAAAGGCGGTTTTGCTGTCATCGAATTCACCGACCATTTTAATCAATTGCTTGTCGAGGAGTCGCTGTGTGGCATCGCCATACCAATTTGCCAGTCCTCTAACATCGCTCCCCCATACTGTGGTGGCACTGTAGGCTTTAGCTTGTTTGAGAAGCGTGATTTCTTCACCACTCAGGGAATCGATAGCTAGCCTTACTCGTGCATCATTATGAAATCGCTGCTCACGAAGACGACCATACAATTCTTCAATCAACACCTTGCGCGCATCATTGACGTTCGTGAAATCGATGGTTTTATGAGGAATGGTACTAACATCGAAGAGAAATTCGTCATGATCGTCCCTAATGAGAAGAACCTCTGAAGAGTGCCGGCAAGCCAGTGCAAGTCCCACTTCATAGAGAACGTTTGCATTGCGATAGGGGCGGCCTGTCACAGAGTCCTTACCGATGGAGGAAACGTCCGCCAACACAAGTCGTGAGTGAGCAACACCATCACTTATCTCGGTTAGGATTGAATCACCACTCTTAGATATGTCTACCCGTAACGGGGACAAGCGAATTTGGTCAAGGGTTATCGAATTGATTGCTGGTGCAATAACGTCATCGAACCGAGCTTGATATTGAGGGGCAAAGCTCATGGCTACAAAAACTTGTGGCCTCAATTCAAGCCGCCAGAATGTTTTTAGGAATGTTTGTGGGTGCATGAGCTTTCCGGTTTACGTGAAGACAGGCCGGTAAGGTTCATGATTTTCGTTGGGTATACCGCAAGGGCGGCTTGGATCTGAAATCTCAAATTTGAGATCCCCGATCCGCCGTCCCCGAAATCCAAAAATCCCAAAATCCCTCTCCTCACAACGCCTCCACCACCAAATCCCCCACCTCTCGCGTCCCGTAGCCCATCTTCCCCGCCGCCTGGCTTTTCATCTTCGTGCCGGTGACGAGTTGGATGGCTTTGATCACGCGGGCCGCCGCCTTTTCGTAGCCGGCCTGCTCCAACAGCATGGCCGCCGCGGCGATCGTGGCGATCGGGTTGATCACGTTCTTGCCCGTGTACTTCGGCGCGCTGCCGCCCATCGGCTCGAACATGCTGGTGCCGCCCGGCTCGGGATTGATGTTGCCGCCCGCGGCCACGCCCATGCCGCCCTGTAAAATGCCCGCCAGGTCCGTGATGATGTCGCCGAACATGTTGGTCGTGACGATCACGTCGTAGAACTCGGGATTCTTCACCATCCACATGCAGCAGGCGTCGACGTGGTTGTAGTCGGTCTTGATGTCGGGATATTCCTTCGCCACGTCCTGGAAGGTGCGCCACCAAAGATCATGCCCAAACGTCAGTACGTTTGTTTTAGCCACGAGCGTCAACTGCTTCTTCTTGTTCCGCTTCCGCGTGTACTCGAACGCCCAGCGAATGCACCGCTCGCAGCCCTTGCGGGTGTAGATGGCCGTTTGCGTGGCCACTTCGTCGGGCGTGCCCTTCTTCAAAAATCCGCCGACGCCCGCGTACATGTCCTCGGTGTTCTCGCGCACCACCACGAAGTCGAGGTCGTCCGGTCCCTTGCCGGCCAGCGGCGTGGCCACGCCGGGATAGAGCTTCACCGGTCGCAGATTGATATACTGGTCGAAGTGGAACCGCAGGGCCAGCAACAGGCCCTTCTCCAAAATACCCGGCGCGACGTCGGGATGGCCGACCGCGCCCAAGAGAATCGAGTCGAACGTACCCAGCTCCTCAAGCGCCCCCTCGGGCAGGATTTCGCCGGTGCGCAGATAGCGGTCGCCGCCAAAGTCGAATTCCTTCGACTCATACGGAATGCCTTCGAGCCGGCAGACGGCGTCGAGCACTTTCATTCCTTCGGCGGCCACTTCCGGCCCGGTCCCATCGCCGCCCATCACGGCGATACGCAACTTGTCGCTTTTCAACACGTTCGGTTTCCTCTCAATTCATTCGTAGGTCAGGCTGTGCCTGACAGGATAATCTATCGCCAGCTAATCGGGTGCCATGCCCACGCTCGCGTGGGCATGACGTACTCCTCACGCTCCGCGTGAGGTCGCTTATGACGTTGATTGTTGTAGTAGTCGTAGGGTGGGCATCGCCCACAAAAATGTTGCGATTTGGTGGGCGATGCCCACCCTACACGTTGCGGAAAGACACGTTCCCTGTCGGTCCGGTTCAGCCATCCCAAACCCTGAATTCTACCACTCGAATTGGGGCCAAGCAACCGGCGGGAATTCAGTGGATGAAGCCTCGCTTGCGCGAGGATGTTTTGGCCCAAGCATGTCCACGCAAGCGTGGACATGGCACCCGAGCAAGCGTGGACATGGCACCCGAGCTGCCTCCTATTCCGTCGCCGGCATAAACTCCATCTCCGCCGCTGGCGGCTCCGCTGGCATCGCTTGCGGCGGCCTCCCGCCGAAAGCCGGCGCGAACAGCCGGAACAGCGGGCCCGCCGCCTTGATCGTCGCCGCCGGAACGTCGAGTTGCACTTCGACCGTGTCGCTCACCCCCTTCACCGCCAGCCCGATCGGCGGCGACGGCGGCATGTCGCCCGGCAGCCCCAGCATGGCCGCGGCCGGGCCCATCGCTCCCTGCATCTTCGTCATGCCCATCGGATTCAGATAGGCAACCCCTTGCGCGCCCTCCGGCAGTTTGGCCGCCGTCTTGGCCAGATCCGCGTTGCCTGCAAGGCTCTTCTCGGGCGTCTTGCCCAGGGCCACCGTCGCACGGGCCTTCGCCTCGTCACCGTAGCTGAACACGACCCGCGTCGGATTGGCCGCCACGAGCCAGACGACTTCCTTTCCGTCGGGCCCGTAGAGCTTCTTGATGATCTCGCCGAGCGTCGCTTCCATTCGCTCCCGAGTCTCTTCGTCCATTTGGCTATTCTCGCCGAAGGTTTGGGCGAACATGGCCTTCATGTCCGTCGTGATCTTCACCGCCTTGAGCCCGTCGAGCGCGACGTCTTCAATCTTGATCCGGTCCTTCTTCGCGTTCCTGGCCGACTTCTCCATCTTGAGCGACTCGCGGAGCACCCAGGCATAATCCTCGACCCACTTTCCCGCGTCCGTCGTCGAAACAACCATCGAGGCCATTTCGTCCATGGGCCGGCCTTCCTTTGGCACACCGGCGATCGCCGCGATGCATGACGCGGCCTCGCCCATTGCCGTCACTCGCTCGACCACCGGTTTCCACTCCTCCGCGTCGGGCGAAAGGCCCGCCACCTCGTCGCGCGGCGGCTGCGGCAATCGTCCGGCGGCCGCATAGAGGAATTCATCGCCCGGCAACCCGGCCAAAACGTCCTTGGGCAACGCTTCGGTTCGGGCGAGCGTCTCGGTCAGCTTGCTTCCCGCCTTGCAGCGTGCCTGGAGCGTCGCGTGGAGCGACCCGTCCGACTCGACCACCAATCCCACCGCCGCGGCGTTCATCTCGTCGCGTCCCATCTTCATGAGTGGAACGAAGTGTGAATAGGCGATCCATCCCAGCGGACCGGCCGCCGAAGGGGACATGGCCGACCAATCGTCGTCGGGCAATCTTGCACCCTTCACAACCATGTCAAGCCCCGCTTGCGACGCCACCGCCACCACGTCGCACTTGTCGAGCCACGTCTTCCACTCGCCCAGCGCCATCGCTTCGACCTTGCCCGCCAACACCGCGTCGAGCAATTCGCGGTCGTCGGTCTCGACCATCACGGCATAGCCTTCCTTTTCGGCCACCAAGGCGCTCGTGCCGGCCACCGAGACCTTCGACACCGCGTCGGTCGCTTTCTCGGGCTGCAACTGGCCGACGAACGCCTTGTAGTCGGTCGTCGGGATAAGCAGCACGGGCCGCGGCCGGTCGCCCGCCTCGTCGCCCGGCATGGCGATCAACACGACGGTCCCTTTTTCGTCGAGTCCTTTGGCCAGTCCGAGAGTCGTTTTGACCATCGCAAGCGGTCCCGGCACGGTCGCGCCGACCGTCTGAGTCACAGTGGTCCACTTGGCGTCGAACCCGGCCAGGTCGTGGATCGCGACGAACCCAAGGGCGTTTTTCGGCACCCACCGCAAGACGTCCTGCCCGGCCCTCGCAACCCCTGCCGCCATGAGCATCCAACAAACCAGTCCCGCTGTCATGGTGCATCGTCGTTTCATCGGTTGTCTCCGAAGTTGTAGAAGGAAGGATCAACAAGGACGCCAAAATGGCATTCGTTGCATGGTCCACATTATACTGGAAGTGGGACTGAAAATTTAGTGGAATTGCGGGCGTCATGCGGCAGCCAGAGAATCTGGCCACGCAAGCGAGGCCAGCCACCCGACGCATTGCCAGTTTCTATCTTTCTCCCGCCCCTCGCCCCCCGCCTCCCGTCCCCGTATCATAGATTCATGCCCCCGCTCTCAACCCCCACCCACGATTTCGACGTCCTCGTGATCGGCGCCGGCCACGCCGGGGTCGAGGCCGCATTGGCGGCGGCACGGCTCGGCGCAAGCACCGCGATGGTCACAACCCGGCTCGACACCATCGCCGCCATGAGCTGCAACCCGGCCGTCGGCGGCGTCGGCAAGGGCCACATCGTCCGCGAAATCGACGCCCTGGGTGGCGCGATGGGCCGGGCCATCGACCGCGCGGGCATCCAATTCCGCATGCTCAATCGCCGCAAGGGCCCCGCCATGCACGGCCCCCGAGCCCAGGCCGACAAGGCGGCCTATCACCGTGAAGTCCGTCGTATCTGTGAACAACAACCGGGCCTCCAACTCATCGAGGCCACCGTCGAGGATCTTCTCGTCGAGCAATCGTCGAGTGGCCGTCCGCGAATGGTCGGCGTGCAAACCGACGCCGGCCGCGTCTACCGTGCCCGGGCCGTCGTGCTCGCCGCGGGCACGTTCATGCGCGGCGTATTGCATTACGGCCAGGACCAAATGCCCGGCGGCCGCGCCGACGAGCCCGCCAGCGCCGGCCTGAGCGACGCCCTGCGGCGGCTCGGGTTCCAAGTGGCGCGGTTCAAAACGGGCACGCCCCCTCGCCTCGACGCGCGCACCATCGACTACGCCCGCACCGAACTCCAGCCGGGCGACGACGAACCCGAGCCGTTCTCGTTCCTCACCGACCGGCTCGATGTCCAACAATTGCCCTGCCACATCACCTACACCAACCCGGCCGTCCACGAGTTGATTCTGAAAAACCTCGACCGCGCGCCGATGTACACGGGCCAGATCGCCTCGACCGGCCCGCGGTATTGCCCGTCGATCGAGACCAAGGTCGTCCGCTTCGCCGAAAAGGACCGCCACCAGTTGTTCCTCGAGCCCGAGGGACGCGCGACCGACGAGGTTTATCTCAACGGCCTGCCCACCAGCCTTCCGGCCGACGTCCAGGACGCGATGGTCCGCCTGATTCCCGGCCTGGAAAACGCCAAAATCCTCCGCTACGGCTACGCGATCGAGTATGACTTTGTCCCGCCCGACCAGTTGACCTCGTCGCTCGAAACGAAACGGGTCGCCGGTCTCTACTTGGCCGGTCAGGTGAATGGCACGACGGGCTACGAAGAAGCCGCCGGCCTGGGCCTGCTTGCGGGGACGAACGCCGCGTTGGCCCTGCGAGGCGAGGAGTCGCTGGTGCTGGGCCGCGATCAGGCTTACCTGGGCGTGATGATCGACGACCTCGTGACCCGGGGCGTCGACGAGCCCTATCGCATGTTCACCAGCCGCGCCGAATACCGCCTTCGACTCCGCCAGGACAACGCCGACCGGCGACTCACGCCGCTGGCCCACCACCTGGGCCTGGTCGACGACGCCCGGCTCGAACGAGTCGAACGCAAAGAGCGTGAAATCCGAGCGGCGATCGGCCTGCTCGAATCGACTCACACCGACCAGGGCCCGCTGGCCAAACTGCTCCGCCGGCCGGAAACCACATGGGACGAGATGGTCGCCCATCTGCCGACGCTGGCCCATGCGCGGCCCGAGGTGAGCCGGCAAGTCACCTACGACGTAAAATACGCAGGCTACCTGGCCCGCGAGGACGCCGACATTGCCCGATGGCAGCGGCTCGCCGCGCGGCGGATTCCCGACGGGTTCGATTACTCGCGGATTTCGCACCTGCGGATGGAAGCCCGGGAAAAACTCGACCGCATCCGCCCCCGCGACCTGGCCCAGGCCGGCCGCGTCTCCGGCATCACACCGGCCGACATCGCCGTGTTGATGGTCCATCTCGACGGAGGCAAATCGTAGGTCAGGCCGTGCCTGACAAATTCTTTCCCCATTCCTCGTGGCCTCCCTTGTCAGACACAGCCTGACCTACGATCTATCCCTGGTTCCTATTTTCCGGGCCTGCAATTTGTCAAATCCTGTCGGTTCGGTGCTATCGGACGATTGGGCAAAAAAACGATTCTGGATGAGCCTGAGGGAGTAGGCCCATCGCATGGAAGGCCGTCATTTCCAAAAACAAGAAGGCGATCCGCCCCGGAATCGTCACAAGTAATTGTCTTGCAAGGATTTGAAAAATATCGAGTCGTATTGACACTCCACGGAAGATAGCTATAATTTACCCCTGCTGGCAGACTCGGCAAAGCTGGCAGAAGCGGGTAGAATTGCGGTCTGCTAAAGCGTCGAAGGGTAAGGGTTTGCGGCGATCCGCGGACACAGGGCTAGATTGTCTCGCTGTTAACACGGAGGACTAGAAGCCTCGTTTGGCTGCCGCGCGGCCCGAGGTTTCGCCGACACCGGCCGAATTCACGGCTGGGAGGAGGGACGGTTAAACACTCATGGCGACCAAAACCGTATTCACGACTGGCGAAGCCGCCAAAATCTGTAAGGTGAGTCAACAGACCATCATCCGTTGCTTCGATTCGGGACAGCTCAAGGGATTTCGCGTGCCGGGCAGCCGGTTCCGCCGCATCCCGCGCGAACAGCTCTTCGCGTTCATGCGCGACAACGGTATCCCGACCGACGCCCTGGAAAGCGGCAAACGCAAGGTGCTCATCGTCGACGACGACGAAGAATTGGTCGAGCTGATCTCCGACGTCCTCGAACGCGACGGCCGCTTCGAGGTCCGCACGGCCAACAACGGCTTCGACGCCGGAATGGTCGTCAAGGAATACCGGCCCGACCTCATCGTGCTGGACATCATGCTCCCGGACATCAACGGCAAGGAAGTCTGCCAGCGGGTCCGCAGCGACAAGTCGATGGACGACGTCCGGATCATCTGCATCTCCGGCATGGTCGAGGAAGGCAAGGTCGGAGAACTCGAAGCCGCCGGCGCCGACGACTTCATGCACAAACCGTTCGAAGTCGAAAAACTCGTCGAACGCATGTGCCAGTTGTTGGACATCGAAGCCATTTCGGCCGCCTGATCCGAGCGAATGCAATCGCATGTCTTCCGAGCCGCGACCGTAAGGAGCGGTGGTGGTTCTTGACATTCGCCCCACCGCTCCCTTACGGTCGCGGCTCGGATTTCCACGGGCTCGGATTTCCTACGGACGCCGCCCATGCAATTCCTGCCGCTGCTTGCCGTCGAATCCATCGCGTGGCGGCTCCCCGTCTCCGATCGATCAGCAATCATTCTCGCCCGGGCAATGCTCGACGGCGACGGCCCGGCGGTCGTCGCCGCGCTGGCCGACACATTGAGCAGCGACCCTCCGCTGACGCTCTGGTCTCTCTGCCGCGCCGCGCAATCAGGCATTGCGCCGCGCGCCGCGAAGAATCTCGCCGAGTGGCTCGCCGCGCGAGTGGTCGAACTGTTGGCTTCTCGGAATCTCTCCACCGATGCCGCGCCGGCCGACGGTTCTCTCGTCGATCGCTACGCGAGTCTCGTCGAGCAGGCCGTTCTCCGAGCCGATTGGGCCGTCGCCCTGGCGTCCGACGACCCGAGCGTGCCCGCCGAAGAAATCCATCTGGCCGCGCTCGTCCATGGCCCCTGGGCGTGGCATGAAGCCGCGGTCGGCGACTCCTCGGCCGGCGGATCGTTGCCTCCGACAAACCTTTTGCCCGAGATCCCGCCGCCGATTGCCCAACGGCTCGCGGAATCGCTGGCTCGACTGCAAACCGCGCAATCGACCGGCTCGGAGGACGAACGTCTGACG
>DATECS010000325.1:0-2555 GCA_035286785.1 Thermoguttaceae bacterium | reverse complement strand
CCGGTGGCCCGGCGAGACGAAAATCGGCCGACGGCTGCCCTCGGTCGGCCGCAACGCCGCGCCGACCGGCTCGCCGTCAAGCAGTACGGGCCGGGAGTCCATCGGTCGCAAGCCCTCAAGCTCGACCGACCCACAGAGTAGTTTTTTGGTGAGTCCAATCGTGGGCCGGCCGCGGAGAACGCCCAGATGCGAGGCGATTCCGGCGCGGCGGGGATGGAGCACACCCGTGCCGTCGACCAACACGACGTCGGCCGCGCGGCCTTGGCGGTCCACCTCGTCCATCAGTGCGATCAACAGCGGCAACTCGCGGAACGACAGATAGCTGGTGATATAAGGAAACCGCACCGGCCGGCGAACGATCGTTTTCCACGCCACGTCGCCCGAGCGGGCGTCGATCAGCACGTAGGCAGCCACGCCGTCGCCATTGGCCGCATAGGAAACGTCCACGCCGCCGACGAATTTTGGAGTTTCCTCGAATGGTTCCCGCGAGACCCGATCGGCGAGCGATTCTTGCAACTGCCGCAAGGCAATCAACGGTCGATCAGTCTTGAAAGGAGGAAAGCGATGCGCGGCCAGATCCACGGCGAGGTCGCGCACGACAACGCCCTCGAACACCAACCGCTGCGACTTGTCGCGGGCCGTGCCGGCGATGTAGTTGCCCAACGTCCCGTCGGCGCGGACAATCCGGTGGCAAGGGCACGCCTCGTCATGATCATGGTGCAAGGCGTAGTGGCCCACCCAGCGGGAAGCAATCGGATCGCCCAACGCTCGTGCGAGTTCGCCATAGGTCGTAACACGGCCCCGTGGAATTTGACTCCACAGGCTGCGCAGATAATCTGATAAATCAGGAATCTCGGGCAGGACTACAGCCATCTCGTCCGCGGTTTCTTCCTCTCCGTGTCCTTCGTGCCTCGGTGGTAATGTGACCGTCTACGGCGCCGGCTGGTTGGGTTGCAGACCCAGTTTTTCGGCCAGAAAAACCCAATAACGCATCGCCCCCAGCATCTTCGTTCGCAGGCGGCTGCGCAGGTCGGGCGGTTTTTCTTCGTGCAGTAGTTGAGCCATGTCGACCAGCACCGTGTCGCTGTCGCCGTAGTAGCTGTGGCCCACCAGACTCGTGTCCACGTCTGAAACATCGATCGTATCGATGTTGGAAATCACAAGAATGTTGTCGCCCGACTCGCCGGCACGGGGATAGCCATGCACTTTCTTCGAGGCGACCAGCGCCGCGTCGTGCGACGAGGCATAAAGCGTCACGTGCTTGGCCGCCTTGACGATCTCCGGGGCGATGTCGCGGCGGAAGACGTCGGCGTCAATGTCGGGCGCGGTCAGCAGCACCTCGTGAAACAGCGGTCCGCCGTCCGCGTTGCGCTCGGTGGACAGTTGGGCCAAAGCGGCCGTCAACGCCCGGTTGCCCATGCTGTGGGCGATCAAGTGGATCCGCTTCGATCCGGTCTTTTTCGCCACCTCGAACAAAAATTGCCTCAGATGGGGCACGGTCCACGCGACGTTCGTCTCGTCGACCGTGTATTTGAGCAAGCCGCCTTGCGACGGCCAGCTATAGAAGATCGGCGCGCCGTCGAAATGCAAATCATGGGCGAGCTGCGCGGTCCGCCGCGCGGCGTTCTCGAACGTGACGTTATAGCCGTGAACGAAAACAAACGCCTCGCGCCGCTCGCTCTCGTCCATTCGCCGGCGGAGTTGGTCGTAGAAATCGTCGGGCTCCTGGCGTTCGACCTTCATCAAGACGACATGTTTTTCAGGGTCTTCGTTGAATTCCAGCTTAAAAATCGAAGGACTTTCCAACTCGCCGACCTGATGCGCCCTGGGAATGCTCACCTCGCACACGCCCAGTTCGAGCTCCCCGCGGCCGTTGCCGTAGGCCAGCGACGTGTCGGCCTCCTCGGGCTTGGTGTCGCGCGGAATCCGGATCATGCACGCGCCCAGGCCGATGGTCGCCAAGAGCGACACGATCATGGCGACCCGAAGCGGTTTGCTCCGCCGCACGACCGCCAGCACCAACAGCAACAACGTGACGGCGCCCGCCGCGAGCGTCAGCGCGTCCCAGGGAATCTTGCCCAACGGATGGGCCGCGGCGCCGCCCGTCACTTTGCGGTCGGTGCCGTAGAAGACTTTTTGGATGGTGTAGTCGTATTCCTTTTCCTTGGGCGGCGCGGCGGCGGCCGGTTGGGGTTCGGTCGATTTCGGTTCGGTCGGCGGCGCGGCGTCGTCGGGCGGCTCGTTGCCGGTCGCGGCCGAGAAGTCCGGCATCGGCGCCGGCGCGGCCGCGGCGCGCGGAGTCACCGCCGAAGACGCTCCCGTGCCGGATCCCATGGTCGGCTTCGGCGCGGTGGCCGTGTTGCCGGGGTTGCTCGTCGCAAACGACATCGACTTAGGCCGAGCCGCCAGCTTTTTTCTCTGCGTCGGTTTCTCGATGGGGACCGGCGCGGCCGGTTCACTCGGCTTCTCCTCGGCCGCCGGGCTTTCCACGGCGCCGTCCGGCAGATCGACGTCGGGTTGTTGCGGGCTCGAATCGGTGGTTTTCTGGTCCTCCG
>DATECS010000324.1:0-5555 GCA_035286785.1 Thermoguttaceae bacterium | reverse complement strand
GCCAAGTTACTCTGCCGTGAGGACCATGCTGGGGCTGCTGGTGGAAAAAGGCTGGCTCAAGCACCGGCGCGACGGCATTCGTTATGTTTACCGGCCGGCCCTTTCTCGCGAGAAGGCGCGACGCACGGCCCTCCGACGTCTGCTGGGCACGTTCTTCGACGGAGCGGCCAATGACGCCATCGCCGCGCTGGTGGATATGTCGGCCGGCGATCTAAGCGACGACCAGGTTGGTCGTCTGATTGAAATCATCAAAAACGCTCGTACAAAGAAACGGGAGACGTAAACAACGCGGCAACCACGGCGGCCGAGCGGGCTTGCATGCCGTCATCTGAACACTTGCATAAGGGTCAGATCCATGAGAAGCGATTTCCTCCTCCATGTCCTCGGCGCCAACAGCTTCGCGGCACTTGCTTCCATGAGCCTGTGGGCCACCGTCATCCCAGTGGTGGCCTGGCTCGTCACCGCAGGGCTTCGTCGCAAGTCAGCCGCCGTCCGGTGCTGCGTGTGGCAACTTGCGCTGACCGGTCTGTTCGTCCTGCCGTTTATTGGGGCCTATTTGCCGGGCGTTTCCCTTGGGCTCGGCGGAAACATGGCAAACGGCTGGATGAGCGACAATCCAGCGGTAGGATTCCCCACACGCACCGGATCGATGGCCGAGACGACCCTTGCGGAGCCAACGCCGCGAGCGTCCGGCCCGGCGGATGCCAAGCCCACGGCCGATGGGTCGACGGGGATGACAACGCCGGTCGCCGATAGCCGTCGTCGGCGCGAAGCCGGGACGTGGTCCGTGATCTCGGCCATGAGCACGACACTCAAGGCGGTGCCGTGGGCGCCGCTGCTCGCGGGCGTCTGGATCACCGGCGTGGCGGTTCACCTCGTGTTAGTGGGACGATGCTTGATCCGAACGCGGCTGCTACGGTGCGGCGCGGAACCGCTGGAAAACTCTCACGCGGCGAGGATGATCGACGCCGCCGCGAGCGGGCTGCGCATTGCCCATCCGGTCCGAGTGCTGGTGTCCGCCCGGACACGCATTCCTATCGCGCTGGGCGTGCGTCACCCGGCGATCGTACTGCCGGACGACTGTGAGCGTTGGCCGGCGGAGCGAATGCGAATCGTTCTGGCCCACGAACTGTCGCACGTCCAACGAAATGACGTTCGGTGGCAGCTTGTCGCGCGCGGCGTCGCAGCCTTTTACTGGTTTCATCCGCTGGTTTGGATGGCCGTGGGGCGAATGAAGGCGGAAAGCGAACGGGCATGCGACGACCAGGTTCTTCGGACCGGCGTGACGTCGCGCGACTACGCCGTCGAACTGCTGCGAGCGGCGACCGAGTTAAGCGGGTGTCGCATGTCCCTGCTGGCCGGAATCCGCATGGCGGAGCCGCGGCCGTTGGAATCACGGCTGCGGGCAATTCTCGACGAGTCGCTGCGCCGGGAGCCCGTTTCGCGCCGCGCTCGTCGGACGATGGTGTTGGGCACTGCGTGCCTGGTGTTGACGCTCGGTTTGTTCCGGCCGTTTGGCCCGGTGGCGGCGGCGACGGCCCAAGCGGTTGATGAGGGGCGATCTTCGCCCGCGCCTTCGAAAGCAACCGGCGCCGTCGGAGCAGTGCGGCCTGAACGTTTCGCGAGACCCACTTACAGTTCCTACTTTCTCGAAAAACAGTCGGCCTGCTGGTTTCACAGCGGCAATCGCGTCCACTTTGTGGTCTACTACGCCGGATTTCTCGTGCATGGCATGAAGTTTTCAGAGCGCACCTCCGGCAGTCCCCGGTGGGAGTTCGCGGGAACGTTGAGTCTTCTGGACTCCAAGAGGAGGCCTGTCGGCCCGAAACAGTCGCTGAATATCACGTCCGAGAATGCCGATACGCTTATCCTCGACGGCAAGTCCTACGATCTGAAGCAAGGCCGCGTGATCGTGCTTGATCCCGAGGCTGAAGCCCTCCAATTGTCCTGTGCGCCGTTGACGCCCGGCAAGGAGAGCGTTGACCGGCTCGGACGAATGGTCGCCGCGGAACTCGAATACCGCGGAGATCAGTACACGTTCCCGATCACCGTCTCGGGACGCGCGACGGATAACGACGGCAAGGCGATTGCCGGGGCGACCGTCTACTTGAGCTCGCAATGGGCCGACTCCCGGCAACTCGCCAAAACGAGAACCGACGAGCAGGGGCAATACGCCTTTCGCGACGTGCCCTTGCCCATCAAGCGGTCCGACGACAATCGCGGCAAGGATAAGGGAGCTTTCCTGATCTTTGGTCGCGCCAAGGGATATGGCTTTGCATGGCGGCCGAAAAAATGGTTCCATCCCCAGCCTCATGGCGATACGTATCTCGGCGGCGAGGGCGCCGACATGCCGCGTGAATATCAGGTCGGAGAGAAAATCGAACTCGATTTGAAGTTTCCATCACCCGCCGCAATCCACGGACGAATCATCGATGAACATGGCCGGCCGATTGCCGGCGCGTGTCTGATGTTGTGGGACTGTGAGCCAATCCGACCGGAAGGCTATCCAACTAAAAAGAAATTTCATCAGTTATGGTCGGAACGTGAATTCGAGATCCTCAATGGCGGCGTGTCGACCGAAATGAAGACCCGGATGACGGACACGGACGGACGGTTTGTGTTCACGGAACTGCCTCCGGATTGTCGCTTCAGGATCGATGTCCGCCCGCCCGGCTTTGCCAATCGCATGGTTTGGGCCGCAACGTGCCGGCCGGATCACCCGGGCCTAGAGGGCTATCCCATTTACGTTGGCGATATGAACCTGACGTTCACCGCCACGCGGAACGCGCGAGTGCTCGTGCTCTACGGCGACACCCGCAAACCGGCTCCCAAGGTGTTCGTTGAACTAGACCATGTGAAAGAGGGCTCTTCGTGCAATTCTTCAAACACGGACGGAATCGCGACGTTGCGGTTGCCGCCCGGGATGTGTTTGGTACATTTATTGCAGGCCAAGGGAACGCCCTATCTTCCCACAAAAACAACTTGCGAGATTCCCCAGCAGCCCGCCAAGGAACCCATCGTGGTGACGCTGCAACCGGCCGCCGTGGTCGAGGTGCGAGTCGTCGATACGGATACCGGGGAAGGCGTGCCCGGCGTTGATCTCTGGACCGAAAAGACCTATCAGCCTTCATCTGACTCGCCGGGAGGAACGTATTGTGACGTCCATGAGTATCGAAGCTGGGAGGTCGAGACCAACATCTCTCACGTCGAGCGGCCCCGCACCAACAGCGACGGAGTGCTTCGGGCACTGTTCGAACCGGGCAAACATCGCATCGGGATTGCCATGCGGTCATTTCCCGAGGAATATGAAGTCGTGGGAACGGACGCTAAAGGCCGAGAGATCAATGCCAAAGTCGGAAAGGCCAATCGGGTCGTGTTTTTCATGCGTCGACGTCGCTGAAAAGTACGGCGAGGTTGTATACCGCGGTTAGATAATCCGAACGAAACAAGAGGGAAAGTGGTTGCCGACTTGTTTTTTTCCGAACCTTCTCCCGTACCCTCCGTAGAGTAGCTTGACGCCCACGGCGGTCCGTCCTATTCTGGATCCGCTTGGACGGCCGTTGCGGACCATTTCTTGTGTTGCACTAAGCGTTCTTCCTTCTTGTGAGAATCGGCCGAGGCGCGGGCCCTCGGCCTTCGTCTATTCACGTCATGGAACAAGGAGCAAACCATGAGAGTCGTCACGATGCATTGTCGAACTAGAGGCAACCTACCGCAGCACGGCACATCGAGGGGAACTCGCATTTTCGCCCGTTGCTTTGGGCCGGCGTGTTTGCTTGTGCCCGCCGCATGGTTTCTGATGCTCGCGGCGGCGGTCGCCGACGAGCATGGAATTCTGCAAGCCATCGGAGAATCGGCCCGAGCGGCCAAGCCCCATGCGGCCGTGAGGGCCGAAAAGCCCGGAACGCTTGTCGAAGTCACCGAGCGGCCCGACGGCTTCGACACGGTCGTCAACGGCTTGCCCTATCCCAAAACCGACGACCCCCACAAACTCACGCTGGAACAACTCGAGGCGATCGCCAAACTGCCGCCCCGCATCAACCGGTCGGGCATGAGGGTCCATCCCGCCATGATCCCACTGTTCCGCGACATGGTCCTGTATTACTCGGGCGGCGACTACGACAACGAACCGATCCACTTCCGGCTCCACGTGCCCGATCGTTTTGAAAAAGGAAAGAAATATCCGCTGGTCGTTTGGCTTCACGGCGCCGGCGAATGCGGTTCGGACAACATCAACCAGTTGGGCCATCTGCACCACATGATTCCGTCGCTGGTCGGCCCGAAAAAACGGGACTTTTTCCTCTTGGTTTCTCAGTGTCCCCATACGCACGTCTCGTGGGAAGCGCCCCAGCGGTGCATGACGACGGTTCTCGCCGACGGCTCCGTCGAGTGCCACACGACCGACGACCCGGTCGCGCTTGGCAACGCGCCGATCAGCTTCACGCTCGACATGGTCGAGGCCGTGATGAAGAAGTATCCGGTCGATCCCGGCCGAGTGACGGTCGCCGGCCTCAGCACGGGCGGCGAAGGCACCTGGAAGATGTTGGAACGCCGGCCCGACCTGTTCGCCGCCGCCGTGCCCATCGTCAGTTGGCGGGCCCTCAGCGAAAAATCGCTCCGCGAGGAACCGCTGCTCAAGAAAATTCCCATTTGGGCCATCTACAGTTCGGACGACTCAGGCATCGACTACGCCCGCAAAGAATTCCAGCGTCTGCGCGACCAAGGCTGCCGCGTGTTCAAGACGGAGTTCGGCGTCTGCGGCCACCGCGCGTGGACCCCGGCCATGCTCCAAGGCGACATCTTCGGCTGGCTCATTTCGCGGGCAAAGGCCGGCCGGCGTTATTACGAAGCCGAGCCCGCCCCGACCGGCCCGGAGAAGATCGGCATCTTCGCCGACGTGACCGAAGGCGATCTCGCGAGCAAGCCGACCCTGGCCCCGCCGAAGCAGGGCGACGCGAAGATTCCACCCCAACAACCCCTGACGGCAACGCCTTGGCGACCGAGCGATACTAAGAAGAGCGGCGTCTACACGGGCACCGTCCGCACAAACACGAACACGGTCACTACGACCGTGACGAGTTCACCCTCCTGGGGCCTGTTTCGGCCAACGACTCCGTCGACGGCTTCGTCTCCTGCCGCTCCGCCGCCTCAATATCCGCATAGCTCCTCATCGTATCCCTCGCAATCCCGGATATATACACCTTCCGCTGGGTCAACTCCGACGAACGTGTATTGGTGGACCACCTCTTGCGTTTCCGCCGGGCCGCCGACACTGCTGATGCTAGACCAACTGCGGGTGGAATTGGTCTTGCGCTACCTCGCGGCGGGCGACGTCGATAAGGCGCTCGTCGTGGCCGACAAGGTCAAACACCATCCCGAAGGACTCTTGCGAGCCCTGCTCAACGTCCGCGATCCAAAGATCCAACGTCGGGTGCTCGACTACGTCGACCAACGTCTCGACCAACTGGAACGATCGGGCGGCGTCATGATTCGACAAGAGCAAGGCAGGGTTGTCTTTCCGTCACCGATCACGAGCGTCTTTCCCCAACGCCCCG
>DATECS010000323.1:0-6916 GCA_035286785.1 Thermoguttaceae bacterium | reverse complement strand
GCCCAGACCGCGCCCTTGCGTCATCAAAAGCCCCAGTTGCCCCCGGTCGAAGCCGCCGGTGGCGAGGATTTTGTACCGGCCGAGAAACCCGCCGCCAAGGCCGAGCCGGACGACGAAACCCAGCCCGAGCCCGCCGGCGCGGATCCCTTCAAGTAGTCTCGCCGCGGGCCTTGACGCCTCCCGCCAAATCGCCTTAACTAGGGGACTCCACGATGCTTGACGCTTTCTTGCGAAGGAGTTTCCATGCAGTCGCCGACCGTCAAACGCGCGCTGGTCAGTGTAAGTGACAAAACCGGACTCGCCGAACTGGCCCGAGGCCTCGCCGCCGCCGGCGTCGAAATCTACAGCACCGGAGGCACCCGAAAACATCTCGAAGCGGCCGGCCTCGCCGTGCGCGACGTGGCCCAATACACGGGCTTTCCCGAGATGATGGACGGGCGGCTCAAAACGCTCCATCCCAAAATCTTCGGCGGAATCCTCTGTCGCCACGACCGGCCCGACGATATGTCGGCCCTCGACGACCACGACATTCTCACGTTCGAGTTGGTGGTGGTGAACCTCTATCCGTTCGAACAAACGGTCGCCCGTGGGAACGTCACGATCGACGAGGCCATCGAGCAGATCGACATCGGCGGCCCGTCGCTGGTCCGCGCGGCGGCCAAAAACCACGCCTTCACCACAATTGCCACCCGTGCCGAGCAGTACCCGACGATCCTCGAACAGATCAAGGCCCACGGCTGCACCGACCTCGCGTTGCGCCGCCGTCTGGCCCGCGAGGCGTTCGACCACACGGCCCGCTACGACCGGGCGATCGCCGACTATTTTGCTTGCCAGGCGGCCGAAAACGAGTTTCCGCCAACCGTCACGCTCTCCTTCGACCGTCAGGCCGAGTTGCGCTACGGCGAAAACCCGCACCAGAAGGCGGCCGTCTACGTCGATCGCCGCGCCGCCGGGCCCAGCGTGGCCACCGCCGAGCAACTCAACGGCAAGGAACTTTCGTACAACAATCTGCTCGATCTGGACTCGGCCCTGGCGATCGTCCGGCAGTTCGACGCGCCGGCCGTGGCCGTGCTGAAGCACAACAACCCGTGTGGCGCGGCGGTGGCTGATAAACTGGCGGAGGCGACTGGCCGCGCGATGGCCGGCGACCCGCAAAGCGCGTTTGGCTCGGTGTTGGGCATGAATCGCCCCGTCGATGCGGCCACGGCCGAAGTGCTGGCCGAGCCGGGTCTGTTTGTCGAGGCGATCGTCGCGCCCGCGTTTGAGCCCGACGCCCTGGAAATCCTCACCACGCGGCCCAAGTGGAAGGCCAACGTCCGGCTGCTGGCCACCGGGCCGTTGCCGCCGCTGGTGGGCCACTGGGCCTACCGCGCGATCGAGGGCGGCCTGTTGATGCAGGAGGCCGACGTCCTGGCCGACGACGAAACTGAGTGGCAGGTCGTCACCCAGGCCCAGCCGACCGACGCTCAACTGGCCGACCTGCGTTTCGCCTGGACCATGGTTCGCTTCGTCAAATCAAACGCGATCACCGTGTGCAAGGACCGGATGTTGCTCGGAGCCGGGGCCGGCCAGATGAGCCGCGTCGATTCGGTCGAAATCGCCATCGCCAAGGCCGCCGACCGGGTCCGCGGCGCTGCGTTGGGGTCCGACGCCTTCTTCCCGTTCCCCGACTCGATCGAACGGGCCGCCGCCGCCGGAATCGCCGCCGTGATCCAACCCGGCGGCTCGCGCAACGATCAACAAGCGATCGACGCCTGCAACCAGCACAAACTGCCCATGATCTTCACTGGGCGGCGACATTTTAGGCATTGATCTTCTTGGAACCACAGATGGACACAGATAAACACAGATAGATTTTTGATCCTTATCTGTGTTTATCTGTGTCCATCTGTGGTTTCATTAATCGTCTCCGTGTCCTCCGTGGTGAATTGAGATGCCGACTATTCTCGATAAGATCGTCGCCACGAAGCGGGCCGAGATCGACCGGGCCAAGTCGCTCGTGCCGGAAGCCGCGCTGCGCGAGCGGTTGGCAGACGCTCCGCCGGCGCGCGATTTCTTCGCCGCTCTGGCCGCCGGGCCGCCCATCCGCCTGATCGCCGAGGTGAAGAAGGCCAGCCCTTCGGCCGGCGTGATCCGCGAGGATTTCGATCCAGTCGAAATTGCCCGCATTTATGAACAACACGGCGCGAGTTGCCTCAGCGTGCTGACCGACGAGACGTACTTCCAAGGCCGCTTGGACTACCTGCGGCAGATTCGCGCGGCCGTCAGCCTGCCCGTCTTGCGAAAAGACTTCATTCTCGACCCCTATCAGGTCGTCGAGGCCCGAGTGGCCGGGGCCGACGCGGTTCTGCTGATTGCCGAGTGTCTCGACGACGGCTTGTTGCGACTGCTTCACGATCTGGTGATTGAACTGGGCATGACCCCGCTGGTCGAACTCTACGAGCCGGCCAATTTGCCTCGGGTTCTCCGCGTCGGCGCGCGGTTAATCGGCGTGAACAACCGCGACCTACGGACCTTCAAAGTGGACCTCGACCACGTGATTCGCCTTCGCCGTCAGATTCTCGCCGATCGGCTGGTCGTTGCCGAAAGCGGCATCCGCGCACGCGGCGACGTCTTGCGTCTCCAAGACGCCGGTATCGATGCGATGTTGGTAGGTGAGAGTCTGATGCGAGAACCCGACTTCGGCGCGGCGGTCGAGCGTCTGTTGGGGAGATTGTAGGGTGGGGCGACGGCCGTTCCCCGGAAAATGTTGAATCTGCCACACGATTCAAGGAACGGCCGTCGCCCCACCAAGTCTCTGCTTGTTCTCGTACCCAGCCCCTCACTTCGTCTCCAGCGCGATCACCCCGTCGAAATCTCGCGGCGCCACGCGGTTGTGCTTGGCGATGTAGACCGTCAAGAAATCGGTCACCAGATCGTCCGTCGGCACGTGGTGAAGCAGTTGCAGCGCCTCCGACCAGCGACGGGCCAGGAAGGCGTCGAGCGCCGACTCGTACAACGCCAGATGCTCATCGGTCAGTTGCGGACATTCGGCCGCCGGCGGCAGAAGTTCGCTCACCTCCATCGGCGTGTCCAGCCCATAGGGCAGAACCACCGCCAGCCGCCGCACCCGGGCCACTTCGGCCGGCACCCGCTCGCGCACGGCCCGGGCCGTGTCCTCGTCCAGCAGGATTGACGCCCGAAGAATTTTAGTCATTCCCTCCAACCGCGACGCGAGATTGACCACTGGGCCGAAGACGGTCACTTTCACTTGGTCCACCGTGCCGATCTTGCCTGCCACGGCCGTGCCGGTGGCGATGCCGATTCCCGCGTGGAATCCGGCCAAGGGGCTGTCGGCCTGCTGGGCGGCCGACTCGAACTGGCCGCGAATGGCCAGCGCCGCGCGGCACGTCCGCGCGACGTCGTCTTCCCGGGCCAAGGGCCATCCCCAAAAGCCCATCGCCGCGTCGCCCTGGAAGTCGCCGACTACGCCGCCCTGGTCGAGAATCCGCCGCGTCATCACACCAAGCGCCTGGCTCACCCGTTCCAACACGCCCATGAGGTTCTCGGCGTGCCGCTCCGTGTGACGCGAAAACCCGCGCAGGTCGCAGAACAGCACCGACACCCGGCACTCGCGCGGGGCGAGAACCACCTCGGGATCTTCGCCGGCGAGCGTGTCGATCACCACGGGCGAGAAGAACTGGCCCAGGTTGGCGTGCTGCCGTTCGAGCCGCCGCATTTGACGCAGTGAACTCAAGGTGGAGGCCACCAGTTCGGTAAACTTCATGTCCTCGCGGATGTCATCTGGATCCGACGGTCCCGAGCCCGGCAATAGCTCGACGTCGAACCGTCCGCCGACGTAAATGGCCCAGGCGGCGCCCGACGCGGCGCTCTTCGACGACTCGACCACGGGCACGCAGAAGGCCCAGTCGATGTTCCCGCTGGCGGTGAAGGAAGCGGAATTATTGGACACACTGCCGGCAGCACCGCCGGTCCACACATGCAGCACGCTTTGCCCCTGGCGCAGCGACTCGACGATCAATCGCTGGCTGGGCTGAAAATCGCCGCTGTTCGACAGTCGCTGGTCCCAATGGAGCACCTCGACCGCCGGCCGCCGCTCGTCCGACTCGCCGACCGGCTCCGCGACGGCCACCACGGCGACCGCCTGCGCCCGCGGCACGCCGGCCAACAGGACGCTCACCAGCCGGACGCACAACTCGCCTTCGCCCGCCGCGCCCGAGATGATCCGTGGCAGCCGGCTGAGCGCCTCGATCCGTCGATCCGGATTGCGGAAAGGAAGTTGTTTGAGGTAATTCGCGCTATAGGTCTGCTGACGGAGCAACTGCGGATCGTCCGACGTCACCGCCACGTGTTGATCGACCAGCGTAAACGTCGTGCCGCCGATGACAAAATGCCCGCCCGGCCGCACCGTGAACTGATCAACCTCCTTGCCCTGGAAAAAGATCGGATTACGTGCCGAGGGCATTCGCTTCACGTCGAGCCGGTCGCCGCGCAGCGTCATCTCGGCGTGGCGGCGCGAAACGTGCGTGTCCCACGGCGTGGCCCAAACGCCCGCCGCGCGTCCGAGCACGATCGTCTCGCCCTCGGGCAACGCCCGGCGCCACCGCTCTTGCGACTCTTCCCCTTGTGCAATCAAATCCGGCATGGAATCAGTCGATCTTCAAGGATGGAACCACAGATGGACACAGATAAACACAGATAAGATTTGACATTGATGTAGATGTCGATGTAGGTCAGGCTGTGCCTGACACAAAAGACATCAACTCATACTCATGCTGTCAGGCACAGCCTGACCTACATCTGTGTCCATCTGTGGTTCCCTAAAAAATAGTCTCACTGCTTTGTGGAGTCGCCGGATGCGGAAGATGGCGTGGCGGAGCCGGAAGGCAATCCGGTCGGCGAACGCTCGCCTGCCGGCGTCACCTGGCTTCCCGTTTCTTCGCGGAACATTCGAATCGCCAGCGTCCACAGGCCGATCATCACCACGACGATCATCGCCAGTCCCAAGACGGCGAACCCCACGAGCCTTCGTTTCAACCCGTCGAGCGTCCGGCCGATCGAGCCTCGATGATTCTCTTGAACCACGATCATCAGGCAATCATCCGGCCGCGCCTTCTCGCCTCCGAGCGGCACGGGCGTCATCTGGGCCAGCCACCGCTTGCGCGAGCCCGGCTTATCCGTCACAGGGTCGAAATAGTCGACCAATTGGCCCGAGCCGCCTGACGCGACGTTCAAATTCTTCACCACGAACACGGGCGACTCCCCTTCCGGCATACCTGAGCGCTCGACCACTTTGTCCAGTTTCGGATGCTGCAGAACCAGCCCGTGGTTCCGCCCCTTGCGCCAGTCGATCAGCGCGGCGAACTGGCTTTCATTCTGCCCGGCGAACTGGACGAACTCGCCCACGGGCACCATCACGGCCACGACGCCCAGGAATTTTTTCTCCGGCGAGAGGTCGTAAACCGGCGCGGCGATCGACGCCATCCACCGATGGATCGCCTTGCTTCGATAGACGGCCGAGATCCGCGGCTTCGTGAGGTGCTCGTCCGGGCCGGGCCGTTCCGACTCGCGCATGTCGTCCACCCGGCCGTTGAAATAGGTCCGCCAGGCGAAATTCTGCCCGATGATTGCGTCCTCCGGTTCCCGGGCGATTTGCACGCCGCGGGCATCGTTCAAGAAATAGCCGACCGTGCCCGGCAGCGGATAGCGACGAACCCGTTCGGCGAATACTTTTTGGAGTTCGGCCCGTTGGACGTTCTTTTCCCGAAACTCCCGGGCCAACCTTTCACGTTCCGCCGCCGGCAGCTTCGGATCGCTGAGCCGTTCGAGCGTCGGGACCAACGCCGAGCCGGGTCCGACGGCCTTGGCCATCGCCTCGCGCAGCGGTTTCGAGTTGGCCAGGATTTCCACCCGTTGGAGCCGTCGATCCAATTCGTAGCCCGCCAGCCGGGCCAGATTGTCGGCCAAAAACTCGTTGGTTTTGATCGCTCTTGCGGTCAAGACCCGATCCGTATCGGCAACCGCCAGCCCGATACCCTGCCACGCGAACCACGCCACCAGCAGCAGCAACAACACGGGACCAATAGCCCCAAGCAACATGACCGGCCGGCGCGAGCGGCGTTTGTCCCGCGCGTCCAAGGCGCCGAGCACGGCCTGGACGTTGGGGTAGCGCTCCTCCGGCGAGGGCGCGAGGCACCGGGAGAGAATCTCGGCCAACTGGCGGTCCACGCCGCGAATCTTCCGATGAACCACCAACGGCGGCGATTTGCGGATCATGCGGCGATAGAGGCCCAGACGTTTCTTCAGGTCGTCGGTCGCCTCCAGCTCGCGGACCGCTTCCTCGGACCAATGGGGCGGACGGCCCGTCAACATGCAATAAAGCACCGCGCCCAACGCGTAAACGTCCCAACGGGCGTTTGGCGCTTCGGTCAGATGGGCCTGCTCGGGGGCCATGTAAAAAAGCGTTCCCAAGGCGGGCGTCTGGTCGTGAGAGAGCCGCGACTGTCCAAAATCGGCCAACCGCGGCAATCCGTCCTGGTCCAAAAGAATGTTGGCCGGCTTCAGGTCGCAGTGCAAAACGCCCTTCCCATGGGCGTGGACCAGCCCAATGGCCAGATGGCGAAACAGATCCACCGCCTCGGCAACCGGCAGCGGCCCCTGGTCGAGCCGCGCGGCGAGCGAGCCCCGTTCGAGATACTCCATGATGTAGTAAGGTGGCTCGGCGTCCCAGCCGACGCCGAGCAACTGGACCACATAGCGGTCGGCAAAAAGGAACGCGAGTTTCTCGACCTCGCGCGATAGCAGCGACCAGTCGAGCCCTCCGCGATGCGTGTAGAACTTGATGGCCACCCGGCGGCCCGTGTTTCGCTCGACGGCGACCCAGACCTCGCCATAGGCCCCCATGCCGAGGTATTTT
>DATECS010000322.1:0-6384 GCA_035286785.1 Thermoguttaceae bacterium | reverse complement strand
CAGGCCCAGGCCGGCGAGACCACCGAGCCGGGCGCGGCGGAGAAGCCGGAGACCCGCTACGACATCATCGAGGAGGTCGGCCGGGGCGGGATGGGCATCGTTTACAAGGCCCGGCAAGCGTCGCTCGACCGGACGGTGGCCGTCAAGATGATCCTCGGCAGCCACGTCGAGTCGCCCGAGCATTTGCGTCGTTTCCAGGCCGAGGCCCGCGCGGCCGCGCGGCTCCGCCATCCGAACATCGTCCAGATCCACGAAGTGGGCCAACTCCAGGGGCGTCATTTTTTCGTCATGGATCTGATCGACGGCGTGAGTCTGGCCCAGCGACTGACCGCCGGGCCGCTCGACGTGGCCGAAGCCGTGTGGATCATGGCGGCCACGGCCCGGGCGATCGGCGCGATGCACCGTCACGGGATCGTTCACCGCGACCTGAAACCGTCGAACATTCTTCTGGACGCCGACGGCAATCCCTACGTGACCGACTTCGGACTGGCGAAAATTTTCGAGTCCGACTCGGCCCGCACGGCCACCGGCGTGATCGCGGGCACGCCTAGCTACATGTCGCCCGAGCAGGCCGCGGGCCACAGCGACCAAGTTGGCCCGGCGAGCGACGTTTACAGCCTCGGGGCGATGTTCTATGAATTGCTGACCGGCCGTCCGCCGTTCCGCGAGGCGACGCCCGTCGAAACGGTGCTTCATGTCCTCTCTCGCGAGCCCATGTTGCCGCGACGTTTGAATCGCAAGGTGCCCCGCGGGCTGGAGCAGATTTGTCTGAAATGCCTGGCCAAGTCTCCTGGGGCCCGTTACGCCTCGGCCGACGCGCTGGCCGACGACCTCGAACGATTTGCCAAGGGCGAACCGTTGGAAGCGAAACTTCCCGGCCTGGGCGAGCGGCTGCGTCGATGGAGCCGACGCCAGCCGGCCTTGGCGCTGCGGCTCGGTACGCTGAGCGTGTTTTACGGCATCGAGTTGTTCGATTATTATTTCACGTCGGCCGGCAATTCGAAGTTTCATTTCAACATCTCGATCCTCCTGGCCGTTTGGGCCGCCGCGTCGATTGTGTTTCAATGGCTCGTCTCAAGTCGCCGCTGGAGCGTGCCCGCCTGCTTCGGCTGGGGGACGCTCGATGCGGGTCTCTTGTTGGTCATACTCCTTTTCCTGGCCAACGGCGCGGCCAGTCCGCTGGTCGTTGTCTATCCGATTCTGATTGTCGCCGCCGGCCTGTGGATGCGGGTGCGGTTCGTCTGGTACATGGCCGCGCTGTCCGTGATCTCTTACGGCATCCTCGTGGCCGACTTCTATTACTGGCGACCGTGGCTGACGGCCGCTTTTGATGGGAACCTCAATCGCCACCTCGATTTTCTCGTCGCCCTGGTGATCGAAGCCGCCATTGTCGGCTATCTGGTTCAGCGCCTGCGAACCTTAAGCCGGTATCTGGGACAGTAGGCGGTAGGGTGGGCAACGCCCACCAGCAGGGTAGCACTGGCTCTCCGAACCAGTGTCGCGAAGCGACATGAGGCAGCCAATACAATCAACCCCTACTTCCCATCTTGCCAGCACAGCACTTGATCGCAGTGTCCTCATCTTGCGCCACTTTAATTGTCGTTCGATTCGGAAAAGTTGTCTAAATCTACCAAATCTTTTTAACCGATAGGGATGATGCGATTGCCTACAGTATCGAATCTCTCCATTTGCCATTACGGGAAACGACCATGTACCGCAAGCAGATACTCCTTGTCTCTCTGTCCCTGTCGGCCGCATGGCTGGCTTGCCGCGTTGAGGCACAGGCCCAAACCACCAGCAACACCTCGAAGCCCTCGCTGGTCGAGCGGATCGACAATTTTGGGCAAAACCTGATGGGCGGCCTCTTCCCGCGTTCGTCGAAGTCGAACCCCTCGACGACGGCCCTGCGGCAGAGGGCCCTGGACAACGATCCTTCGCCCCGCGCCGGCAGCGGGATCCGCCCTGCCCCGACGGTCGCCTCGCCGAGGCAGCGACAGGCGAACTCCGCCGCCTCTACGACCCCGGTGGCCAAGAGCGACCTGTTTCCCGTCAATCTCGGCAGCGGGTCCGGCGACCGGCAAGGTCAAACCGCGTCGGCGGCCGATTCTTCGGAATATGGCAGCGCCGGCCGGCCGACCGTTCCCGTTCATGAAGAATACCCCAGCGTCGCCGAGATCACCCAGGGACGTTCCGCGGCGATTCCCGTCGCGTCGAGCGCCGCGCCGCAAATCGACACGGACATCGAACCGCCGCCCGCCCAACCGACCGTCGGCGGCTTGACGACGAGCGTGCCCGTAGCCGGCGGCGGACTGCTGGTCCGCAACACGACGATTGCCGAACCGCCGGCCGCGCCCAGCGGCGCGTCGGCCGCGGTTCAACCTTCCGCCTCTTCCGACTCGACCGCCGAGCCGCTCCACGAGCGACTTGCGCGGTTCCGCAAGTCGGTCTTCGGCGACGCCACACCGGCCGCGTCCTCGACCACGCCTGCCGTGGTGCGTCCCACAATGACAGCCCCGTCGACCGACATTGCCCCGCCGGCCGCCGGGCCCACGGCGGCCGCGCCGATGGAAAACAAGAGCCAAGCTCCCGCGCCGACGCTGACGCCCAATGAACCTGTCGCCACGCCGGCCGCCGAGGCCGCCGCGCAGCCGACGGAAACCGACGGCCCCAGCCTGACCCATCGCGCGCCAACCATGCCCGCGACCCGACAAGACGACGGCGTTTTACTCGCCCGGCGAAGCCCGATCTTGAACGTCGAAACGCTCGGTCCCGCGCGGATCGCCGTCGGCAAACAATCCACCTACGAGATCCACGTCGAGAACGCGGGCGAAGTGGCCGCCGAAGACGTGGTGGTGACGATCGGTCTGCCTGAATGGGCCGAGGTCCGCGGACGCGAGGCCACAAGCGGCGCGATTCTTGCTGAAGAATCGCCCGACGGCTCGTTGCGGATGCTGTGGCGGATCGGTCCGATGGAAGCCAAGGCACGCCAAAAGGCCACGCTGGCCATTGTTCCGCGCGAGAGCCGGCCGATCGACCTGGCCGTCCGCTGGGATTTCACGCCGATCGCCTCGCAAACCGTGATCGAAGTCGAGGAGCCGCGTCTGAGCCTGCAACTGGCCGGCCCGCGCGAGGTGCGATTCGACGAGCCCCAGGTGTTCAAACTCGAAATCGCCAACAGCGGCAACGGCGCCGCCGACGACATGGTCCTGACGCTCATGCCGCTGTCGCCCGGCGACGGGGCCCCGACGCAGCACCGGCTGGGCACGTTGGCCGCCGGCCAGAGTAAAATGATCGACATGGAACTCACGGCCCGGCAGGCCGGCACGCTCGCCGTGCGGATGGAGTTGCGTTGCGACGGCCCGGCCAAGGCCACGTTGAACGAAGCGCTCCTGGTCCGCAAGGCCAACGTCGAAGTGGCCGTTGAAGCTCCGAAAATGCAGTATACCGGCGCGGTGGCCACCTATCGGGTGCGCGTGCGCAACTCGGGCAACACGGCGGCCGAAAAAGTGCGGCTGGTGGCCAAGATCCCGCCCGAGGCCCAACTCATCGCCGTCAAGGGCGAAGGCCGTCCGGGCCCCGACGGCCAGTCGGTCGAGTGGACGCTCGGCCAACTGCCCGAAGGCGCTGAGCAGGAATTGCTCGTCCAGTGTCGCCTGGGCCGCGAAGGCTACAGCCAGTTCAAAGCCGAGGCGACCGGCGACAAAGTGGCCGCCGAGACGACCGCGGTGACTCGCGTCGAATCGATCGCCGACTTGGCCCTCGCGGTCCGCGATCCGTCGGGCCCGGTGCCGCTGGGCGAGACGGCCGAATACACGCTCGTGATCCACAACCGTGGGACGAAGGACGCCGCGGGCGTCGAGGGAATCGCCTATTTCTCCGCCGGCATCGAGCCCATTTCAGCCGAAGGCAGTCACTATCAGATTCGTCCCGGCCAGGTCGTGTTCGATTCGATCGGCGTCGTGCCGGCCGGCAAGAAAGTCGTGCTCAAAGTGACCGCCCAGGCCCAATCGCCCGGCAACCACATGTTCCGCGCCGAGGTCTACTGTCAACCGTTGGGCACGAAGCTGGTGGGCGAAGAGACCACGCACTTCTACCAAGGCGACGCGGACCTGCCCGCCGAACGGCCCATGCTGAGCGAAGCGAGCCCGTCACCCCCGGCCGCGACCACGAATCCAACCGTGCCGCCGCCGATGGGCGAAAACCCGACGCGCACCGCCGACACGCGCAACCAGCCGGTCCCCCGCGGCGCGGCCGCGACCGACGTGCCTTTCCCGACGTCCGATGCGCCGCCGGCGAGGTATTGATCCCTCTGCCTACTGAATCGCGTCGAATGCCAGCGGACAATCGCTTGCCGGGTCCGTGATGCGAATCGACTTCTTCCCTGCCAACAGGTCTTCAAACAGGTTGCCGACCACTTCGGCTCGCCAGCCGCGGGCCAACGCGGGCGGGTGCGCGGGGCGGTTGTAGAGGCGGTGCGAGATCAACTCGCGGACGCCGTTCGGCGTGCCGACCAACGCGGGCGCGAGCGACGCCTCGCGGCAGACGCTGCCCAGGGCCGCGAAAAGGAATTGGCCCAGCACCGCGAGCTGCGGAATGTTTTGCGGCTCGCTCGTCGCGGGGCATTCATCCTCGGGCAGTTCGATCGCGCGGCGGATGTGGCCGGCCAATTCGCCCAGTTGGCGTTGGAGGTCGCCCCGTTCGAGTCCGCGGACCGAGCGGATTCGCTTAGGATCGTCCGTCTTTCGCCGGGCTAGCTCTACCAAGAGATCGTCGCGCAGCACGTGGCGAACCGGCTTGTCGCGGCGCGCTGCTTCCGTCTCGCGCCATCGCCACAACTCGCGGAGCACGGCCAGGCTCCGCCGGTCGAGGCCCGAGTTGCCCGAGACTCGCCGCCAGTTCTCGGCCGTCGCGGCGTGTTCGATGTGCTTGAGCCAGGCGGCCATTTCCTCGCGAAGCCATTCGCGTCGGCCCAGCGCGTCGAGCCGCCCGGCCAGTTCGTCGCGAAGCGGCCGGAGATGTCGCACGTCGTCCACGGCGTAGGAGATTTGCCGCGAGGAGAGCGGACGCCGCCGCCAGTCGGTCCGCGTTTCGTGCTTGTTGGGCTTCTCGCCCAGCACTCGGCTGATGAGCGACCCGTAGCTGGCCGGATACTCGATTCCCGCGAGTCCCGCCGCGAGTTGCACGTCGAACACGTTGGCCGGAAGCCGCCCGACGGCGCGGTGGCAGAATTCCATTTCGCTGCGGCCCGCGTGAAAGACGACCTCGCGCCGGTCGTCGGCAATCACTTCCCAAAGCGGTTCGAGATCCTCGACGGCCATCGCGTCGATGAGCCCAACCTCGCCCGAAGCGTCGATCACCTGGACCAGACACAACACCGGGTGATAGGAGTATTCGGAAACAAACTCGGTGTCGAACCCGATGAACGTCGAGTCGTCGAGCCGGCGGCAGTAGTCGCGCAGGGCGTCGGGCGTTTTGATTTCGATGTGAGGCACGATTGGCAATGGCCTTCAACGGGGATGTTAGTGATTCTTCTCATGGAACCACAGATGGACACAGATAAACACAGATGACTGGGACAGCATCCGGTCCGCGAAGACTCCTTCTTATCTGTGTGCATCTGTGTTCATCTGTGGTTCCCCTTCCGTGATCGAGCGACTTGCGTCAAAGGAACAGCCACGTCGTCAGCGCGAACAGCGGCAGCAAGATTAGACAGCTATAGACCATGTATCCGAAGAAACTGGGCATTTTGACGCCTGATTTTTCGGCAATGGCTTTGACCATGAAGTTGGGCCCGTTGCCGATGTAGGTCATCGAGCCCATGAACACCGCGCCTAGGCTGATGGCGGCCAGCAGCATTTCCTGCACGCCCGCCACCATCCTCGCGTCCTCGGGCGGAGTGAGCGATTGGGCCGTTTGGAAGTAAACGACATAGGTCGGCGCGTTGTCCAAAAACGAGGAGAGCGCCCCGGTCGCCCAGAAAAATTCGTGCGGCGAGTCGAGTCCCAGCGACGACCCCCGAACGCCCAAGATCTGTAACGCCGGCTGCATGCAAACGAAAATGCCCGAGAACAACGCGGCCACTTCCATGATCGCGTGGTAGTTGAACCCATTGGCTTGGCGCACGGCCCGGCTTCCCAAGAGCAACGAAAGCCCGACCAGGCCCAACTGCACCATTTCGCGCAAATACATCCAGGGCCGGAAATCCGTGCCCGGAATCACCTTCAACGGATCGAGCAGCCCCACGGCCAGCACCACGCCCAACAGCAGCACCGCATTGGGCCAAAGCCCCTCGACGCGCGTGCCGACGGTCCGCGTTTCATCCACGGCGACGTCCAGCGGCAATTCCTTGGGATAATGCCAGAAGCTGTCGATGGCCCAATAGAT
>DATECS010000321.1:0-9556 GCA_035286785.1 Thermoguttaceae bacterium | reverse complement strand
TCTCCTCCAATAACTCACGTTCCTTCTTTGACAGTCGGACAATATACTTCTTCTGCATGGGAAACCTCCTTGTTTCCCAAACTCTCCCAAAAACACGCACTACGATCAATCCCAATTACTAAACGTGACAAAGCACTAGCTTCCCCCCGCCGATCCCCTGATGCCCCTCGACGAGCCCCGCCAAAGTCCAGTACAATCCAATACTTGGGCCCAGGGGATTGAGAATGCGGAATACCGCCACTGCCCCCCAAGACGAGGTGCCCGCCGGAACGATCGCCCCTGAAACGGAAACCCTCCAGATGAGCCACGCGGTCAATGGGCAACCAATGACGTCCGATTCGCTCAGTTCGCTCTATGCGCCCATCCGCGGCCCCCTCGACGAGGTCGAAACCATCCTCCGCCGCGAACTATGTTCTCCCGATCCAAAAGTTGATCGGCTGGTAAAACACGGTTTCCGACTCGGCGGAAAACGGCTACGACCGGCTCTGATGCTCCTCTCGGCAAAGGCCTGCGGTTCACTACGGCCCGAACACTCGACGCTGGCAGCGGCGATGGAGTTGATCCACACGGCCACGCTCATCCACGACGACGTTTTGGACGAAGCCCAACTCCGCCGTCATATCGAAACGGTCAACGCCCGCTGGGACAACGAAACTAGCATCCTGCTGGGCGACTACGTAGTGGCCCGGGCCTTGTGCCTGGCCGCGTCGGTCGACGACGTGACGGCCTGCCGCGAGATCGGCCGCGCCACCCGGCTGATGTGCGAAGGCGAGCTTCGCCAGATCGTCGGCCGAGGCAACTACGACCTGACCGAAGCCGAATACCTTGAGATCATCTCCGGCAAAACGGCCGAGCTGTGCGCCTGCTGCTGCCGGCTGGGCGCCCACTACGCCGGTGCCCCCGACGCGATTGCCGACGCCCTGGGCCGCTACGGCTTCAACCTGGGCATCGCCTTCCAAATCGCCGACGACCTGCTCGACGTGCTGGGCGACGAATCGACCACCGGCAAGTCGCTGGGCACCGATCTGTTGAAGCAAAAAACCACGCTTCCGTTGATCCGCCTGCTGGCCGTGCTCGATCCGTCGGACCGCGACGATCTTCTCGGAGTCCTTTCCGACGCCGACGCCGAAAACGGCCAAACCCGCGAGGCCCTTCGCCCGTGGCTGGCCCGAACCGACGCCCTCGACTACGCCCGTCGCCGCGCCGACGACTTCGTCCAACAAGCGATTGCCGAACTCGACGCCCTGCCGTCGGGCCCGCTCCGCGACGTCCTCGCCCGTCTGGCCGAGTTCGTTATCACCCGACAAAACTGAAAGGAACCTTGCGTCCTTGCGTCTTCGCGTTAAAAAAACGAAGCAAACGCAAAGACGCCAGGTCGCCAAGACGCAAAGAATTCGAGAGGCAGGAAACGGAAAAACGAAGCTTCCTCAAAATCCTCCCCTTGCGTCCCTGCGTCTTCGCGTCTTTGCGTTATAGAGCGTGCCTTCCCACTAGGCTTTTCTCAGGAGACTCGCGAGTGAAAGCCACGATAGCCCAAAAGGCTTATATCCGTCTTCGCGAGAAACTGGCCCGCGGCGAGTTGCCGACAGGCGCCCAATTGGTCAATCGCACATTGGCCAAGGAGATAGGATCGAGTCTCAGCCCCATTCGCGAGGCCATCAATCGGCTCGCCAAGGAAGGCCTCGTCACCCAGGTGGCCGGGGCCGGCGCCTTCGTCCGTGTGGTCAGTCGTCGCGATCTCGAGGAAGCCTACGTCGTTCGCGAGGCCGTCGAGGGCTGCGCGGCGGCCGAGGCGGCCCAAAATATCGGGCCGCGTGAACTCCGTCAGCTCGAGGAAATCTGCGACCGCTGGCTCGCGCTGGTGCGCGATATTCGTCAACAACCCGATAAAATAGCCGCCGCCGAACAACGAGCGCAATGGAGCGACCTCGACGAAGAATTTCATGCCATCCTTGTCGCGGCGTCGCACAACCAGCTTTTGGAGAAAATCGTCTCCGAAAACCGCTTGTTGAGCACCGTATTCAAGGCCACCCGAAATATCCCCGAGGTCACCACTCTGCGCGCCGCCGCCTGGACGTGGCGGGATCACGCGCTGCTGGTCCGCGCCATGAAGCAACGCGACCCGGAAAGGGCGAGGACGCTTATGGTTCATCAAATCCGCAAAGGCCGCCGTCTCGTCCTCGAATTCCTCCGCGAAACGAGCCAGTAGGTCAGGCACTCCGTGCCTGACAACCGCAGGAACAATTGAATCGGGGAGGAACGGACGGGAAGGCCCTTCATTCTTCTCTCAAATGCAGTCTTCATTATTGACAGGTGAAAACAGTGCGTAATTGCAATAGAGGCAATAGAATGCACACAGATCTTATTCTAGGGTCAATCCTCCCGATCGTTGGTGGTATCCTGGGTATCTTTTTTCCAAGGCCAGGCATTTTCAGGAGCCGGAAGTTCATTGCTGCTCTGCACATGGAGAGATTTGTGCCAGAGCTGTTTTTCTCGACTATCTTGTGTAGGTTAGCCGGCGCAATCGTTCTGATATTCGGATTGGTGATACTGTTGATAGGACTGTTTTCTTAGGGGCGGAAAGAGAATCTGGAAAAAGGATCTGGAAAAATGTCAGGAACCCTTTCCCGATTTTGTTGTGCAAGTTATTAGTAAAAAACGTTCCTGGACCTATCCATTCAACGCCAAGACGCTAAGACGCCAAGACGCAAGGTAAGAAAGAAGAAAAGTTTTGCATCCTTGCGTTAAATAAAATTCCTTGCACTTGCATCTCTGCGTGAAAAACATTTCCTTGGCGTCCTTGCGTCTTCGCGTCTTTGCGTTAAAAAGGCCCCCTTGAAGTTGTGTTCTGAATACGCTTGACGGCCGAAAAATGGGCCTGTCCTCCTTGGCTGGAACTTATCCGGGAGAAAACCAATACGCATCGCCGCGTCAAGAAACAACTACTCCCGGCCGCGTCAAGCAGACGGGGTCGGGAGCAGTGTTGTTGACTTCGTGTTAAACGGCTCAGACAACCCGAACGTTGTCCGCCCGCGGACCCTTGGGGCCGCGACCTTCATCGTAGGTCACCTTCTGGCCTTCGCGAAGCGTCTCGAAAGTCGCTCCCTGGACCGAACTGTGGTGGAAGAACAACTCGCCGCGTTCTCCCTGAATGAACCCAAAACCTTTGTCACTGATCAGTTTCTTGATCGTCCCTTGCGGCATAACGCCACTCCTTGAAAAAAAAGAAAAAACACGCGGTAGACGCCCATCGATTCCCCCAGAGCCCAATTCTCGTCGGGGGAGGATGACCGTCAATCTTGTAGTGGGAGAAAAATCAACCGCGTTCGAAAAGCGACATCTTGAGAAAAAATGCCGCTTCACAAAAAGTCGGGTGACCGGAAGGAGAACGCTCGAACAGAGCCGGGGCCCACTTCGTTTCTCACAACTATGCCGCGCATCCTACCATGCCACGCGAAGAATGGGAATGGGAAGTTCGCTTTTCTCCAAAAATCGCCGCTGCGTCACCCCTCTAATGGAAAGCATTCACGTGGGCATTTACCCAATGCGTCGTAATACTTGGGTAACAGTTGACCTTTTCCCCAGGCTTTCCGCCCGCTTGACCTCGATTGGGCGTGACGCCCGGCTCTGATCCGGGTAGGATGATTTGTTGGGCTTTATCCCTCCCGGACTGCGTCCGACCCGCGCTGCGCTTACCTAGGCCCGCGCCCGGCAGTCGCAGCGCACCATCGATCGGACCCAATGTATGCCAGAAACGGCCACCCAAAGTGCCCATACATTCCATATTCCGGTCATGGGCACCGGTTTTATGATTGACGGCCCCCTTCGGGTCGCCAAGTTCGGGATTTCCTCCGCCATCTCCCTGGTCGATGACGTCCTGATCGAGCAGATGCGTAAATTTCACTCCCATCGAGCCGGCGAATCCTACGAGGAAATCGGCCCCCGCGACGAGGACGCCCGCGCCCGGCGAATCACCGCCTATCTCAATCTGCTCGACCGCCTCGTCCGGCGACAGGTGGAGGCACTCCAGGCCTCGCCCTTCGAGCCCGGAAGCGAAATCACGCGGTACTTCGAGTTGCTCCCGGACTCCCCCCCCTTGCGTGCCTACCGCGAAATGCTGGCCACCGACGACCCCCAGCGCCGCCGCGAGTTGCAAGAACGGCTCCGTGCCCTGGCCGTGCCCGGCACGATCGACGTGAACATCATGTCCAAAGGCGACCGCGACGCCTACCGCGACGGCCAAAAGCTCCCCGCCCGATTCAGCGACGCCTCGGCCGCCTTGCGCGGCTACGCCCAAAGCACCCTCCGCTCGTCGATCATCTTCTCGGCCGGCATCAACCCGCGTCTCTACGGCTACGCGGCCGAATTCGACGACTTCCTGCCCGACGCCGGCGGCGCGCTCAAGAAAAAAATCGTGCTCAAAGTGAGCGACTACCATTCGGCCGTCGTCCAAGGACGCTTCCTGGCCAAACGGGGTCTCTGGGTCTCCGAGTACCGAGTCGAATCCGGCCTCAATTGCGGCGGCCACGCCTTCGCCACCAAGGGACTCTTGCTGGGACCGATCCTGGACGAGTTTCAACGGAATCGGGAGAGCCTGACCGACCAAATGCATGCCGAGTACGTCCGGTCGCTCGCGCGGCAGGGCCGCGTGGCGCCGTCGCGGCCGCAGCCCGTCCGATTCACCGTCCAAGGCGGCATCGGCACGGCCGCCGAGAACGCGATGCTGCACGAAGTCTACGGCGTGGACGGCACCGGCTGGGGCACCCCGTTCCTTCTGGTGCCCGAGGTGTCCAACGTCGACGACGAGCATCTTGCAAAACTCCGCGCCGCCTCCAACGGCGACGTCTGGCTCAGCGACAGCTCGCCTTTTGGAATGCCTTTTTGGAATCTCCGCACGTCGGCCAGCGAAGAGGCCCGCCGCCGCCGCATCGCCGAAGGCCGTCCCGGCAGCGCATGCATCAAGGGCTACGTCCAGTTATTCAACACCGAATTCACCTCGCAACCGATCTGCACGGCGTCGCGCCAGTATCAGGAACTGAAACTGCGTCAACTCGACGCCCAAGACATGAGCGACGCCCGCCGCGCCGCGATGCGCGAATACGTGCTTGCCAAATCATGCATCTGTCACGATCTGGCGGGCGGCGTCTCGCGGAAAAACGGACTCGATCCCACGGCCACCCCGGCCATCTGTTGCGGCCCCGGCATCACGAGTTTCTCGAAGATCGCCACCTTGGAGGAAATGGTCGGCCATATCCACGGCCGCCTGTCGCTCGTCACCGATCCAAACCGCCCGCACATGTTCATTCGCGAGTTGGAACTCTACCTCGACTTCCTCCGGCGGGAGTTGAAGTCGCGCGAATTGGGCCTCTCGTCCAATCCGCCCGAATATTTCCGCGAGTTCAAGGAGAATCTCCTCGACGGCATCGAATACTATCGGCGATTTGCCGCGTTCCTTCCCGAGGAAGCGCGGGGTCGATTCATCAAGGAACTGGAGACGTTGCGAGAGACGCTTGAGGCGGCTCCGTTGGCGGCGATCTCTGAAAACACGCACTGAGAGGTTGTGAAATAATCGAAAACACTCGTTAGCCGTCGAGCCTGCTCGACGTTTTCCGAGATGTAGATGTAGGGTGGGCATCGCCCACCAAAACACAACATCTTGTGGTGGGCGGTGCCCACCCTACAAAAATTCACAACCTCTGAGATCAAACCGCGGGAGCAACGAGATCCATGTCCAAAGATCAAAACACGTTTGCCAAACGGGCAAGAGAAACCGAAAAAAAGCGCAAGGCCGAGGCCAAGAGATCGCGTCGTCGGGACAGGAAATCCCAGGCCGGCCAGGTCGATCCCGCCGCCGACGCGGCCGGCTTTGACACGGACCCTATCGTGCAAGACGACGTCCCGCGGTGAACAGCCGCAAACGAAACAGACTTTCCTTGTCGGCCGGTGGCAACCCTAATCCTTCCGTAATCCTTCCGTCGAACGATGACGAGTCTCCTGGTTCTGGGCTCGTGAACGAAAGAAGGGCAACCCTTCAGAGCCGGATGGAAAAGTGATTTATGACCGTATCGTCGATGCGTGCTCAAGCCGTTGCAAAAATTCTTTGGGAATTGAAGCAAGCGGATAGGATCGCCACCTTGACCGCGATTGCCCGGCGCGCCGGATTCAGCCCCGGCACGAACGGCCGAACGGTCAAGGCCTGCCTGAAGACGGTTCGCCGCGACTGGTCGCATCTCCAATGGTGGCGCGCCGTCGGCGACAACGGCCAGGTCGAAACGGAACAGGTCTCCTACCTGGCCGGCGCCGGTTTCGAAACGGAACCGTTCGATGACGAAAACGCCGTCGTCAAGTCCTTGGCCGACCAGTTGATCGATTGGAACCAACCGGCGCCTTCGTAGGCCCGGGACAGTCGCGCGGTCCGCATGTAACTGATTATTCTCATCCGTATCGATTAGCGCGGATTAGTGTTCCTCGAAAAAAAGAAAAGGGTCGGGTGATCCTGGGATCGCCCGACCCTTTATTACGGGTCGAAACATATCTGATTTCCCGGGGCTTTTGGCCGGAGGGAATCAGTTGGCTTCCAGAAACCGTTACTCGCTTCCTAGTTGCCGATTTCCCCGTGACGTTCACGGGGTCTCTTACTTACACTACGACTTCCGGAGCCGATACCCGGTGAGGCAAAGGCCGCCGAGCACGAGCATGAGGATGGTCCCCGGTTCGGGCACGCCCGCCGGAGGCGCAGCGCCTTCAGTCAGGCCGTACCAGTCGGCTACACCGTCGAAGTTCGAGGCCACCTTTGCAAGGTCCAGCAAATTGACAGTTCCTTCACCGGTAAACTCACCGTCCACCCATGCCTTTCCGGTCTTGTCGAAATTATTAGCAACCTTAGCAAGGTCGAGCAAGTTAACAATACCGTTCTGATCGGCATCGCCATCCAACGGGCAAAGGATCCGAGTAGAAAGCGCATGTTCCTGGGTATCAGTCCACGCGCCCGCTCCACCAGCCGCTTCCGGATCCCAATCGCACGTATAGAGAGTCACGTCGACGTCGACATACGCGCCATCGGGCACGACGAGGTGGAACAGATCCACCACTTCGGGATCTACTTCCGGAGTGAGATCCAGAGGGTAGTCGTCAACCGCATGACGAGTGTAACCATCAAAATCCGAGCCGGACAGGTTGGTCAACGTGCCCATGCCCGAGGTAGTGCCTCCACCAACGATCGTTTCGGTGGTTGAGACTACCGACGGAGGTCCGGGCACCCCTTCATACCGATCCGAACCGAAAATGATGTAGCTGTCCGTTGTCACGGCAGGATTCGTGTTGCCATCGTTGATCCAGGCGGTGGGCAGATCGTTTGCAAACACCTGATAGACGTCTCCCGTCCGACTGCCGTCGAACGAGAAGCTCGTCATCACGTTAATATTCCCGCCCGTGGCCTGGACGATGTAGCTCTTGTAGCCGTCAGCAACATACATGTTTTCGGCCACGTAGCCGAGCGTCACCGGGCCGGCGAGGCTTGCGCTCGTCATAGCCAGGAGGGCCAAAGTTAAGATAATCCCCCTCATAATTGCCATTCTCCTTGAGTACCTAAACATGGAAACCAGAATCTCGTGTTTCAACCCTATTTGCGGCGAATGCCGAACAGGCAAAGGGCACCAGCAATAAGCATGGCAATCGTACCGGGCTCGGGAACACCGATCGGCACGTTGACTGGAACCTGGATCGTGGCGGCTGCATTGGCGGCCTGACCCCGGAGGTAAACCAGATCATTATCCTCAAGCACAACGTACAGTAGACCATATCCAGCAACTGGGATTTCGCCAGTGAAAGCGAAAGCCAAGTCCTTCGTGGGGCCGACGGTGTTGAATGTTCCCAAGCCGGGGTGAGCAACCTTGAGCATGCCGGCGTAATGGGTGTAGTCTTGGGTCAACCCGTTCTCATTGAGCGTAGAGCATGTCTCAATCAGTCCATCCGTTTGCTGTCCAACCGACATAGTGCTAGCGGCAAACATGAAATGGGTATCGTAGGGGCTTGGATTGATCGTCGGGGGGACGGCTCCAGGAAGATCGCCCTGGTAAGGAGTCTGGGCCGGAGCCATTCCACCAAATACTTGATGGACTTGGCCATCGACGTAAAGACCGCGCCAAGCCTGCGTGCCGTAGAAAGTCACGGTATACGCAGTCTTGCCGAATTCGAGATCGATGGGATCACTAACAGCGGCCGATACACCATTTGTGAGATCAACGGTGTAACCCGCGTACGAAACGCCAGCCATAGCCAGCACGGCCACCATTGCCAAAGCAAAATACTTCATCGTGTGTCTCCTTTTTCCTCAAATCTCAGACTAAGAAGCGAGTAAGACTAGTTCTTGAGGCTTTGTAGCGCCTCTCCCATGAACCCCTTTTCCTCACGTATGCTCAACGCCGCCTTTGGTACACGAGGGCGGCGATCGTCGAACTGGCTGGCCTACTTCACTTGTGAAGCGGGTTGGATTATTCGAAGCGCCCGAGCTCCGTCTTTTTCCCTCCTCCCCCCGTGACTGGCCAGGCCGGCGTCCACTTCGCCGGCGTCGCATCCCCTTGTTTTGTCGCCGTTTGCCGATTGGCTCGTTTTGCCGGGTCGTGACCCGGCCTACGAGTCTCGCATTTTGGTGGGCGGTGCCCACCCTACTTTGTCAGGCACAGCCTGACCTACGAGTTTGTCGGCACTAACTTACGTGGGAAAAGTTGGAAGAACGCATGAGGAGGAGGGAAAACACAACTCTTTCCCGGCTCGTCACGCCGAGTCTTCTGGGTTCCTTGCGGGCGCCAAGAAGCCTTTGGTTCGTCCTTTCCACCACTTCACGCGAGCGACGACCGACGGATTTTGTTTTGATTGTCCTTCGGCGGCGTCGGATGAAATCGAATCCCACCACACCCCAAAAAACCCTGCGCCGCGAGGGCTTTTGCCGGAAACAAGATTAGTCGCCGGGCCCAGCCTATATACGGCACGACTCTGAGTATCAACAAATGCAAGGGAAAAGTCAAGAGTCTTGCATGACTTTTTCAAAAAAATCGTTTAATTCGGAGAGGGGTTGGGGGCGAGGGGCGGGGGGCAGGTAGGCGGTAGGCGGTAGGCGGTCGTTCATGGTTCGGGGGTGGGCGGATATGGCGGATTTCAGATTTGAAATTTCAGATACATGGGTTGAAGGCTTTCGGGGATGGGACTTGCCCCTCACTCGCCCCTAAAGGGGCTAATCAGAAAAGATCATTATTATTTCTCTTGTCCCCAGGCGTAAACGCCTGGGCTAGAGAAAATATCAACGCTGAGCCTACTGCCTACTGCCTGCTGAGCGCTTCGGAGAGGGAGGTTAGGAGGGGTAGGGCCGGTTTGGGGCGGCGGTGGAAGTCGAACAGGCCGGCGTGGGGGAAGTCGTGGGGGATGCTGTCGTGCAGTTGGGACCAGAGGACGCCTTGGACGTAGGGTTTGGCCAGGATCAGCGGCAGCTGGCGGGCCAGCCAGGCGTGTTGGGTTTTTGGGGTGCGGGCGGGTTCCAACGGGCGGTCGCGGCGGCGGG
>DATECS010000320.1:0-5430 GCA_035286785.1 Thermoguttaceae bacterium | reverse complement strand
GGGAGCCGTAGGGCTTGTCGGAATAGCGGAGCAAACGTCCGTTGCCGTACGCCTCGGGCAACACGTAGCGGAACGGCGCGGCCAAGGGCTCGATCATTTCCAACCGGGCCAGAATGTTCCAGATCGCCGCCACGCCGTAGGCGACGCTCGTTTCGCTCACGACACGGGCCTTGCCCAATTCAAGCGTCAACGCCGGAATGTCGTGCATCAGCAGACTGAACGACAGCGACCGGTTCAGTTCTTCGGTGTCGACGATCATGCAGAATCCGGCTTCGCGGCCCGCCCAAACCGCGCGGTCATAGGCCGTGGCGTGGGCAGGGCCGGGGACGCGGTCCAAGAGCACGTTGGGGATCGACTCGATCCAGTCGTTGTGCAGGTCGACGACGATCGTCGGCCGCGTCTCGACGATCGCCGTGAAGATGCGATCCGCGATCCGCTCGCCGAGCGATCCGACCGGATTGCCGGGAAACGAACGGTTGAGATCCTCGCGGCTGATGCTGATGTTGCGCGTGCCCATCTCGAATCCCATCGGATTCATCAGCGGGAAGGCGTGGACCGCGCCGCGCAACAGCCGCCGGCGGATGCCGCGAAACACCTCCTGCACGATGGCCATCCCGCTCACTTCGTCGCCGTGCCCACAGGCGGTGAGCCAGACGACGGGACCGTCCTCGGCGGCCACCGCCGACATCAACGGCAAGCGGCGCCGCGACAGATCGGATCCGGTGAGGATTTTCAGAAGCGAGTAGTGGAGCTTGACCCGCGGCCGACCGGTTTTTCCGTCCTGCTTTGCCATGACGATGCCTGGGCTTCCACGGGGGTGGCGAGAGACACGGAAAAACCGACGGGGCAAAGTTTTCGGCGCGAGAAGCGTGTGCCGAAAGCGTTCATTTTACCGAGAACATAAGCTCGATACGGATGGATTCCGCCGGTGGACGCCGCAATTCTTCACTAGTTTGATGTTACTTCCCGACCACGGCGGGGTCAAGGCGAACGTCCGGTGGCCGAGCGGTCGTCCGCGTGGTATATACTGACGGGCATTGGAGTTCCTGCAATCCGCGGTTTTGAGGTTTTTCTTGCGTCGGCGCGGCGACCGTGGTCCTTTCCATAAGGAGAACACGTTATGAAACGTTGTCTGGTCTGGTTGGCTATATTGTTCTGTTTGTGCGTGGTGGTCGCGGTTCCTTCGACGGCGCGGGCCGACACGGGACGAATCGTCATCGTGGACGTCATCGACACCTATCCGTGGCCGCCGCTGCCGCCTCCGCCGCCGCCGTACTACAACTGGCAGAATTCGCAGATCAACTCGGGCAACACCAATATCAACTCGCCGAACACCAACGTCAACTCGGGCAACACGACCAACAATAATTTGTTGAGCCAGAACACGGGCACCCAGATCACGATCAACGGCAACTCGATGCCGACGCCAACCCAATTCGTCGCGGCGGGCAAGGGATTCAACTTCAACGAGCCGCGCCAGAACGGCGTGATCGCCTGGAACGGAAAAGAGGAGATTCTGATTCTTTCGACCGACGAGAACAGCACCGTGGCCGGCGGGGGCGCAGCGCTGAGCGTGTTGCCGCTGCCGGGCAAACCGGTTTCGATTATGCCCGCCTCGACCAAAGCGTTCGAGGACGCGGTGGCCATGATCCAACGGAAGCTCAGCACGGTGGCCAAGGGCCAGGTGATGCTCGAAGCCAAGATCGGCACGCACAATATCTTTGTCTGGAAACTCGATAGCCCGGATGATTTCGCCAAGCAGGTGCGGGCTTACATCAAAGAGAAGTACGCGGGCAAGGCCGACGCGATGGTGACCGAGGACGCGGAGAAAGTGATCAAGCAATACTTCGCCGAAGGGTTCCGCTACTTTGCCTTCGACTTGTCGTTCATGACCGAGAAGCCCGAGACGAAAGTGGCCATTGCCTATCGTTTCGAGTCGCCCTACGTCTACTATCCGCTGGTCGTCAGCCGGATCGGCGGGACAGGCACGACCCGCGTGACGCTGGCCGTCTTCACGCCGGGGCTGTTGCACAACTTCAAGGGCCTGCGCCACGAGGAGGTCAAGGTTTTCGGCGACAAATCGGTCGAAGTAACCGCGGCCGACCTCGAGCCGATCGACGCGGAACTCGCCAAGCTGATGGGGTCGAGCCCGTTCGTGGGTCGGATTTTCACGATCACGGGCGAATTGAACAAATTCGACGGCGACCTGATGGCCTGGTAGTCGTTTGTATTCGTCACGCTCCGAGATTGTGATTTTTTGATTCAACACAGTCGGAACCACAAAATGTAGGGTGGGCACCGCCCACCAAAACACAGCATCTTGTGGTGGGCGGTGCCCACCCTACAAAAATTCACAGCCTCTCCGCGTGACGCCGCGAAACATAATCAATCAAATCCGAGCCGCGACCGTGAGGGAACGGTTGCGGCTCGGATAATTTGCGAAGGATAGTGACACTCTCATTCACATTCGGGAGTATTGCCATGAGACGCATCGTGTTGCATTGGACAGCCGCCGTTCTAGTCTGCTTGACTTGCGCGGCGGCCCATGCCCAGCAGATCTACGTTCTGGCGGTCGGCGACACGTCGGAGAAAGGCAGCATTTCGTTTTCGACCGGGCCCGACTTGCAGTACGTGTTCGACGCCTTCTATGCAAACGTGCCGGCCGGGCGGTGGGTGATGTACAACTTTCCCTTGGACGACGCGCCCGGCGGCGAGATGCACGCGCCCTGGGAAGGGCCCGACGTGCGCGGGGATCTCGTGGACATGAAGGACAAGATTCTCACGGCCATCGACCGGTGCCCCGCCGGGCCGAATGACACGATCGTGGTTTTTTACACGGGCCACGGCGCGGCCGACGAGGTGGGGCATTTCCTGGTGATGCCCGACGGCGAAACGCGGCTGCACCGCAAGACGATTCTCGAGCGGATGGCGAAGAAACAGCCGCGTCTGGCCGTGCTGATCACCGATGCGTGCAATCTGAGCGTGCCGTCGGGCTTGGGGCCGGCGCCGGCGGCGCACATGATTCCGCCCGAGCGGATCTCGCCGCTGTTCGAGTCGTTGTTCATTCGCTCGCGCGGCGTGGTCGATATCAACTCGGCGAGCGAGGGCGAAGTGTCCATCGGGGCGATCGGCGGCGGACTGTTGACGCTGTCGCTGGCCTACATGGGCAATCAGCCGGATTTCAAGGCCTACGAAGGTTTCGTCCGGCCGCAACTCCCCGACGACGAGCCGCCCAGCCAGGCGAAAATTCCGTCGATCGATCACATGCGGGCGATGGCCGAGTTCTACGGCGGCTACACCGAGCACGGGATGCACGGCAACTTCAGCCCGGACAAACCTCCGTTTGGAATTTTGTTCGAATATCACGAGCAAAGCCTGAGTTGGGAGGCGGTGGCCAAGCTCTTGAAGACGAAGATCGGCGTTCTTTTCGACGCCGTCGCGCCGCAGGGCTGGGACACGGGCGCCGGCAAGCAAACGACCCAAACGCCGCGTTTTTATAGTCTCGCGCAAACGCCCGGCGGACTAGCGGACCCGGCACCGATCAATCGTCCCTCCACGTCGTCGGCTCCGTCCGGCCCGGCGCAGCCGGTTCCGGTCGAGCAAGCCGAGCGTCGCTGGAGCCGGCCCGCGTATCGTCCGGAGGTGGGCGACCGGATTCTGGAGATCAACGGCCGCGCGGTCCGCAACTTCAACGACTACCATCAGGCCGTCAAGAGTTCGCCGCCGGTGATGACGTTCGTGCTCTGGGAAGCGCGGACCGGCAAGAAGTTCCTGTTTCGCACGCAACTCAACCCGCCGGGGGCCGACAGTCGTTTCGGCGTGGGCGGCGAGAACGCGCCCGGCGGCGGCGTCCGCGTGTCGTTCGTCATGCAAGGCTACCCCGGCACGCGATGCCAACTCGCCGAGTAACGGGCGGTTTTCACCACGGAGAAAAAAGGAACCACGGATGAACACAGATAAGAAGTAGGTCAAGCTGTGCCTGACATCATTTCTAAATTTCTTTCTTATCTGTGTTTATCTGTGTTCATCCGTGGTTTCAAAAAGAGTCTCCGTGTCCTCCGTGGTGAAACTTCGGCGAGCTAACGGCTGGTGGGAAGCAGGGGTTGACGGGGGCGGCGGGGGCGAACGGCGCGGAGGCCGGCAAGCGGCTCGGGGCCTTCGGGCCGCGCGGGACGGAAGGCGTCGAGCGTGGGAAGAGTCGCCAAGCTTGGCGCTCGGCCGGCGAGGCGTTCGATGATCCGGGCCACCTCGGTTGTCGCGTTGGGGCGAGCGAGGGTCTGCATCATGCGAGAAATCTGCTCGCGCCGCGGACGATCCTTTAACAAGCCGACCATCGCCTCGGCCAGGGCCTCGTCGAGCCGGCCGGTCAACTCACGCTGGTCGATCAGCACGCAGCCGCCGGCCGAGCGGAACAACTCCGCGTTGCGGCGCTGGTGGTCGTTGGCGGCGTGGGGATAGGGGAGCAAGATGGTCGGCACGCCCGCCGCGGCCAGTTCGGCCAGCGCGGACCCGCCGGCGCGGCTCACCGCAAGGCCGGTCCAGCCGAGCATTCGCGGCATGTCGACGATGAAGGGGACGACCTCGGCTTCGAGGCCAAGCTTTTTGTAGAGCCGCTCGGTCGCCTCGACGCCGTGGGGGCCGGCCTGGTGGACGATCTCGCCGCCGTCGAGGTGTTGACGCACCTTGTACAGCGCGCGGGGCACGCTTTCGTTGAGCGACACGGCCCCGCCGCTTCCCCCGAGCACGAGCAACCGGCGGCGCTGCGTGGGCGGCGAGGCGTCGGCGAAGCCGGGGCGGATCGGCGTGCCGGTCACGCGGACTTCGCCCTGGCATCGCAGCCGCTGGGCCGTTTCAGCGAAGGCGACGCACGCGACGTCGGCCGATCGGGCCAGCCAGCGGTTGACCCGGCCGGGAATGGTGTTTTGTTCCAAGAGGACGAGCTTCGCGCTGGCCGCGCGCGCGGCGCGGCCCATCGGCGCGCTGGCGTAGCCGCCGAGTCCCACGACGACCGCGGCGGGATGATGCGCGAGAAAACGCCGCGCGGCGCGATAGCCGGCCAGGTTGTCCAATAAAAAGCCGGGAAAATGCCAAAGGCGTTTCGGCGCCGGGCGGCACGGAAGGATGACGTAGTCGTAGCCGGCCGCCGTGACCCATTCACGTTCGATCGGACTGCCGCAGCCGATGAACGTCACCGCGACGTCGTTCCAACGGCGGCGCAGCTCGGCGGCCACCGCCAGGCCGGGAAACAAATGTCCGCCGGTTCCCCCCCCGGCAAAAATCACGTGGGGCGGTTTGTCGTTGCGCGGAATCGAGTTTTCGTGAAGGGTGGTAATCATGGTTTTCCGTTAGACACGGTTGAGTGCGAGAAAGTTCTCTACGCCCGACCGCGTGATGGAGTTCGACGGTAGGGTGGGCATCGCCCACCGAAAG
>DATECS010000319.1:0-5868 GCA_035286785.1 Thermoguttaceae bacterium | reverse complement strand
GCCCGTAGTTGCGGATCAGCTCGGCTACCTGGTTCTTCAGGTAGGTCTCGTACCGGTCGATGTTGGCGTTGGGCTTGAGCGTCGAGCCGCCGGGGCTGCCGTTCGGGTGGTCGGGGTGATGCCAGTCGACGACGGAGTGGTAGGTACCGAACGCGAGGCCATGCTTCTTGCAGGCCGCGGCCAGCTCCTTCACGACGTCCCGATGGAAGGGCGAGCTCATGATGCTGAAGTCGGTCTGCTTCGTATCGAACATGCAGAACCCGTCGCGGTGCTTCGTGGTGAAGACCATGTACTTCATGCCGGAGTCCTTGGCGATTTGGACCCATTCGTCGGCGTCGAATTTCGTGGGGTTGAATTGCTTGTAGAGGTTGTCGTAGACGTCGGCGGGAACCTTGTCGCCGGGCATGTTCCAGCCCATGCCGCGTCGCTGGCCGGCGCGCGACCAACCGATTTCCGTACCTTTGAGACTGACCGGGCCCCAGTGGATGAACAGACCGAACTTGAGTTTGCGCCAGGCGTCGACGTCGGGGGGAGCGACCTTGGAGGCGGCGGGTTTTTCCTTGGGAGTCTCGGCGGCGGGAGCGGTAGCGGCCGGGACAAGGAGCAAGGACAAAAGCAGGAGGGCGGAGGCGAGGCGGTGGGTCATGATGGGCTCGCTTTGGGGGTGAGAGGCAAATGACGTGAGGCAGGGTCCAAGGATGGACTACGTCACTAATTATGGGCGACTGCAGACGCCGCGCCAATAGACGATTGCGGGAAGAGGATGGACTTTATTCCGCCGGGGAGTTAGGGGGCGGGACGCGGAATAACGAGCGGAAAGGGTCCGCGGGCTTCCGCCGGCGGCTAGCAAGGGTTTATTGCAGGGGAAGAGGCGACGGGCACTCGCTGGCGCTTCGGGTTGGTATGTATTGGGCCTGTTAGAAGACGAAGATCAGATCGGTGGCGAAGGTGAACTGGTTCTTGTCGCGGAAGTCGTTGTACATGCCGCCACTCGTGCCGGGGGTGACGTCGGACCAGTCCCAACGGACTTCAGGGCGGAGGGTGAAGCGGCAACTGGGATGCCAGTTCATGCCGAGCGAGGCTTCGTAGTAGTTCTTGCCCGTGGCGAAGCCTTGGATGGGGATGCCCAGCACGCGGCTATTTTCCTCGTCGCGGAACCACTCGAAGCGAAGGCCGGCGGAGGTGACTTCGGACAGGGTGTAGAAGAGGTATTGGTTGACGCCGTACCAGCGGGCCGGCACGTTCGAGAAGGTTCGCGGGTTGATGGCGCCGTTGCTCTGGATGCCGTAGTCGTGCTGGAAGACGTAGGTCCAGCGGCAGTCGAGTTGCTGCATGAGGACCAGGCTGTAGGAGGTACGGTTGCTTTCGTTGGCCACGTGCTCGTCGCCCGTGCTGACGGCGAGATTGACGTTGGTGCGGCAATCGCGGCTCGTCCAGGAAATTCCGCCGAGGAAGCCGGGTCGATCGGTGGAGTCTTCCCAGGAATCCCAGCCGCGGGTCAAGCCGGCGTGGAGCGTCAGACGCGGGGCCAACTGCATGCTGCCCAGCACGCCGGTGTGGGTTTTGGGCTCGCCGTATTGCATGACGTAGGAGTGCGAGTAGAAGAAGTTTTGCGGGGCCATGACGGATTCGTAGCCCAGGATCGTGTCGAAATGGCCGACTTTGACCGTGGTTCCGAAGCGCCAGGGGACGTAGAACTCGGCGTAGAGCTGGGGCATGGCCAGACCGTAGAGGGCCGCCGTGCCGCCGGCTCGCGGGCCGTCGGTGTTCCAACGCTGGTCGGCGCCGTTCTCGTAGGTTTCGAGTCCGGCGGCGGTGGTGAAAAAGTAGTCGCTGCCGTAGAGCAGGTCGACGCGTCCGCCGACGCCGAACGAGCAGTCGTCGGTTTGGGCCCGACGGCCCATGATCAGATAGAGCTGGTTCATCTGATAGTCGTTCGAGCGGTCGTTGAACCCGAGCGGGGTGTTGAAGCGGTTTTCGGGATTGGCGGCGTTGAGGGTGAAACCCTGGTCGATCCAGCCTTGGACGAAGAAGGACTTGGAGCGATAGAGGTCTTGATCGGTCCAGACGTTGGAGCAGGGAGCGTCGCAGCCGATTTCGGCGCAACCCAGCGAGACGTCGTCGGGGATATCGAGAGGTTCGCGCGGGGAGGCCGGTGGCGCGGGGATGAATTCGTCGTCCAGCGCGCTGGAATAGCCAGCGGGCAGGACGGAGTTTTCCGTCGGCGGGGCTTGCGTCGGATCGGCCGCGACGGCGGCTAGGGGAAGGGCCACGAGGCCGAGCAAGAGAACAAGTTGGATCACGCGAGCGGTCATGCTTCCCTCCTCGTGCAGCCGTGCGATGCGGACGGCCGCGCCAAAACCGGGGCGCCGGGTCATGGGTCGGACAAAATGTCGCAGTGGGACTTCGTCCGGCGCGCTGGATGCAGCGTGCGGAACGGGTGAAGTCCGCATGACCCAGTAAGAACCCCCTGGGACAATTCCTGTATCGGTTGTTTCGGATTTTCCGGTTGTTCCGGTTAATCCAAAAATAGGGGATTTCGGGATTTTGACGGGAGAAAGGGCTGTGCCAAGATTCGTCGGCGGGTGAGTAACGATTGTGCTGTTTTGTTGTGTTGGGTGGATTATTGGGATGCGACAGGGTTATGCGAGGCGGCTCCCTCTTTGGCGCGACGGGTTAATAGGGACGGAGACGGTGGCTCAAAATCGCGCAAGGGCACGCCTGGCAAGGCGTTATGCGACGGTTCGAAGTTTGGCGGCGAGCTTGGGGGGCGTGTCGATACGACCGTTGCCGCTTGCCCGGCTTTCGCAAACCGAGTTCTTGACTTTTTCTCTAAGGCTGAAGAGAATCAAGACTTAGGCCATTTGGGCAATTCTTTACGCCAAGGTACTGGGAACATGAGAAGACACCGGCATTTCTTGGGACGCGCGCGCAGCTCGCAATTGGGTAAATTGACTCGATCGAAGGGGACCTTGCCGAGGTGGTTTTCGCCGCGGTTCGAGCCTCTCGAGCAGCGGCAGCTTCTGGCGGCCCATCTTTTGGGCACAATTGATGCAACCTTGGCGACGGCGTTCGAGATCGACACTGCGCCGTTGAACGTCGCGCCGGTGCAGGTCGGGGTGAGCGGCGGGAACGCCGTGCTCGGCTTTCGCATGTACGGCACGAGCGGGACGCTCGATCCGGATTCGGTGTCGGTCAAGTGCCTGGGGGCCGGCGGCGGAACGGCGGACGACTATTGGATCGCGCCAGTGTTGAACCGCGCGGACGTGAACGGCGGGACGGACAGTCTCGTGCTGTGCGAAGTGGGGCCGGGATCGTATAGCGTCACGGTCAAGGGCGAAGGCGCGACGCTCGGCGGATATCGCTTCGAAGTGTTCATGCCGGGCGACAGCGCGACGATCGGCCAAGTGGCCGGCCAGGTCGAGCAGAAGGAGTTGCTATGGGCCCAGGCGGCGGCCGTGCAGTCGCTGGGAAGCTGGAACTACGTGACCCAGATGTATTACGCCCAGTATGGGATCGACCTGTCGAAGAATCTCTATCGCTCGGAGTTTGACGGCGACGCGGACGGCGACGTGGACGGATTCGACGTGCAGATGGTGACGCTCAACGCGGGCGCGAAGGTGAGCGTCCAGTTGATTCAGGACTCGACCGCGCCGGTGATCGCGGCGGCGTTGGCGAACGACACGGGCCGCAGCGCGACAGACGGGATCACGAAGGAGTTGGCCATCTCGGGCACGGTGCAGGAACAGCACGAGGTGGTGAAGTTCCTGGCGGGCATCGACGGGATGGACCGGGCGAACTACGTCAGCGTTCTTGCCCAGGTCAACGCGTCGGGCGCGTTTCAGTTGAGCCAGACGAAGTTGGAAGAGATCGCGGGCGGGTCGCTGGCGAACAACGGGACGCATACGCTGCACTTGATCGCCACCGACGAATTCGACAATGAATCGGCGGATTACCAGGTGACGTTCTCGCTGGATACGATCGCGCCGGCCGTTCCGACCGGGCTTGATTTGGCGGCGGCGAGCGACCTGGGGTGGTTCAACGACGACAACGTGACCAACGACAATACGCCGACGGTGAGCGTGACGGGCGAGACGGGGGCGTACCTCGCGATTTATAGCAACACGGGCGGGAAACTGGGCGAGGCGCTGGCGGCCAGCACCGTGTCGATCACGGCGACGGCGATGGCCAACGGCGCACATCAGCTGACCGCCGTGGCGAGCGACGCGGCGGGGAACGAAAGCGAGGCTTCGACGGCGTTGCAGGTGACGATCGACACGTCGGCTCCGGCGACGCCGACGCTTGCTTTGGCGGCGACGGACGACACGGGCTCCGCGGGCGATTCTACGACGGAAAAGACGAGCGTGCGTCTGGAAGGCGTGGCGGAAGCCGGTTCGCGCGTGACCTTGAACGCCGGCACGGCCATCAACGCGGACGGCACGACGGGGGCGTTCGGCTATGACGCGGTGGCGCTGGTTTTCGGCGCGAATGTGTTCACGGTGACGTCGACGGACCTGGCGGGCAACACGAGCAGCAGCTTCACGCGGACGATTACTCAAAACAACGCACCGACGCAGGGAACGGCGGTCGGGCCGATCGCGCTGGACGAGGATCCGGGCGCGAAGTCATATAGCCTTGCAGGGCTGTTTGGCGACGTGAATCTGGCGAGCGGCGACACGTTGACGTTGAGCATTGTGGGGAACACGAATCCGGCGTTGGTCACGGCCGCGGTCTCCGGCACGAGCGGGCAGGTGGTGAACTCGCAGTTGCAGCTTGCTTTTGGAGCCAACCAGAACGGCACGGCGACGTTGACAATTCGGGCGACGGATTCATACGGCGAGACGATTGACACGACCATTGTGGTGAACGTCGCGGCGGTGAATGACGCGCCGGTGACGCAAGTGGGCAGTTTTTCGACGAATGAAGACACTCCGCTTACGATCGACTTGTGGGAACTGGTGGGCGACCTGGAAACGGCGGACGCGCAGTTGAACTTCACGGTCAATAGCCCGAGCGGCGGGACGGCCGTGTTGCAGGCCGACGGCCACACCGTGCTTTTCACCCCGACGGCCGAGTATCACGGGGCGGCCGGTTTTTCGTACAGCGTGACGGATACAGGCGACGGGGCGTCGCCGGCGGCGACGGTGGGGCCGGTGGCGGTCAACATTACGGTCGGCGCGGTCAACGATCCGCCGACGGCGGCCGGCGGGACGGCGACAACCCTGGAAGACACGGCGGTGACGGTCGATCTGCGGACGCTGGTGTCGGACAAGGAGACGGCGGTTGACGCGATGGTGTTCGCGGTGACGGGCAACCAGAACGGCACGGCGACGCTGTTGGCCGACGGGCACACGGTGCAATTCACGCCGGCGGCGAATTTCAATAATTTGCGCGGCACGGCCAGTTTTACGTACACGGTGACGGACGCGGGCGACGGATCGGCGGCGGCGATTACGGCGGGACCGGCCACGGTGACGGTGAGCGTCACGCCGGTGAACGATTTGCCGACGGCGGTGAACGATACTAAATCGGTTGCCAACAACGCGTCCACGACGATTCAGGTGTTGGCGAACGACACGGACGCGGATCTGGTCGAGGGCGACGTGCTTTCGATCATCAGCTTCACCCAAGGCTCGCAGGGCGGCACGGTCGCCCTGAGCGGGGACGGCAAGACGCTGGTCTACACGCCGGTGAGCTTGTGGGACGGCTCGGGCACGGAGACGTTCACGTACACGATCAAGGACTCGACGGGCGCGGAGTCGACCGCGACGGTGACCGTCATTGTGTTGCCGAACATTCCGCCGGTGGCGGGCGACGACAACCTCGGGACGACGAACGAGGACACGGCCGCCGCGGGCGGCGGGTTGC
>DATECS010000318.1:0-6099 GCA_035286785.1 Thermoguttaceae bacterium | reverse complement strand
ACCGGGGCGAAACGGCTCGACCTGATTGTCGATTTCGGCGAACGGGCCGACCAGCTTGATTATGCCGATTGGCTTGACGCGCGGATCATTCGAGCCGACAAATCAGAGCCGCGACCGTGAGGGAGCGCGTCCCTCTATCGTTAGCGGTGGCGGATCCATGATACACACCACCGCTTCCTTACGGTCGCGGCTCGGTTTATGTCGCCGGGTCTCGACCCGGCCTACGTCTATTCGGCCGGCACGATCTTGATCCGGTCGATGCCGACCATGTAATCCTTCTTTGCCTTGGGATTGGCGCCGACGATTTCGACCGTCAGCTTGTGTTCGCCGAGGGTCAATTCGAGCGGGCCGAGCGCGATGGACGCGGCGGGGGCGACGGCCGGGCCGTACAGATCGACCGGCTCGCCGACTTTCTTGCCGTCGACATGGAACTGGACGATGCCGTAGTCGGGCGCATTGGTCAGCTTCAATTCAATGCGGCACGGGCCGGCAACCTCGGACGAAACGGCTAAGTCGAGCTTGTCGCCCGGCTTTGCGCCGCGCCACCAGAGATGATTGTCGTCGATCCATTTGCCGGCGCCGAAGACCTTCATGTTCTGGAGTTCCACGCTTCCGGCCGTGCGCGACAGGACATTGAAGCCGGGAATCCGAAGCGGCGTGTGGTACGAAACCGGCTGTCGGGCTTCCTCCGGCATGGGGCTGACGGTCGGTTTCGCGCCGGGCCGACCGTACCAGTAGGTCGTCACGGCGTAGTCCACGGTGGTCTTGGCCCAATGCCACACTTCCATGTCGAAACGGAACGATTTTTCGAACGGAATCGCGTCGAGCGAACGCACGCGGGTATTGGTCGTGTTGCCGAAGTTATCGGGGCCCTCGGCTCGCGGCTGGGCGTGGAACGGTGACTCGAAGAACTCGGGCGTACACCACGCGTAGCCGTAGTAGTCCTCCGTGCCCGTGCCGAAATGGGAGGGGAACGTCTCGCCGTCGACGTAGATTTTTTCGTCGCCTTCGCCCCACCAGGCGGGCGAACGGTTCAGCAGCGTGAGCGTGTCGCCGACGAAGACACCCTGGCCGTTGGCCGTGAGATAGTTCCAATCAAACGCCTTTCGGCCGTCGCGGGCCGTTTCGATGTCGCGCTGTTGCCGCCACGTGGCGTGGAAGTGCATCGAGCGGTCGGTCCAGGTCCATGGGCAGGTCGCGGCAACGGCTGTTACAGTGACATTTTGCTGTCCGAGGTTCTTGAGCTTGATTTCGCATTCTTTCTGGAACGGCATGATCCACCAACAGGTCATCGTGCCGTCTTTTTCCACTTGACGATACCAGCACTTGAAGGGATTCACGCCCACGCCGCTGCCGAAGAAATCGCCCACCGGGCACCAAATAGTTTGTTCGTCGTCGCACTCCATCACCAGCACGGTCGAACGCAGAGCCTGCACCGGATCCTTGGCTTCCAGACGGACCGAAAGCTTGTACACCGCGTGTGAGTTCGATGACTTAAATTGGATGATCGTCATTTTGCGGCCCGGCGGGATGATCGTGATGTCCTTGGTCTTTCCGACCGTGTCATTCGGCACGAACGGCACCGGCTCGCGGAGCGTTTTTTCGACGGCGGCGATTTTGTCCTTCGCGGCGTCGAGCCGGGCTTTCGAGAAACTCTCGACCGTCGTGCCCGGGGCGTAGGTCCGGTAGTTGATCTGGTAGTAGAGCAGATCCTGGTTTTTATGGCTGATCTGGGCATTGCGGTCAAAGGTCACTTTGCAGTGCTTGGCGTAGGGGATGGGCAGATAGAGGTTTCGTCCTCGGGCGTTTTCTTCCGACAGCGGCGGTCCGGCCAACTCGCCGCCGCCGACCAGTTTGTCGACACGGGTCTCAATGGCCGGCTCGGCCGCGCCGTCGAGATAGACACGCACCGTGCCGACGTACTTGCCCGCGGTAATCCACCACCGGACGATCGCCCCGGGCCCTTCGGCGTCCATCATGACCCATTCGGTCCGATCGCCGTTGGTTTCCTTGCGAATGAAGAACGAGCGGTCGTTGTTGGCGAACCAGCCGGGCTGGTCCGCGCTTTTCGACGCTGGCTCGTAGCTGCTGGCCTGATGGCAGGTGTAGGCCGGCTCGGGAAAGCTGGCCAGACTCGCGCGGTTGGTCATCTCGTCCAACAGCGAATCGAGGTTCACCGCCTCCGCGGCGACGGCCGCGCTCGACCAGAGCATCCAGATTCCAAGCACGACCAAGCAGTGTCTCTTCAGCATGGTTTTCTCCTCGCGAAGGGGGCGAAATAACAATAGGGTGAAGAAGGGATCTGGAGGGAGGGTTCGTCGGCCCTTGCCTGGGTGGCGGCGAAACCCGAATGGGCTGGCATATTCTAATCATCGTAACCTTTGGCCCCGCGGCAGGTAAATGGGAACCGAATGAAAACATTCCAAAAAACAGCTTCCTAGAACGCGGGGGATTCGTAGCCCCACCCGGGAAAGTCGCCCCCTTCCATACGCCCCTTGTGAGTCGAGGCTCGCGACAAACAGCGTCTATGGTTCCTTTTTCCCCCCGGTTTTCGGCTGTGCAGTGTTCTTCGATGATGGACAGTCCCAAGTCACGACAGTACAATGCGATTGAATTTTCGTTGCGTTGCCTGCCACTTCGTTTGAGAAGGATTGAATTCCATGACTCGTCGATTCACGTATCTGCTTTCTCTTGTGACCGTCCTCGGCGTCCTGGGTGGCGGTGTTCATGCGGCTGAGCCCGTCGTGGCGACAGAACCGACTCCCGCGATCCGCGCGTGGGAAGACTTGAAATACGGGATGTTCGTCCACTTCGGCATCAGCACGTTCGTGGTCGATCAGTTTGGCCGCACGCCGGCCAAGAGCATGGACTACGCGCCGACTGATCTGAACGTGGACCAATGGGCCCAGACCGCCAAGCAGTCCGGCATGAAGTATATGGTGTTGACCGTGAAGCATCACTACGGCCATGCGTTGTGGCCCAGCGCTTACTCCGACTTCACGGTGGCCACCAGCGGCAATAAGACGGACGTGACCAAGGATTTCGTCGAAGCCTGCCGCAAGCATGGATTGAAGCCCGGCTTCTACTATTCGCTCGGCTGGGATTCGCACCACATGCCGAAGATGAAGCCGGAGGAATACGAAAAGTTCGTCCACAACCAACTCACGGAACTTCTGACTCAGTATGGACCGATCACCATGCTGTGGTTCGACATTCCGTGGGACATGGGCCCGGACATGCGGGGTTCGCTCGCGCGGTTGTATGCCCACTGCAAGTCGCTGCAACCTGATTGTCTCGTGCTGTTGAACCAGGGTTTTGTCGACGGCAGTTTCGTCGAAAAGCGGCAGCCCACGTATTTGGGCAAGCCAGCGGCCAAGGAGCCCGCCGCCATTTGGCCGAAGGACGTTAACAACGGCGAGAAAATCCATCCGCCGGCGTCGGGCCACCATCCGCGAATCACGTTCGAGGGCCGGCAGTATTATCTTCCCGACGAGGTGTGCGAGACGAGCGGTCAAGAGCGGTGGTTCTGGGGCGAGTTGGACGACATCCGCCCGGCGCGGCAGCTCTACGAAATCCACCGTCAAACCATTCCTCGCGGGGCGAATCTCTTGCTGAACGCCTGGCCCGACAAGAGCGGCCGGATTCCGTCCGACCTCGTCGCGCGGCTTCTGGAGGTCGCCGAAATGATCGAGCATCCCGAGCGGGTGCAAGACTCCCTGCTGCTGGACCGTCCCGCCACGGCCTCGAACGTCTATCGCAAGGACGCCAAGCGATGGGGCCCGCGGCAGGCCGTGGACATGGACATCACGCTTGAGAACGGCACCCGTTGGGCCACCGACGACGACGTGAAAACCGCGTGGTTGGAAATCGACCTGGGCGGCAAGAAGACGTTCAGCCGCGCCACGGCGAGCGAATGCCTCGACCGAGTCCGGGCGTTCGAGATCCAGACGCCCGACGGCCAGGGCGGCTGGAAGGCCGTCTATCGTGGCGGCAAGATCGGCGGGCCGGGCGTGAACGTCACGTTCGATCCGGTCACGGCCGATCGAGTGCGGCTGGCCATCACCGACTCGACCGGCGGGCCGACGATTTGGGACTTCGCGATTTATCCGCCGGACAAGGAGTAATGCTGAAAACGGCCTGAGGACAATAGTTAACCGAGATCCTGCAAGACACGAAAAGGAGCAGATATGAATCACGCCGATGGTGGGACGTCGTCGTCGGAACCAGAAACGGCCTACGCTTGGCGCGACGCCGATTGGCTCGTGCTGCACGAAAAGAAGGCCGTGTTGCCGAGGCGGTGCGTGGTGTGCGACGCGCCGGCCGCCGAACGTCCCTTGAAAATGTCGCTTGCAAAACCTGTCTCTGTGGCAGGATTTCTCGTCTTTGGCTGGTTCGCCTTCATATGTTCCCAGGGCTGCAGCGCCAGAGTCTGGCTCTGCGATGCTCATCGAGCGGAAGAACGACGTCAACAACTTATTCTTCGCTTTTTGGCCACCGCGGGCGCTTTGTTGCTGGGGGGTGGTCTATTCTGCGTACTGTTTCTTTCTGGGAAAGGTGGCATGATCTTCTTCTTGTGTGGCATTGTCTCAATCATGCTGTCGCCATGTGTCTTTCTGATCACGGCGTGTTTCGCAATGGCTCGCCAGCGTCTTGTCGACACGGTGAATATTGACAAGCCATTTGTCTGGCTTGGCGGGGTTGCACCCGATTACTTGGCCCGGTTTCCGGAAGTGCCGCGAGAGCAGCAATAGTTGGCGTCACGTTCGTAATGGCGCGTGAGCACGGCACTCTGTGCCGAAGGCCCTTGATTCGCCCAGCCCAGGGCAACGCCCTTGGAACATGGTACGGCAACACTTTCCGTCGTCAGGCCAACGGTCCAAACGTTCACCGGAGCAATTGGCCCGTTGGGCCGACCCTTGAATAGAGATGGATTTTGTTCCTCAGGGCGTTGCCCTGGGCTGGGAGAACCGATGCCCCTTCGGGGCCGAAAATGGTACGTATCTAGGTGGATTGATTCCCCTCGCATGCGTCTCGCACTTTTCACCCACCACGTGAGGCTCACACCGCGTCTCAAAGCGTGATGCTCTCGCCCGGTCGGAGCGCGATCGGCTCGGCCGCTGTTTCGCGGCGGACTCGGGCGGACCAGGCGGCAACGTCTTGCTCGATCACCGGCCACGTGTTGACGTGCGTCGGCACGACACGGCGGGGCGCGAGCAATTGGACGGCGCGAATCGCGTCGTCGGGGCCCATCGTGTAGTTGTCGCCGATCGGCAGCACGGCTAGCGCGAGGCCCGACTCGCCGATCAATCGCATGTCGAGAAATAGGGCCGTGTCGCAGGCGAAATAGACGTTTCCCTCGGGCAAGCCGAGCAGGAAACCGCACGGATTGCCGCCGTAGGATCCGTCGGGCAGGGCCGAGGAATGATGGGCCAGGGTCATTTTGACCGTGCCGAACGGCCGGCGGCACGACCCGCCGAGGTTCATTGCGTGGGTATTCTCAACGCCGTGGCGGGCGAGCCACTCGCAGATTTCGAAGTTGGCGATCACCAGGGCCCCGGTCCGTCGGGCGATGGACAGCGTGTCGCCCAGGTGGTCGGCGTGGCCGTGCGAAACGAGAATGAAGTCGGCCTGAACCGCGTCGGCCGCCACCGGCGCGACGGGCGACTCGCTCAGGAAGGGGTCGAGCAGAACGTGGTGACCATCGGCCTGAATCGACCATGCTCCGTGTCCGAGCCAGGTGAGTTTGCTTGTCATGGCTGTCCTATAGAGCACTTCAGGAAGGAACCACAGATGAACACAGATGGACACAGATAAGGAAGTAAATAATCTGACGTATGAAAAAACTATCTGTGTTTATCTGTGTCCATCTGTGGTTCCAAAAAGAACGGTTATTTCCTCAACAACTCGTTCATATTTTTCTTGTAGGCTTCGACGCCGGGTTGGCCGTAGGGGTTGATGCCGACGAGGCGGCCTTCGACGACCGTGGCGAGCATGAGCATTTGGAACAGTTGGCCCAACGAGGCTTCGTCCAGACGCGGAAGCCGCAGGTCGGCGGTCGGTCGGCGGTCGTCGGCGTAGGCGCGGTTCGTGCCGGCCAGG
>DATECS010000317.1:0-2818 GCA_035286785.1 Thermoguttaceae bacterium | reverse complement strand
GACGCCGACGGACGTTATCGGTTGGTGCTCTCGGGCGTGTCGTCGAAATCGCACCGCGACGCGACGCTCATTGTGGGCAAGGAGGGCAAGGGACTGGCGTGGAAGCGGTTCGACCCCGACGCCAAGCAGGTCGAAGCGTCGTTCGAGCTGGCCGACGAGCAACCGATTCTCGGCCGTCTGCTCGACAAACAGGGAGACCCGGCCGCCGGGATCCGCGTGTCGCCGCGCGCCGTGCTCTTGACCGTGAAGGACGACGAGTATAGCCGAGGCGTGGTGGGGTATCCTGGATTCGAGACGCCGCCCAGGGCATGGCCGCCGTCGGTCACGACGGACCAAAAGGGCCGGTTCGTGGTGCATGGCATTGGGCCAGGTCACGGCGTGTGGCTTCGCGTCGGGCCGACCGATCAATTTGCCCCGCAGGATCTGACGATCAATAGCGGAATGTCCGAGACTCGCGGCGAACACGACGGAACGTATCGCGCCCAGGTCAAAAACGTCAAGCCGGGCCAGGAGGCCGTAATAACGCTCGCGCCGGCTCAGATCTTCGAGGGCGTGGTCAGCTTCGAGGACACGGGCAAGCCGGCCGGCCATGCGCGGTTGACGATTTGGTCCAGCCAACAGAAATCGCTCGGCTCGATGTACTCGCTGGCCGGCAAGGCGGACGCCGAGGGACGCTATCGTATCGCGGCCTACCCGGGCAACCGCTTCGGCGTGACGGCCTATCCACCCAACGGCGAGCCGTACCTGACCCGCAAGGTCGAGGACATCGTCTGGGAAGATGACGCCCGCACGAAAAATATCTACGTGGCTTTGCCGCGCGGCGTGATGGTGTGGGGCCGAGTCGTCGATTCGACGTCGGGCGAACCGATTGCCGGCGCCACCGTGCAGTATCTCGCCGAAGGTCGCAATAACCCCCACAAAACCGACAGCATCCTCACCGGCTGGCAGGGCATTCAGCTCTCCGGCGACGACGGCCGGTTCGAAATCGTCGTACTGCCCGGTCCGGGCCGGTTGCTCGCGCATGGACCTGACAATGAATATGTTTTGCGGGAGTTCGACTCGGGGCTGATCTACAACGGGCGACCCGGCGGCCGACGCTATTACGCCAGCGCCATCGAGAAGATCAATCCGAAACCCGGCTCCGAACCGATCGAGACCACGCTGCGGTTAGTGTACGGCGAGAAAGTCAGCGGCCGGGTCGTGGACGAAAACAACAAACCGGCCGACGGAGCGATCTACATTACGCGGCTGAAGGTCTCCCCCTCGTCGCCCGATTGGGGAGCATCGCCGATCGAAGCGCTGGGCGGACGTTTCACGCTATCGAACCTCGCCAAGGATCAAGAATACCCGGTCTATTTCCTCGACGCCAAGCGACGTCTCGGCGCGACGGCCCTGCTCACCGCGGGCGAGCAGGAACCGACGGTCGTGCTGAAGCCGTGCGGGTCGGCCCGGGCGACGTTCGTGGACGAGAAGGGCCAGGCGCTGGCGGGGCTCTCCTCCCATGAGCAGCCCTCGCTCCACATGGTCGTCACGCCGGGCGTTTGTCCTTACGACTTCGAGGCGACGCGCCGCGGCGAGATCGCCGCCGACGCCGACTTCGTCTCCAACATCGACCGAACGAACTACTGGCCCGTCACCAAGACCGACGAACAAGGCCGCGTCACGTTTCCCGCGCTGATCCCGGACGCGACGTATTGCATCTACGCCATGAAGGGCCGCCAATGGATCACCGCCAAGGAATTCACGGCCCGGTCAGGCGAAACGATCGACCTGGGCAAGATCGTGGTCGAGAGAGATAAGAAGAAAGCGAAGTGACAGCGAACTCCTCGCGAAGCCCAATCCCTGGAGGGACGCGCTCCGTCGCGTCCGCCGACGGCCACGACGGAGCGAGGCCCTCCAAGGCTTTGCGTCTTAGCGTCCCTGCGTCTTTGCGTTAAAAAGTAAGCAAACGCAAAGACGCCAAGTCGCAAAGACGCAAAAAATTTGAGAGCTATGAAGCGGAAACATGAAGCTTCGTCAAATTCTTTCCTTGCGTCCCTGCGTCTTCGCGTTGAAAAGAGAAGCCGCGTCCAACCTACTTCGGCGGACTAATCCCAAAATCCGTGATCGCCAGCAGGCTCCGCAGCTTATACCCCGCCCGCGCGAACGCCGCCGCGCCGCCTTCCATCCGGTCGATAATGGCCAGCACCCCGGTCACTTCGAGCCCAAAAGCCTTGGCCCGTTCGATCGCCGCCAGCGACGACCCGCCCGTCGTCACCACGTCCTCGACGATCACGACCTTCTGGCCCGGCTGCACCGGACCCTCGATGTATTGGTTCGTCCCGTGCCCCTTCGGCTCCTTGCGAACCATGAACCCCAGGATCGGCGTCCCCCGCACCGACGACATGGTGACCACGGCCGACGTGATCGGATCGGCTCCGATCGACATGCCGCCGATCGCCTCGGGCATCTCGTCGTCCTCGCCCAACAGATCCAAAATGCCCTCGGCAATAAGCCGCGAGCCGTGCGGATCCAACGTCACCTGCTTGCCGTCCAGATAATACCGGGCCTTTTTGCCCGACGCGAGCGTAAACTCGCCGAACTTGAGCGACTTGTGGCGAACCAATGCAACCAATGCTTCTTTATCGTACACGGGAAGAACCAGGGGCTTGGAGACCGGGGATTAGGAATTGGAATTTTGTAGGGTGGGCACTGCCCACCAAACGCAGCATTTTTTGGTGGGCGGTGCCCACCCTACATCTTGTGGCTTCACCTGCGTTGAATCGAAAAAATCACAGCCTCGGACAGGGATCAGAATGTGGGAGTCGTAACCCGGGAA
>DATECS010000316.1:0-6598 GCA_035286785.1 Thermoguttaceae bacterium | reverse complement strand
TCGGCGTCGCCTGCTTCGCGGAAGAACTCGGCGCAGTCGAGGAAGAAGGCGGGCGAGTTGCCGTATTTCGCGCGGCTCTTCATGTAGACAGCCAGACGGGCACGATCGTCCTTGGCGGCTCGGAGTTTCTTCAGATAGGGCGTGTCGGGATTCCAGGGCTTGATGGCGATGCCGGGCTGGCGGTCAGCGGCAACCCCGAACTTCCTGAGAGCGCTCAGCGGCATGCTACGCACTGCGGTTTCGGCCGGCGGTGACGTGGCGGCAGGACTGGCCGGGTGTGCCTCGCCTCCGCCCATGCCGCCCATTCCCATGCCTCCCATTCCGCCCCCACCCATTCCTCCGCCATAACGCCTGATCCTCTGCGAACGTGAACGCCCGCTTCGACCATCGGGATAGACGGGCTCTTCTTCTTTCTCTCCGTACTTGAAATGCTCGGAATACTTGAACTTGGTGTTCCACCACTTGACCCGTTGTTTCCACATGCGGAGGACTTTGGCCAGTTTGCTGGCCTTCTTTTTCTGCTTCTGATGTTCGAGCGTGTCGATGCGCCGCAGGTATTCCTCGCGCATCTCCTTAAGCGAGGCGGGCGGGGCGATTTCGTACTCGACGTACTGATCGAGCGAATCGAGGACCAACAGCGACGTGTAGGGCGTGACCAGATTAAACTGCTTGCCCAGCGTGGCGATTTCCTTCCGGTTCTTTTTCTGGCGGACCATCAGTTCGGCCAGTTTCTTCTCGGCCCAGAGACGACGGAGCAGGGAGCCTTCGACGGCATCGGTTCGCGAGACGGTGAAGGTTTTCTTGGTGGGCGATTCGCCCGGCATGCCGTAGCCGTACAGCACCGTGACGGTGGTCGACTCGCTGTCGAGCCGGCCGACCAGCGTAAACCGTCCGGCGAGTGGCTCGGGCAATTGCGGATAGAGGTCCTTGGCCGGGCCGCCTTCGATCGAGGCCGAAAGGAACGACCAGGCCGGACGGTCGATCTGGGCCAGCACTTCGGCGTCGGACCATTTGACCAGATTGAAGTAACGGCCGCCGTTGCTCGTCGCCAGGCGGCGCAGCGTCGCATGATCGACCGTGGAGGCGGCGGAGAAAACGTCGAGCGGCCCGTCGAGCCGGGCGGGCTCTTCTTGGCCGAAGTTCGAGAGGCCGTCGGTGAACAGCAGATACCGGGTCGATTGCACGGCCGGGTCCACGGCCGGTCGGATCGCGCCGAGCTGCGTGCCGCCGTCGTACTGGACCTTCTCGATTTCGGCGACCAGCTCGCGGATTCCCTTCTTGTCGAGCGTGAATCGCTTGGGGTTCGACGCGACGTTGCGCAAGAGGATCAGATCGACGTCGCCGGGATCCGTGCGATCCGGCGTGGCGGACAAGCGTTCGACATAGGACCGCAGCAGGGCGATTTCGCGCGCGTGGTCGCCGGCCCTCGAGCCCGAGGCGTCCCAGAAGATGACGACGCGCCGGGGAGCCGATTCCTGTCGGGTCGCGGTGGCGGCGGGTGGGGCCGAATGGTCCTCGACGGCGAAATAGATCTGGCCGTCGTCGGTTTTTTCGACGAGCACGCGGGGGCCGGCGGTTTTGGGCAGGGCGACGACCAGATTCTCGTCGGCGGGCAACCAGTCCTTCTGCTGTGTCTCGGCGACGTAGCTGTCGCGCCATTTTTCAAAAGCGAAATTGGCCGGCCCGCCCTGGGCCACCACCGGCGGAGCGGCCGGCTTGACCACTTCGACGCGAAGCGAAAACTCGGGCACCTTCTCCTTGAAGTTCAAGGGCAGGTGATAGGTCGGGGCGTCTTGGCCGCCGATCAACTCCGAAACATATTCGACGCGCACCGTCCGGCTGCCGTGGGCCGGAATGGGGAACACGCGGGTCTGAAACGTGTTGCCCTTGGTCCATTGGACCAGGCCGGGATCGATTCCCTGGCGAACGATTTCCTCGAACACCCGCCGGGCCTCGTGCTTCTCGACCGCCACGCCGTCGACCATCGCGCCGGCAATGTCCAGCGCGTAGCCGGTGACGGTGGCGCCCTCGGGCAGCGGGAAGTAGAGGTCGCCCTCCATCGGCCGGTCCGTCGGATTGGCGAAGGTCATCGTGGTCGTGGTTTGGGCCACGGAGCCGAAGATGCGGACGTGGATCTCCAACTTGGCCAGGCCGAGCGGCTTGGAGACGTCACCCTCCTTGACCATCAAGGCGGGCGGAACGGTCTGGGCGGACAGCGCCGCAACCAACAGCGGCCACGCGACGAGGAGGACGAGGAGATGCTGCACCTTCATGGGTCTTCTCCGGCTTAAGGGAATGAGTTCGGACCACGAGATTTGCCGACGTGAAGCCCGAATGCTTGACTTCATCGCTTGGCGAAAACGCCCGGGCGTCGCGTCCCCCTCAGAGTAGCGGGCGGGTGAGGTTTGTCAAGACACGTTTGGCCCGAGGCCCAAGTCATTTCCGCTTGACGGGATTCCGTTCGGTCGGGCGGACGCGGAAGTGGGCGACGAGTTCGCGGAGTGCGTTGGACTGGGCGCCCAGTTCTTCGCTGCTGGTGGCCATTTGTTCGCTGCCGCAGGCCGCGTGTTCGGTGACTTCGGCGACGATGGTGATGGCGGCCGAGACTTCCCTGGCGTTGGCGGCTTGTTCGACGGTGGTGGCCGCGATTTCGCCGATTCGGGTGGCGGTTTCCCGGACGCCGACGACGATCTCGCGCAGCGCCGCGCCGGTTTCCTTGCTCAGCAGGGCGCCTTCCTCGACCCGGCGGTTCGATTCGCGGATCAGGGTCGAGATTTGGGCGGCCGCCTGGTTTGAGCGTTCGGCCAGCTTGCGGACCTCGTCGGCCACCACGGCGAAGCCCATGCCGTGGCGTCCGGCGCGGGCGGCCTCGATGGCCGCGTTGAGCGCCAGCAAGTTGGTCTGGTCGGCGATTTCCGAAATCACCTGGATGATTTCGCTGATCTGCTTCGAGCCTGCACGGATCAGTTCCATGGCCTCGATGGACTTTTCGACGGCTTTTCCGCCGTACTCGGCGAGGGAATCGGTCCTTCGGGCGGTGGCGTCGGCCTCGGCCGCGCTGTGCTTGACTTCGTCGATGGAGCGGGCCAGTTGTTCGAGCGACGCGCTCATTTCCTGGACCGTCGAGCTTTGGGTGGTCGCGCCGTGGGCGAGCGTCTCCGCGCCGCGGGCGATGAGTTGCGAACTCTCGTCGAATTGCCTGGCCGTCTCGATGATGTCGGTCAGAGTGGCGCGGACGCTTTCGGCGAGTGTATTGACGTTGCCGCGCAGCAGTTCGTAATCGCCGGTCCAATGCGCGTCGATTGCCTGGATAAAATCGTTGTTGGCCATCGCAGCAAGCACGGCGGAGGCGGCCCTTACGGGCTCGGCCACGGACGCGACGGCATGGTTCAATCCCTCGACGATTCGATGGTAGTGTCCTTTGTGTTTCGCGGCGTTGGCCCGAACGTCAAGTCGTCCTTCGCGGATTGCCAGGGAGAGCAGATCGACGTCCTCGACGAAGGCACGCATCGCGTCGGCCGAGTGATTCATCAGGCGGCGGATTTCGGCGAAGGTTTTGCGCGAGGCGTCCTCGCCGGCCGTGTCGTCGTCGGCCGCGGTCATTTCAAGTCGAAGGTCTCCGGTGTCCAGTCGCCATAAGTAATCCATCAACTGCTGGAGTTGCGCATCCTGGTACTCGCGATGGGCTTTATGGGCCGTGACGCCGCAAAGCATCTCGACGTAGCCGGCTACCTCGCCTTGAGCATTGCGGAGAGGAACCGCGTCCACGGCAAACGCATGGTCGGCCAGCGCGTGGAGAACGCACTCCGTCGTGGCACGAGCGCCGTCGGCCTTGGTCTGGTGCAACGCGCATCGCTCGGTTTCGCAGTCGCCCGAGTGGAACCAGGGGCACGGCTTGCCCAGGGCCGTCCGGCGGTCGAACCCTCCGAGATCGGCCGCGTGCCGGTTGAAGAAGGTGCAGTTCAGGTGGACGTCGGTCGCGAGAATCGGATGGGGAATCGCGTCCAGAACGCTTTCATGGAAGGATGCCTTTTCTTCCATTTCCGTCTTGGCCGTTTGGATCGCGTCGGCGGCGGCGTTGAAAGCGTCGGCCACTTGGGCGACCGCGCCGTCGCGGCTTGCGTCGAGTCGGTGTCCAAAGTGGCCCTTGGCGAGCGATCCGAGGGCCCGGGCGATTTGCGACAAGGTGTTGTTGATCCATCGCGTCATTGCCCAGGCGAGGACCATCGCGGTCATCAAGCCCAAGAGCACGCCGAGCACGATGGTCGTTTGGGCCGCGCGCGAGCACGCTTCGCGGGCCGCGATTCTCCGCCGGCCTGCGTCCTGGTTCGCCCGAGTCATTTGCGAGAGGATGGTCGCGGCGTCGCGGCCGGGTTCGAGAGTCTCTTGATACGTCTCGGCAAGCTGTTGGCGCAATTCGGTCGTTTGCGGGTCGTTTTTCGATGGTTTCCGCTCGGGGAAATCGTCCTGTTGCTGGGCCAGAGCGACCAGTTCGGCGTGTTTGTCCTTCCAGCGATTCCAGGCCGGCGCGAACTCGTCCGCGAGTCGGACTTCGTCCTCGGTCTGCGGCAGTTGACGATACGTCCGCCATGCTTTGTCGGCCTGGTTCCACGCCTTCGCGGTCGCGTCGTGGAGTTCATTGCGATCCTTGGTCGAGAGTCGTCCGCCGGCCAATAGCCGCTCGACCAACTTGATGGCGATCTGCTTCTCGCTCAGCAGGAGCATCGACCGGACGCCGGCGAGCCGCAGGTTCTCGGTATCCCGGGCCGTGCGGCGCGAGCGTTCCAGCGCGTAATAGCCGACACCGGCGATGAACAGCGTCGCCGCTGTTCCCGCGAGGAAAGCCGCAAGGAAACGCTCTTTCAACGACAAGGAAAAACGCATGGTTTTCTCAAGGAACACAAACTGCCCGTGGTTCCGCGGGTTCCACACAAACCGAACCGGATGCGGGCGCGCAGGATTGCGCCACGGCTGGTCCGCGGCGTTCCGGCCCCGCGCGACAGGGTCGCTTGAGGCGTCAAGTGCCCCTGTATGTCCCTTTTTCATACAGAGAAGCCGCCCCAAGGATACGTACTTTGTGGGGAGGGCATGTCAAGGAAAAGCACCTACGGCGGGTAGGCGTCAGGGGGGAGGCGAGACAAATCATGGGGCGGTTTGTGGACGCTTCAGCGTACTTGGTCCGCATAACTGGTACGATTGGAAGAACAGGCTACAATGGACACGAGCGCGAGCGGCCCAAGATGGGCCCCGTTCAGGGCGCGATGCTCTGGGGACGACAGCGTGTATTTCACCGATCATAAGCCATGCGTTCCATTGCCATCATGAACCAGAAGGGCGGGGTGGGGAAAACGACCACCGCGGTGAATCTCTCGGCCGCGCTGGCGGCCGGGGGACGGCGCGCGTGCCTGGTCGATCTCGATCCGCAGGCCCACGCCACGTTGCATTTTGGGATCGAGCCGCGGGCCGACGAATTGTCGATCTACGACGTCATGACCGGCAAGACGCGGATCGGCGAAGCGTGCCGGCGGGTGGAGGAGAATCTGTGGGTCGTGCCGTCGAGCCTGGATCTGGCGGCGGCCGAGGTGGAACTGGTCAGCGTGATCGGGCGCGAGGTCATTCTGCGCGACAAGCTCGGCGATGATCCGCCGGCGGTGGACTATCTGCTGATCGATTGTCCGCCGTCGCTGGGCATTATGACGCTCAACGCCCTGTCGGCGGTCGGCGAGGTGTTGATTCCCTTGCAGCCGCATTTTCTCGCCTTGCACGGGCTAGGCAAGTTGCTCGAAACGATCCAAGTGGTGGCCGAGCGGCTCAACGACCGGCTCAAGCTCAGCGGCGTGGTGCTTTGCATGTACGACGCCGGCACGCGGCTGGCCGCCGAGGTGAGCCGCGACGTGGACGAGTTTTTCGACAATGCCCGAGGACAGGCAACCCCCTGGGCCGAGTCACGGACGTTCGAGACGCGGATTCGCCGGAACGTCCGGTTGGCGGAGGCGCCTAGTTTCGGCCAGTCGATATTTCGATACGCGCCCGACTCGCACGGGGCGGAGGATTACCGGCGTCTGGCGGAAGAAATCAGCAACGGAAGGGCGCAACCATCTTAGAGCCTATCCGAAAACGGTGACAGACGCCTCACGGCAACCGTTTCAGGAAGCATTAGGCACATCGAGTTCGGAGCCCGTCCCCGTTTTCGGATAGGCTCTTAGCGGGTTGTCGGCCGTCGGGCGATTTTTTATATCGGCTTGACGTTCTCGGCACGAGGGCCTTTTGGGCTCCGGCCTTCGGTGAACGACACCTTTTGGCCTTCACGCAGGTCGTCGAAACTGACGCCCTCGAGACTCTCTGAGTGGAAAAACAGGTCTTTGCCGTTGCCTGTCTCAATGAACCCGAAGCCTTTGCTTGTCAGCTTCTTAATAGTGCCTTCCGCCATGGGTGTGTTTCTCCCGAGTAAGTAATAGTCTGGATTGCCGCCGTCCGGCTTACGATTGCCGATTGGCGAGCGTCCGTTGATTGACACTAGTGTAACCCATCCCTGTGCCGTCACGCAAGGGGGGGGACGGCCCAAACCGCTATGTTTCCGTCATCCATGGTTTCCGTT
>DATECS010000315.1:0-2168 GCA_035286785.1 Thermoguttaceae bacterium | reverse complement strand
CCCCCGACAAAACCACACCAACAACCTTTCCAGGAAACCGCCGGCGAAATCGTGAAACCCCGCGGCGAATCCACAAACGACAGGAACCCCCTGCCATGAAACAAATGCTTCAAAATCTCAAATCGGGCAAAATCAGCGTCGCCGACGTTCCCCGGCCCTTGCTCATGCCGGAAGGAATTCTCGTCCGCACGCACAAGTCGCTCATCTCGGCGGGCACCGAGAAGATGATGCTCGAATTGGGCAAGAAGAGCCTCTTGGGCAAGGCCAAGGAACGGCCCGACCTGGTGAAGAAAGTCCTCGAAAAGGTCCGCCGCGAGGGGCTGTTCGCTACGCTCAAGACGGTCCGCGACAAGCTCGACAGCGACATGCCGCTCGGCTACAGCAACGCGGGCGAAGTCGTCGAGGTCGGGACCAAGGCCACGGCATTCCACGTCGGCCAGCGGGTCGCCTGCGCCGGGGCAGGGCACGCCAACCACGCCGAGGTGAACTACATCCCGCGACTGCTCGCCGTTCCCTTGCCCCCGGGCGTTTCGGACGAAGCGGCCGCCTATTCGACGGTGGGCACCATCGCCCTGCAAGGCGTCCGGCTGGCCGATCTTCGCGTCGGCGAGGCCGTGGTCGTTCTCGGCCTGGGCCTCATCGGGCAGCTCAGCGTGCAAATTCTTAAGGCGTCCGGTTGTCGCGTGGTCGGATTGGATTTCGCGGCCGACCGCGTCCGACTCGCGGCGGAACACGGCGCGGATCTGGCCCTGGTCATCGAGGGCGAGCGGACCGAGCGCCAGGTACACGAATTTACTCGCGGCCGCGGCGCCGACGCGGTCATCATTACGGCCGCCACGGCGAGCAACGAGCCCGTCGAACAGGCCGCCCGGCTGGCCCGCGACCGGGCCCGCGTGATCATGGTCGGCGTGACCGGCATGGACATCCCGCGCCGCGATTACTTCCAGAAAGAGCTGACCTTCATGGTTTCGCGGAGCTACGGGCCGGGTCGCTACGATTCCAACTACGAGGAACACGGCCATGACTACCCGGTCGGCTACGTCCGCTGGACCGAGAACCGCAACCTCGAGGCGTTTCTCGACCTGGTGGCCGGCGGCGGTGTACGGCCCGAGGCCCTCACCACGCACCGCTTCCCGATCACCGAGGCCGACAAGGCGTTCGAGTTGATCCTCACCGGCAACGAGCCGTATCTGGGCGTCGTGCTCGACTATCCCGAGGTCGAAGGCCCGGCCGCGACCGATCGGCTCGCCCGAATCGAACTCGGCCGCTCGACGCCGCCAAGCGGCGCCGAATCGGTGGGCGTTTCGTTCGTCGGGGCCGGCGGATTCGCCCGGTCGTTCCATCTGCCAAATCTCGCCAAACAGCCAAGCGCTAGGCTCCGAGGGATCGTCGATGCCTCGGGCGTCGCGGCCCGCAGCGCGGGCGACAAGTTCGGCTTCGCGTTTTGCACGTCGAACGAGGAGGAAGTCCTCACCGACTCGGGCACCGACGTCGTTTTCCTCACGACGCCCCACTCGCAACACGCCGACGGGGTGTGTCGCGTCCTGGCGGCCGGCAAATCGGTGTTCGTCGAAAAACCGCTGGCCATCGACGTCGAGGGACTTCGCAAGGTTTACGAGGCCATCCACGCCCATCCGGGCAGCGTCATGGTCGGCTTCAATCGCCGGTTCTCGCCGCTGGCCGTGTCGCTCAAGGAATTTCTGTCGGGCCGCGGGCCGCTGTGCGTCCAATACCGGTGCAACGCGGGCCAGTTGCCCAAGGACCATTGGATCGCCGACCCGGCCGAAGGTGGACGCATCATCGGCGAAGCGTGCCACTTCTTCGACTTCTTCGCCTTCCTGACCGGATCGACTCCGGTGACGGTCATGGCCGCCGCTCCTTCGACCGGTTCGCCCGACGACGCGGCCGTCACCGTCACTTATGAGGATGGGTCCGTTTGCCAACTACTCTACACCTCCGTCGGCCCGTCGTCCTACGGCAAGGAACGGGTCGAGGCGTTCGCGGGCGGCGCGGCCGGCGTGATCGACGATTATCGCATTTTGTCGCTTCACGGCGGGCCGCGACGCATCCGGCCCCGGAAACTAATGCAGGCCGACAAGGGCCACGCCCGGGAAATCGCCGCGCTGCTCGAATCGCTTCGCCAGGGCCGCTCGGCGCCGATCGGCGTC
>DATECS010000314.1:0-11306 GCA_035286785.1 Thermoguttaceae bacterium | reverse complement strand
CGATAGAGCGAGATCTGGCTCACGGGGATGAACCCGCGAATGCGGTTCACTTCGCACTCGAGCCCGCCCGTGTTGTGGCCGGTGATCCGAGCCTCGACGAGCGTGCCTTCCTCGATGTCGGACCAATCGCCGACCGAGGCGGCCACGCCGGGGCGACGGAGTTCGTAAAGCCCATCCTCTTGGTGAAAGCGGACCACCGCGACGGTCAGTTCGTCGCCCACTTCGGGCGGCGCGTCGAACTGACGCATCGGAACGGTCCCTTGCTCGCGGCTGCCCAGTTCGACGAAGACTTCCTCGCGGCCTAGGGCAATGACGCGGCCGGCGTGCTTGCTCTCGGGTTCGAGCTGCGCGCCGGACGTGACGGCGTCGGAGCCGGTCATCAGATCGTCCAACGACATGTCGCCCAGCGAGGCTTCGAGCTCCTCCTCCAACTCAGGTGGCAGGCGGTCGCGGATATTGGGCGGCGGGAAATGCGTCTTGCCCTTCGGCGCTTTTTCAATCGGCGCCGGATCGACCGGTGGAGCGTCGAGCGACGCCGCTTCGAGGGCCAGCGCGACGGCCGGGGACAACTCGGGCTCGGCGGGCGGCTCGGGCATCGTCGCCGCGGGTTGGCCGGGCAATGGTTCTTCTTCGCCCGGCACGTACCAGTCACGCTTCTTGGCGGGCCGCACGGCGCCCAAGTCGCGCTGCGAGCCGATCAGGATTCGCGGCGGCCGCGCCGGGGCGGCGGATTCACTCGCGGCCTCCGTTTCGGGCGCGACGTTCTGGGAGGGATCGTTTTCCGGGGTCGGTTGTGGGTCGGTCGTCATTCCGACGGCTCCTGGGACACTCTCGATATAAGGCCGACACAGCGGCCGGTTTCACCGGGTCCGCCATTGGCGGGAAGCTATTTATTGTAGACGGTCGCGGTCGGCAATCCAAGTCTTCAGCGGCATTCTCGACGGTTCAAAAAAACCGCCTTGTAAAACATCACGGCCACGACGGAGCATGGCCCTCCAGGCCGCCGGGAAGAGGGGTTTGGGAGCGTCCTCCGCGGGCTTCCGCCGGCGGCTATCAAAATCTGCCTACTGCCCGCTGCCTACTGCCCGCTAAAACTACGCCGCACGGTCGAGGAAGGTCGCGTCGAGACGCACCACGATCGTTTCCAGGCGGCCTTGGCGTTCGACGAGCAGTTCGATAGGCCCTGGCAGGTGTTTCAGCCGGTCGGCGAACTCGTTTTCGTCGGCAAAATCGCGGCCCGCGACCTGATAGATTCGATCCCCGGCGAGCAGACCGGCCGCCGCGGCGGGGGAGCCGGGAAGGACCTGGGTCAGCACGACCGTGCCCGGCGAGGCCGTATCGACCCGCCAGGTGACGCCCACGCGGAGTTGCTGGCGGGGCAATTCGGCCGTGAGGGTGCGTGGCTCGGGCTCGGCGGGGCGGTGGACCACCAACGGCGTGGGGCCCGAGGCGTGGAACACGGCCTGGCGAAGCTCGTCGCCCGAGTGAACGTCCCGGCCGCCCAGCCGGAGTATGCGGTCGCCGGGCTGAAGCCGGGCGGCAGCCGCCGGAGTGCCGTCCTGGACGCTTGTGAGTTGGACGCCTTCGTCCGCGCCGGCCGGCTCGCGCCATCGAACGCCCAACCGCGGCGCGGGCGGAGCGCCCGAGGCGGTCCACTGGCCGCGCATCCAGTTGTTTTCGTGCCGGGCCGCCGCGCGGAAGCCGGGCACACGCGGTGACTGGGCCAGATCGTACATCGTGGCGAACACGAACCGCGTCAGACGGCGGATGCCCTCGTGGTCGAGCCGCGCCGCATCATCGTCCTGGGTGTGGTACTGCGGGTGCTTGCCCGTGTGGAACATGAGATAGGGAATTCCCCGGTCGAACAAGGGCCAGTGATCGGCGTTGGGCATGGTGGTCCAGTCGAACACGAGCTCGAAGCCCGGATTGCACTCGGCCAATGCCCGGCGCAGCCCGAAGCCCGATCGGGTGCCGAACACGTAGACCGTGTCGTTCTGCATTCGGCCGATCATGTCGAGGTTGAAGACCATCGCTATGTTGTCGATCGGCACGGTGGGATGGGCGGCGAAATGCTTCGAGCCCAACATGCCCTTTTCCTCGCCGTCCCAGGCGACGAAGAGGATGGTTCGCTTGGGCCGCTCGGCCAGCAGCGAAAAGGCCTCGGCCAATTCGAGCATGCCGGACGTGCCGCTGGCGTTGTCGTCGGCGCCATTGTGGATCTCGCCGGGCCGGCCGCGGCTGTTGTTCGACGCGCCGAGGCCCACGTGGTCGTAATGGGCGCCGACGAGGATGATTTCATTGGCTAACTGGGGATCGCTGCCGGGCAATCGGGCCAGGACGTTGCGGCAGCGATTGGGGAACGGTTGAAAGTAACCCTCGACGCCGGCCGGTTCGAGGCCCATTCTGTCGAACTGCCGGGCCAGGTAGTCGCCGCACGCTCGTCCGCCGCGGCTGCCCGCCTCGCGTCCCTCCTGGGCGTCGTCGGCCAGGAAGGCGACGTGTTCGCGGACGGTTTCGGTCTGGATCGACTCAAGGGCCAGTTCATAGGACGAGTCGCGTTGCTCCGCTTGGGCGACGGCCGGTCCGTGGAAAAACACGACGGCCGCGACACACGCCGCGCAGAGCACGACAATCCTATTCAATGAGGGCAATCGGCAAAGACAAGACATGGGCACTAAGACGGATGAATCTCGATGTTGCTACGCAGCTCTTGGGAAAAGGGATCGGTGCATGGGAATAAATCCGTTAGCCGCCGCGCCCGCGCGGCGAGGGCATAAAAGACTCCGACCAACGTCGAGCAGGCTCGACGGCTAACGGGCATGTTTCGTATCCAGTACACCCGATATTTCAACGATAGCTTACCGCGTCGGGAATCTCTTCGCACCCGGTGCGGACGCTACGTTCATGATATACCAACCCGAATTGCATTGCACGCGACGGCAGGACTGTTATAGACGGCCCATCTTCACAAGGATTGTACTGGATCATCCCGGTCCGCCTTGACGGGTGAGTCGCGTCCGATCAGACTGAAGGTGGACACTCCCCCCTTTGGAGAGGCGCAACATGAGACTTCAGTTCCTGGGGGCGGCCCGGCAAGTGACCGGCTCGCGTTACTACCTGGAAGCCAACGGTTCGCGATTGTTGATCGACTGCGGCATGTTTCAGGAGCGGGACTTCCAGGACCGCAACTGGGAGCCGAGCGTCATCGGGCCGAGGCGGATCGACGCGGTGCTGTTGACCCACGCCCACGTGGATCACTGTGGATTGCTGCCCAAGCTAGTCGGCGAGGGCTTTCGCGGCAAGATTTACGCCACGCCGGCCACGGCCGATCTGGTGGACATCGTGCTGCGCGACGCGGCCAAGATTCAGGAAGAAGACGCGGCCTTCAAGCAGAAGCGCCATCGCAGGGAAGGCCGGCGAGGACGCTGGCCGGTCAAGCCGTTGTTCACCGAGCAGGAGGTCGAGCGGACGCTGCCCTTGCTGCGGTCGGCCCGGTACGGCGAGCCGGTCGAAGTGGGCAAGGGCGTGACCGCCACGTTCCACGACGCGGGCCACATTCTCGGCTCGGCCATGCTCGAATTGACGGTGCGGGAAAACGACCAAACACGGCGAATTATCTTCTCGGGCGACGTCGGCCAGTGGGACAAGCCGATCATCCGCGATCCGTCGGTCTTCACTCAGGCGGATTACGTCGTGATGGAATCGACCTACGGCATCCGCAAACACGAGGATTTTGAAAACGTCGAGACGCGGCTGGCCCGGATCATCAGCGAAACGGTGGCCGCGGGCGGAAACGTCGTTATTCCGACCTTCGCGATCGAACGAGCCCAGGAGTTGATCTATCACCTCGGCGGCTTGCTGCACGAAGGACGGATTCCCGCCGTGCCGGTATACTTGGACAGCCCCATGGCCAGCGAAGTGACCGGCGTGTTCCAGCGCCACCACGAGTGTTTCGACGAAGAAACCTGGCGGCGACTGGGCGACGGAGGCTCGCCGCTGAAGTTCCCGGGTCTGCGCATGGTCCAAGCGACCGAGGACTCGAAGGCGATCAACTGGGTCAACACGCCCGTGGTGATCATGGCCACTTCGGGCATGTGTACGGCCGGCCGCATCAAGCACCATCTGGTCCACAACATCACGCGGCCCGAGAGTACCCTGCTGTTTGTCGGCTATCAGGCCACCGGCACGCTGGGCCGGCAGATTCTCGAAAAACCGGCCGAGGTTCGCATCCACGGCCGCCTGTGGCCCCTGCGCGCACGGGTCGAGCATCTCGACGGATTTTCGGGCCATGCGGATTGCCCGGGCCTGATGCGTTGGCTCGGGTATTTCAAAGAAGCTCCTCGCACCCTGTTCTTGACCCACGGCGAGGAAGAGGCATCGCTCGGTCTGGCCCGAAAGATCAAGGAGGAAAAGGGCTGGACGGTCACCGTGCCGCATTATCAGCAGACGGTGGAGTTGGAGTGAGGGGAGATTGGGGGCGGGGGACGGGAGGCGAGGGGCGGGAGACGCGGGAATTGAGGAGTCAGATTTGGTCTGCCTGACTTGACAACCGCGAGACGGTCTTGGGCAATTGCTGCCGACTCAGTGTGTCGAGATATTCCGCGACGCTCTTGGGTGGATTCTTTAGACTCGTTCGATGACGCCTGGCCGCGGCACACGCCAATCGAGGCTCAAGGTCGAACTGTTCCACGATATAATCGTCGGGATGCCGTGCCTCGATGTCAAATGGCTCAAGTTGAGCGGGAGGAAAGTCCTTGAGATTAAACGTGACTATCACGGTGGCTTCGGAGTGAATCGCGGCGGCGAGTACATGGCGGTCATGAAGGTCCGGGAGTTGCAGGCGAGGAATCAATTCCTCGTATCCTTCGACCAAACAATCCCGGGCGTATTCGTTCATCAGACGGCGAGTCCTCTCCAACTGCCGCCGATTCAAGTCGGGCCGGTTCAAGAGAACTTTTCCGATCCATTCCTCGTGGATTTCGTTCGTCCACCGGGCATGAAACAGATCGGTCAATGCCAGATGCATGAGCAGATCGCGCAGCGGGGCCGGATAAAGCACGCACGCGTCGTACAGCACGATCTGCCCCGGCATTGTCAATAGCCCATGTCGAGTTCTTGTGCCTGGGCCGCCAGTTTGTCGAGCACGTCGAGCCGCTTTTCATCAATCCTGCGTTTGTATTCCAGGAGGTCGCCTAGTAGCACTCGCCGGTGCGTGCCAACCTTGCGGAAAGGCATTTTTCCCTCTTCCAGCAGCTTGATCAGAAAGGGACGCGACACGCCAAGCAATTCGGCCGCCTGTTGGGTCGACAATTCGGAACGGACGGACGTGACGACCACCGCGTTGCCGTCGGCCATTTCCGAAAGCGCGGCAACCAACAACTTCACCGCGCCGGCGGGCAATACCGTCGTCTCATCCGTGTCGGCAAGTCGAATGCAAAGATCCTGCTGTTGGAACGGCGTCAGGCGGTGACTCGATTCACGCGCTAAGACTTGTTCGTTGGCATCCGGCGCAACAGGATCAACAGGATGAGGATGAGCGGCACTTTCAGACATGAGTCATTCCGGCCTCGGCCATTCCGAGATAAAAGGCACTGCACCCCTGATGCAATTATAGCATCAAACGAAATAGGTGCAATATCCGAAATACACGAAATGCAATGCCTAATCCAACCAGAATGCATGGTGAATCGCCTTAACCTACTTTAGGACTTGCACTTACGAATGTTTTTCACCATCTTTTCGCGCAATCTGAAGGATCACGCTCTCAATCTCCGTGCCGGGAATCGTGTAGTCGGCCAGCTTACGCAAAGCCAGGTCGTGCATGAGGCCCTCGTGCCGGGCTTCGGCGCGCTCGTCGACCCAGGACGGGCCTTTGACCAAGAGCATCCGCCCAAAACGGTCCGCGTGAGGCGCGAACCACGCGAGCAGTTTCTGGAGCCGGGCCACGGCGCGGAATACGAGCGTGTCGAAACGCTCGCGGGCCACAAGGTCCTCGGCCCGGCCGTGAAAGACTTCGACCGTCAAACCAAGCCGGGTAACGATGTCCGTTAGCACTCGGGCCTTTTTGGCGATCGACTCGCTGAGCGTCACCTTGAGGTCGGGCCGCACCACTGCCAGGATCACGCCCGGCACGCCGCCGCCGCTGCCGACGTCGAGGATTTTTTCGTTGGGCTGAAGCTGTTCGGCGATCGCCAGACTGTCAACCACGTCGCGCGCGACAAACTTGTGATAGTCGGTGTGCCGCGTCAGGTTGATCTTTGCGTTCCATTCCCACAGAAGGCGGCAATAGGCGTCGAGCTTGGCCATCTGATCGGCGGGCAGGCTAATGTTTTGTTCGGCCAAGGCGGCGGCTAGGGTGTCGTTCACTTCATCCACGGGCAATGATCCTCGTTGCTTATCTTGTAAGTTCACATCAAAAGAATAACCGAGCCGCGACCGTAAGGGAGCGGTGGGGCATCTCTAGAATTACAACCGCTCCCTCACGGTCGCGGCTCGGTTTTTCATGAAATTCCTATTCCACGTAGACCGGCATGCCGGGCGGGAGATTCACTCGCAACGTGCCGGGCGTTCCCTGAAGATTCTTCACATTAAAAACATTGGACGGGTTGCGGATCTCGGCGCCGCGCCGCAATCCAGCCTGGGGGACCGCCTCGGTGATCCGCACTGGCCCGGTTGAGCCGAGCCGCAATGAAAACGTCTCGGCCGAAAGACCGTCGTTCCACAGCACCCAGATCGGACGATTCTCGCGGCCGGTCGTTCGATCGAACCGATACACGCGCGCGTTGGCCGTTTCGGCCACGACCTCGAGGTTGGTTGCGTCGCAGCCGGACAATTTTTCGGTCATCAAGGCAAAAGAATAATAGGCCAGCTTTTTTTGGCCGGCCGCGTCAATCAGGCCCGACCGGTTGAAATAGTCGGCCGGCTGGCGCGTGCCCGCGCGATCGCGCACGCCGGTCCACGCGACGGCCGACGCGCCGCGGCGCAGCGCGTACACAAACCGCTTGAGGATCTCGGCGGCCTGGGTCCGCTGGTTATCGTCGGGGTTGGCCGAATCGCTCGTGGACGTTTCGGTGATCCAGAGTTCGGCCGTCCGGTCGCGCGGAGGACCGAGCAGTCCGACGGCTTCGGCCACGTAGTTGTCCAGCGTGACGTGGCCCGCTCGCCACGTGCGTTGGAGCCGGTAGTCGCCGCCGCCCGTGTTGTTCCAGTGAAGGTCGAAGATGTCGCAGCCAAGACCGCGATCGAGATAGTTCATGATCTTGGCGTATTTGTCGAGCCCGGCGGGACTCATCATGCCGGCCACGGCGACCCGGGCATTGGGGTTGCCCGCCTTAATAGCTTTGTAGGAGGTCTCGAAGAGCGTGGCGTAGTTGCCGGGCGAGTCGGGCCAGTTCGCGGGATAATCCACTTCGGTTTCAATCTGCCAGACGCTCACGATGAGTCCGCCCGGGGCATCGGCCACGCCGTCGCCGTCGTAGCGCTCGGCCGCATTGGCCAGGAAGTCGGACAGGGCGCGGAGGTTGCGCGGCACGTATCCGCGACGGGCCCCATAGCCCCGATTGGCCGCTTGGACCGTCACCATGACACTGAGTCCCCGCTGGGCCGCCGCCTTGACGCACTGATCGGTCCGCCGCCAGTCGAGCCGTCCGGGCACGGGCTCGACCTGCTGCCAGTCGAGTCCACATTGGCCGCTCAAACGAACCCAACCCGCTCCCAGCCGCGCGACCTCGTCCAAATCGGCGGACAACTCGGCCGACGGCACGTCCAACAGGAAGCCGAAGGGACGTGCCGGGTTCGGCGGGTTGGCTGGCTCGGCCCGGGTGGAATCCGACCATGAGAACGAGAAAAGGAATCCCACTAGACAAAGCAGGATTCTTCCGAGCGCCACCCGGCGAGGGAAGAACCGAGTCCCTTCGGGACATGCACAATGGGGTCTCTTTCTTTTCACTTTTTTCGCGTCTTTGGTGTTTTTCGTGGTTCTCAATCCTTGTTGTCCCATGAACGACGGCGCGGACATGATTCCGGCAGATTGCACAACACGACCTGCCCGATTATAACTCGTTAAATGGGAAAGACATATATCCACCCCCATAACCCGTAGGTCAGGCTGTGCCTGACAAAATAGATCTTCTGGAAATCCTTGTCAGGCACAGCCTGACCTACGGGAACTGACAACCCCCTGCTTTCCATGCTTCTGGACCACGAAGAATACGTCGAACAGGCCTATTTTTTCCGCACGCTCGGCGAGCGGATGCGGATGGACATGTCCACCCAGGATCTGCTGGTCGCCATTCGGCAGGAGATTCTGGCCACGACCAAGCTGCCGATGGCCTTGGAGTTCATGGAGCAGGAACTGCGTCACACGGGCGGATTTTCGACGGCGATGGCCCAATTGCAGCATTACTTCACGCCGTTCCAGACGTTTATCGTCGCCGAGGCGGAGACGGAAGGCGGGCGGTTCGATTTTCGCATCGCCACCGAGGTGCTCGAAAAGGACGCCGAGTACCGCGCCGGGTCGCCCTCGGCCCAGGGCGTGTTTCTCTATCAGTTCGAGACGCTCTGCCGCAATCGGTTGGGCTACGACCGGGGGCTGGCCGCCATGACGGGCGATCCCGTCTACGACGACAACTGGCGCGAGTGGATTCTGACGGTCCGCCGCCAGATCGGCATCGTCGACTTCGCCGATATGATCTACGTGCGGAGCGAGCATTACCTGACCCATCACGAAGCGGCCGAGCGGCCGATCCTGTTTGGCGAAAAAGAAGGCCGCATCGCGCTGGCCAACCAGCGCAAGGATCCGTTGTTTTTGTTCTCAGCTTTGCAACGTCACTTGGGCTATCCGGCCGTGCCGCGTCCGCCGCGGGCGCAAACAGCCGACAACCTGCTCCCGCAGCTCGAACGGAAGGTGCGGAGCTTGGAACAGCGGATGCAGCTGATCGAAGAGGAAGCTCGCGGCGGAATCGACATCAGCCGGTTCTACGGGCCGCCGAAGGAGTAGGCCGTAGTTCGTAGGCCGTAGTTCGTAGGCCGTAGTTCGTAGTTCGTTTTGATAGCCGCCGGCGGAAGCCTGCGGATGCGGACCATTACGTTTTCCATCAGCATGGAGAATACTCGATGAACTCGCGTCAACGTGTCCAAGCGGCTCTTGCGCATCAGCAGCCTGACCGGACGCCGCTCGACCTCGGCGCCACGCCGGTGACCGGCATGCACGCCGCGTCGGTTTATCTGTTGCGGCAGGCCTTGGGACTCGATTCGCCGTGTACGCCGGTCCGCGTGGTCGAGCCCTATCAGATGCTCGGCGAGATCGGGCCAGACCTGGCCGACGCCCTGGGCGTGGACGTGGTCGGCCTGGGCTCGCGGCGGAACATGTTCGGCTTCGAGAACGCCGGGTGGAAACCGTGGACGCTGTTCGACGGGACGCCCGTGCTCGTGCCGGCCGACTTCAACACGACGCCGGACGCGAACGGCGACATTATGATGTATCCCCAGGGCGACCGGTCGGCGCCGCCGAGCGCTCGGATGCCCAACGGCGGGTACTATTTCGACTCGATCGTGCGTCAGGAACCGATCGACGACGAACGGTTGAACGTCGAGGACAACCTCGAGGAGTTCGGCGCCCTCTCGGACGACGAACTGGAGCACTATGCCACGACGGCCGAGCAACTCTGGCGCGAGACGGACCGGGCCATCTTCGGCAATTTCGGCGGCATGGCGTTCGGCGACATCGCGCTGGTGCCCGCCCCACAGTTGAAGCGGCCCAAGGGCATCCGCGACGTGGCCGAGTGGTACATGAGCACGGTGCTGCGATTCGACTATGTGTACGAGGTGTTCAGCCGCCAGTGCGACATCGCGCTGGACAACCTGGCCAAGATCCACGACGCCGTGGGCGATCGGCTCTCGGCCGTGTTTGTCACGGGCACCGATTTCGGCACGCAAGGCGGCCCGTTTATCGGCGCGCCCGCCTATCGCAAGCTCTATCAGCCGTTCCATCGGCGGGTGAACGACTGGATCCACGAGCACACCACCTGGAAGACGTTCATCCATTCGTGCGGCTCGATCACGGCCCTGCTGCCCGACATCCTCGACGCGGGTTTTGACATTCTCAATCCGGTGCAATGCTCGGCCGCGGACATGGATCCGCGGATGCTCAAGGAGCGGTTCGGCGCCCGGGCGACGTTCTGGGGCGGTGGCATCGACACGCAGAAGACGCTTCCCTTCGGCACGCCGGATGAGATTGCCCGACAGGTCCGCGAGCGGATCGAAATCTTCGGCGCCGGCGGCGGGTTCGTGTTCAACACGGTCCACAACGTCCAGGCACGAACGCCGGTCGAAAATCTGGTGGCGCTTTACGAGGCCGTGAAGCGATACCGGTAGACGGGGCGGGTCTTTTCACCACGGAGGGCACGGAGGTTTTTCTTGTCGAGCGGCATGTCCACGCGACTGTCGAGGAACAACACGAATTTGAGTAGCATGGTCCGACGCGGGTCAGGCGTGGACATGGCACCCAGCCCCCGTCGCGTGTGCCACTGCTTGCCGGACAAAACATTCCAAGTCATTCGGCACGTCGCACTGCTTGCGGTTTTCCGGCGACGCAAAACTTTCCGGCAAGCAGTGTTCTTGCGCAAGCTCAAGCGGTTTTGGGAGTTCGGCAAGCAGTGGCACACATGCGTAGAGTACCCGCGCCCCGTCCCTCGCCTCCCGTCCCCCCACTTCCTTTTTTCGATTTTTCCTCTTGACGCGCCGGATCAACTGTACTAATAATACTAGTACAGTTAAGCCGACGCGAGGCGTTCCATGCAGTTCCGGATTGATCCCACCAGCCGATTGCCCATCTACCGTCAACTGAGCGGTCAGTTCCGCGAGGCGGTCGCTCGGGGCAAGCTCCGGCCGGAAGAACAGCTCCCCTCGGTCCGCGAACTGTCGCGATTGTTGGTGGTCAATCCCAACACGATCGCCCGGGTCTACACCGAACTGGAGCGCGAGGGGCTTTTGAACACGCGGCCCGGGCTGGGTGTGTTCGTCGCCGCGCCGAAGAATGAACTGACCAAGAGGGTCCGCAAGGAGCGGCTCATCGAACTCTTGGACCGCTTCCTGACCGAGGCGGTCCATCTGGGCTTCTCGGGCGAGGAGGTTGTTTCGCTCGTCAGCGACCGGGCCGCCCAATTCGCCTGGCAATCGCGGGAATAGACGTGTATCCGAAGGACTGGGAACCACAGATGGACACAGATAAACACAGATGATTGATCGAGAGGTGTAGGCCGGGTCGCGACCCGGCAAGGGCTCACAACACTCGCATCCGCCGGGTC
>DATECS010000313.1:0-9758 GCA_035286785.1 Thermoguttaceae bacterium | reverse complement strand
TGACATTGACTCCAGGGCAAAACTCCAGGCAAACGCTTCCCTGCGCGCCTTCATGCCTCCCATTTTAACCGAAGTAATGCAAAATCTCCTACCGCCGTTTTCCAGCCTTCAAAGCCCATGCAAAAGCTGACATGCACCCCGTCGAGGATACGCCACGGTAGTGGTCTTGTTGGCCGCCGCCGCGCGCGGTATGCTGTCGCGCCTTGGAATTTTCCAACAAACTGCCGGAGGGCTATGCGCCGTCGAGGAGCGACGGGCTAGGTTTTGATTTGCCGCCCGACCGGCGCACTTTCTTCGTGGGAGACGCATTGTGAAGAACTGCAACTTGTCGTGTTGTACCGTGTCGGCCGGAGCCGCCGCGCTGGTGGCCGTTTTCTGGGTCGTTTATGCGCTGCTGACCTACGTGATCTTTGCCCGAGCCGGCGTCGATCCGACGCTCGGCGCGGTGCTGGCCGCAACGGCCGGCACGATCGTCGGGTCGGTCGCGTTGGTGGTCGTGGCCCGATGGATGGAAGGCCGCGCGGCCGCCCTGCGCGATTTGCGCGAGAAACGAACGGCCGTCTACGACCAACTGCTCCAGCATCTCTTGAAGCTCGTGATGGGCCGCGCGACCGGCGAAGTCGTTCCCGAGGCGGAAGTGCTCCGGTTCATGACCAATTTCGCCCAGCGGATGATGGTCTGGGGCTCGGAAGACGTCCTCGCCGCGTGGAGCCGGCTGCGAACCGCGATGTGCGAGCTTCAGGCGAACTCGGGCACCCGGCGGGCCATGCTCGCCTACGAAGACCTCGTCCGGGCCGTGCGCCGCGACCTGGGCTATCAGGACCGTGAACTCGAAGCCGGAAAGCTCATGGCGTTGTTCGTTGACAAGATGCCTACTCAATAAACGACCGCCGAGCGGCTTTCGATCCAACCTTCGTGGGCGCCGTCGCCTGGTAGCCGGATCAAAAGCCAGTTGCCGCGGCGGTCCACCACCGTAAACTCGGTTCCTTCAACCAAGGGATTCGTAAACGCGGGTTGATAGCTGGGGGCGTTTCCCTTTCGGGCCACGGTTTCCGCTTGAACGAGGACACCGTGCTTTTGGTAGTCAAATCGGTACCAGTCATAGCCGGCCGCGAAACTCAATAACATCGTGATGACCACGCCGGCGATGGCCAACCGCGCGAACAGCCGGCGGCGCCGGAATAATGCCGCCACGCCCCACACGAACGTCGCCAGCGCGGCTGCCGCGGCCATCAGGAACTTGGCCGGATAGCCGACCCAGTCCCGCCAGAAGAAAAGGTATCCGAGCAACGGACGACGCACGGCCGAATCCGCCCCAGACCCGAGGGCATAGTCGAGATTGGCTTTCAAACACGGGTCGCTCGGGCGATATCGGATCGCCTGGCGATAGGCGGCGATCGCGCGGCCCCGCTGGCCGGCCCGCATCAGGGCGTTGCCCTCGTTATAAAACGCCGCGCCCGACACGACGCCGCGCTCCCGCACGGCGGCGTACATCGCGGCCACCTTGAGAAAATCCTCGGGCCGGCTCGCGCTGTCGAACGCCTCTTGGGCCTTGGCCAACTCGGCGGCCGTGCGGAGATCGACGCCGCGACTGCACCCGACGTACGCCAACAACGGCACCGCCAGGCCGACCAAAAGAAAAACGGGAATCCAACGGCGTTTCATGGCAGGAGCCTCCGTTTTTTGAGCGACCGAACCACCGAGTCAAACAACTCATCCGCCTCGCCGGCCAGACCGTCCATGCCGACGTCGACCGGGGCATAACGACTCGCGTCGCACGCATCGAGGGTCCGGGCCAGGCGATCAACCACCGGCGGCTCGACGCCGAACTCTCGAAGCCGTCGACAGGCGTCGGACGAAGTCATGCCGGCTTCGGCCGCGTCAGCCACGTCGGCGACCAAACCAACCAACGTCCCACGAAGCTGCTCCGCGCCCTGTCGAACATCGTGGGCCTTCAATAGGACAGTGGCTTCGCGCAGCCGCCGTCGGGCGCGAGGCGCCGCCGCGCGCCGACGCATCGCCGCTGGATCGGACATGCGACGTCGGACAAACCACGTTGCCAACGCAACACAGCCGTACAATCCACCCAAACCAGCCACGCCCACGACCCAATATTTGGTGCGGATCGACTCATCATGGAACTCACTCGGATCGGTCACGTTGGCGTAGAGTCCCTCGCGGCGGACTTCCGGCTCGTCAGTCTGCCGCGCGACGACGGAGGGACCGACGATCTGCCCCTCGGCCAGCACGGCCCCTTTCTCCACCTGGACCGGTATCGGCTCCGTTTGCAGAGTCACGTAACGGTCGGCCTCAACGTCGAAGTACGCACCGGGAATCGACGGAAAATCCTTGATCGCCTCGTTCAAGGGCCGCAAGGTGTAGGTGAATCGGCAGGCGTCGCCCTTCACTTCGCGAGTGCCTTCATAGGTTTTGAAAATCCCGGCCACCGCGGGAATCTCCGCCAGATTCGGCGCGACGGCCGCGTCCAACGAGCCTTTGCCGCGAAGCGTAAGCGTCAACGTGATCGGATCGCCCACGTGGCACGCGGTCGGCCGCAGCTCGGCCGTCCATTGGAATCGGCCCATCGCGCCGAGATAGCTCGCGGGCTGTCCCGCCTCGGGCACGTCGCGGACTTCCACCGTCACGCGCGGCGCGACGGCATAGACGGATTCGCCGGTGAGTTGGCCGTCGCTCGAAACGCCCGTGGCAAACCGGCCCTTGAGCGTCGCGGGCCCAAAGGTAAATTGGCCCGGTCGGCGAGCGACGTACTCGCGGTCGAATTCGTAGAGCCAGTATTCTACATCTTGTCCGGCGGCATCTTTGCGAGTCACGCGGCGCGGCCGCGCCTGGAACGTCAACGCACGACGTTCAAAGAGTGAAAAAACCGACGTCTCGCCCAGGTCGTTAATGCTGAAGCCCGCCCCGCCCGGTTCACGCAGCTCCGTAAGCCACGCGCGAATGTCCCCGACGGGTTTGATTCCTTCCGGGAGTATTCGCGGGTCGAGCCAAGGGATTTGAAGCGACGGCGGGGTTTCTTGGATGGACACCGGATTACGTCCGGCCAACTCGCCGGGCAACGCGCGGACGAAAACCGACAGCCGGACCGTCACTCGGCTAGTCGGATAGACGCTCGGTGGATCGGCCGCGATCTCCATGACGACGGTGTCTTGAGAATTCGGCGCGACGACTTCGAGCGACAGCGCGTGGCCGTGAATCGTCCGGCCGTCCACCTGGGCCACGGGGGCGGGCACGGTGAGCAGGCCCGCGCGACGCGGCGTCAGGCGATATTGATAAGCCCGTCCGCGGCGAATGATTTCGCTTCGTTGGCCATTGACAATGGTGATATAAGTTGAGTCGATCGGTTGCGACCCCCCCGGCGTGACGTCGAAATCGTCGAACCCGACCAACTCAGGCGGCGAGGGGTTTTCGACGTGGTTGAGCGTCACCTGATAGACGACCGATTCGCCCAGGTAGATTCTACGGGCTCCGAGTTCGCAAAGAACCTCCGGCTCGGCAGCCCCGGCGGCCGTCGCCGCCGCGCACACGATGCACGCCATCGCTATTTTATGCAGCATATCCATCTCTCTCACCAATCCTTTTCCGGCTTCGGCGGCCGGGAAAATCGCTCGATGAGCATCTTGCGGGCCTTTTCTTTTTCGCGGGCACGCTGGCGGACCTGTTGGACGAGGGCCTCGGCCTGTTGTTTATTCAGATCGCGAGGCTGGCGTTGCATTTGCCCGCCGGCCGGTTGATGGTTTTTGTCCCGCGGGGGCTGAGGCTGATTTCCGGCGTTCTGGTTCTGCTTGTTTTGATCCTCTTTCTTCTCTTGATCCTGTTTCTGGTCCTTCTTGTCGTCCTTTTTCTGCTGAGTCTGATCCTTCTTGTCATGGTTATTTTGTTGCTGGTCTTTGTTGTCCTTCTGGTCCTTCTTGTCCTGATCTTTTTTGTCTTTCTTATCTTGGTTCTGTTGATTCTGATTTTGCTTATTCTGATTCGGTTGTTTCAGTGGCTCGGCAATCTTTTCGAGCAATCGCAACGCCTCCTTTTGCTTCGGCATGGCGTCGGCTGGACGCGAGTCGTCCAGATCGGCCGCGGCCCGAGCCGTCAGACGCTCGACCTCAGGCCCCAGTTCGACGGCCAGTTCCATGCTCTTGCGAAGATTCTCCCGTTGACGGCGGGCGACCTCTTGCGGGTCGATATTTTGCGAATCAGCCGGCGTTTTCTCGGCGACGGGCGGAATCTTCCCGCCCGATTTCGTCGCCGGTTCACTTTTCTCCGCCGGCGGAACGGACGCGGGCGACTTGGCCTCCGGCGGCGGCAGGGATTTTAGTCCCTGCTTGGCCTTCGCCACGAGGATCGGCGTCCAACGCTCGACAAAACGTTGTTGCCAGGCCGCCTCGGGCAGATCCCGTTCGGCCGGTTGGCCCGCCGCGCCAACCGAGGGGACGTCCGAGACAGCGCCGGCAACCAATTTCTTCTGCCGATCAACCTCGCGGAAAACAAGATCCTGATAGGGCGTCACGACGGTATTGATCTGGTCGAGCTGCTCGATTGCCTGGGCCTGACCGGCGGCGGCATCGCCGATTGATTGCTCATTGAGATGCTCGGCGGCCGTTTGCATGGATTCGCTCGCCTGATCGGCAAGACCGGAAAGTAGCTTGGCGGCCCGTTCGCGTTGTTCCGAATCCATCGCCGCGAATTCGTCGCCGGCCGTTCCGCCACACTCGCCGGGAGTGGTGCAGACAGCGCCCGGCGTCTGGCCCGTGCCTTGAGACGGTTGAGGTCGATTGAATTGTTGGACAATCTTCTGCTTCAGCGGGCCGACGTCCTCGACCAGATCGCGCTGGCGGCCCGCCGCTTGGTGAAGATCCAGGCGATAGCGCGGACTCGGCTCGCGGCCGTGCATCGCGCGAGTGTGAGAACGCAGCCCCCCTTGCTCTTTGTCGAACCATTGAAGCATCTCGAAGAGCGACATTTTCTCAAACCGTTTCTTTCGGTCGGCTTCTTTCCAGACGCGATCGATGTGATCGAGCCACTGGTCGGTCAGTTCGAGGTTGTATCGCGCGTCGGCGTGGTCCGGCCGCATTGCGAGGCAGTCACGCCAATGTGAAATCGCCGCCGCCGCGGCCTCGCGTGCTTTCTCTCTCGCGTCAGGCTCGGCAGCGTCTGGTTTATCGCCCAGGGCCGCCTTCGCGCGATTCATGGCCAAAAGACCCAGGTTGTAGTGACATCGAGCGGCCAGCTCCACGTCGGGCGTGACGGCCGCCTGCTGGAACAATTGCATCGCCTCATTGAAATCGCCTGCCGCGGCTTTCGCGCAGGCCGCGTCGAACGTGACTCGAGCGTCTTCGGGCTGTATTTTCCGTGCCTCGTCGAAAGCGGCCGACGCTTTGTCGAATTGACCCGCGTCGAAATGTTCGATTCCTTCGCGCACTTTCTTCGGCGCGTCGTTCAGGCCGGCCCGCGCGGCGCAAGGCCACGCCAACGACGCCACCAGCAGCAGGCCGAACGCGGAAATCAGGTTGTTAGCTTTCACCCTTCGCACCGTCAGTCCTCCGGTTTCGCAAGCAGCGTGGCGTGTCGCTTCGAGTAGGCGGGCAAGGCCATTTCCGCCAGTAACAGGACGAGCCCGAGCGAGAGGAACCATTGAAATCGTTCGTGGTATCGCCGTTGTTTCGCGGCCTGGTACTCGCCGTGGTCTAGCTGAGCAAGGCGATTTTCATAAACCTGCCCCAGATCGTATGCCTTCGTGCCCGCCGGAATATAATCCCCGCCGGTCGCCAGGGCGATTTGTTCGAGCAGCTCTTCATCGACCTTCGACCAATGTTCGCTGCCGGCGTATTTCAAGTAGGTGCGTTGGCCTGCCGCGTCTCGTATCGGAATTCTCGCGCCTTCGGTCGAATCCCCCAGCGCGACGGTAAATATCTTGATATCTCGTTCGGCGGCGTTCCGCGCGGCCTCCAAAGGCAGCGATTCCTGATCCTCGCCGTCGGTGATCAGCACGATAGCCTGATCGCGGTCGCCCCGCTCGGGCATGGCGTCGATCGCTTTTCGAATAGCATCGCCGATAAGCGTGCCGCCGCGCGGGGCGCTGGTCGTGTCCACCTCGTCGAGCACCATCTCGAAGAAACCCCGATCAATGGTCAACGGAACCGCCAACTCCGGCTTGCCCGCGAAAACGATCAGGCCGACGCGGTCGCCGGTGACTCTGTCCAACAAATCGCGGATGTCCGATTTGGCCCGTTCGAGCCGATTGGGCGCGACGTCCTCGGCCGTCATGCTGCGGGACACGTCGAGCAGAATGAACACGTCGGCCCCGCGCTGCGTAACTTGCTGATCGTACGCGCCAAATCGAGGCCCCGCCGCCGCGACGATCAACAAGCCCAGCGCGACGACGAGCAACGCTCCCTTGATCCACGGGCGAGGCCCGGCCAACGCCGGCATGATTCGGTCGCGCATCGCCGGTTCGGCGAATCGGGCCGCTGCCGCGCGACGACGGCGCTGGGCCCAGACCAGCAGCCACGCCACCGCCGGCAAGAGCCACAACGCGAACAGAATATTCGGATGTTCCCAGTGCATCATCGTCGTCGTGCTACGGTAAAGTTCTGAATCGAGTGGATACCAACGCGACCCGCGTCAGGATCAGACACAATCCCGGCAGCAGGAACCAACGGTACAAGTCGAGATATTCGGTGTAGAGTCGTCCCTCGGTGGACGTCTTTTCGAGCTGGTCGATTTCGGCGTAGACATTTTCGAGGGCCTCGGTGTCTTGGGCATTGAAGTATTTACCGCCGGTCGCTTCAGCCATTTTCCGCATGGTGGCTTCGTCGAATTCCACCGGCTGATTCACCAGCACTCGGCGTCCCAGGGGATCAATCTCCGGGAAGGGGGCCATGCCGTTGCTGCCCACGCCGATCGTGTAGATTTTAATGCCGTAGGCCTTGGCCGCTTCGATCGCCGCCGCCGGATCGGCCACGCCGGCGTTGCACACCCCGTCGGACAATAAAATGATGATTTTGCTTTTCGCCGGAACGTCCTTGAGCCGATCGACACCCATGATCACGGCATCGCCGATGGCCGTCCTAGTTTCCTCGTCCAGCAATGTCGCGTTAATCACGCGGCCTTGGCTGTCGAAAATCGGCTGAGGAATTATCACCGCGTGGAGCATTTCGGAAAGCACGGCGTGGTCGAGCGTCAAGGGACATTTGGCATCCACATAGCCCCCGAACGCCACTAGGCCGATCAGGTCGTCGGGCCGGCCGGGCAGGTCGCCGTTGCCGGTCACGAAATCGTCGAACACCCGTTTCACGGCGTCCAATCGAGTGGCCCGTCGTCCGTCGAGCTCGAAATCCATTGCCTCCATCGAGCCGCTTCGGTCGATGCACATCTCGATGGCGATGCCCTGGGTGCGGATCCGGAAATCTTCACGCCCCTGTTGCGGCCGCGCCATCGCCACGACGAGCAGCGCCACGCTGCCGTAGAGCATCCACGGCAAAAACCGTTTGAAACGTCCCGCCATCGTGCGGGGAAGCAATTTCAACACGCTCACGTCCGAAAACAGCACGGCCGCGGGCCGACGACGGCCAAAGCTCGCGTAGACGATTCCCGCCAACGGCACAAGCAGCAACAACCACCACGGATCGTGGAAGCGAAAACCTAGCATGGCGTCGCCTCCTTCGATTGGGCCGCGGCCAGGGCGTCGCGCCGGGCATCGATAAATTCCTTGGCCCGGGAGAGACTCGCGTCAACGTCTTCCCCGCGCGGACGATGCGCTGCGAACTTCACCAGGTCGGCCGCTTCCAGAAAACTCTTCAATCGGCGATTATCCTCGGCCGGGAACGTGCGCCGCAGGCTGATCTCGCGCAGGAATTCCTCGGTCGTCAACTCGGGAGCGCGGATCGAGGTAGTCCGCTCAACAAATCGTCGCACGATGCCCGTCAGGGCCACGTAAAACAGCTTCACGTCACGCTGGGCCAGCGACTCTTCAATGAGCTGCCGCAGCTCGAGATAGGCGATTTCGGCTGGTGTCAACGGACGCTCGACAATCCGCTTTTGTCGAAGTCGAGAGCAACGAATCGCGTAGAAAACGATGGCCGCGACGATGAGCAACACGCCCGCCCAAGCCAACAGGCCCAAGCGAGAAAAGGGCAGGGCAACCGGCGACGCCTCGGGCCGCAGCCCGGCTAGCGAAGGCGATTCCATCTTGACCACAGTCGCCACCTCGACCGCAAGCGGCTTGCTCGATAGCACGTGCCGCTTGCCGTCGCCATGAGCGCGCGCGTCGACATAGGCTACATCCACCGGCCATATGGCCGCGCGGCCCGGTCGGATTGGCTCCAATAAAACCGTCCACGTTGTAATATCGCGATTAGTTTCCACACGCGGCATCGCGTCGTGGACCTCGACGACACGAAAGTCGCCGAACTCAGGCCCGAACTCCGGATTCTGAATGGTTACACCCGGCTCGCTATCGACAGTCAAGCGGAGCGTCGCGCGATCGGCAAGCGCCGGGGCGGCCGGATCGAATTGAACCGTCAGCCGCAGGGGCCCTTGTTCGACCACGCTTCGCGGCGGCTCGGGCAGGGCGGCCGGTTCGCCGCGCCCACAGCCCAGCGCGACGAGCAACGGTGCCAGCGTCACGAGCAGCCATCGGCGTTCATTCGCATGCATCGGCGGTTCCTCTTCTCGGCGTTGCGGGAGCCCTATTTGCTTTCGCTCCGCGGGCTTCCGCCCTCGGCTATTAGTACTTCCTAATCCCTCTCATCGAAATCTTCGTTCGCGCATGTGGAATAACCGTCGCAAGCTGCCGGCGTATTTTTCATCCGTGCGGATCGCCAGTTCGTCGACGCCGCATTTTTTCAACAGGCGGCTGGTTTCCTCGCGTTGTTTCGCGGACCGTTCGGCGAACAGGCGGCGGACCTCCGGGTGGCGCGTGTCCACCTCAACGTGTTCGCCCGTTTCGGGATCGAACATCGTGATAAATCCCACGTCAGGCAGAATCTGCTCGCGCGGATCGGAGATGGTCACGCCAATCACGTCATGGCGGCGGTTCGACACGGCCAGCGTCTTACGCGCGGACGGCGCCAGGAAGTCGCTCAACAGAAAAACCACGGCCCGGCGTTTTTGGACACGGTTGAGGTAGTCCAAGGCCGCTTCGAGATTCGTCGTTCGAGAAATCGGCTCGACCGCCACGAGCTGGCGAATCAGGTGAAGGACGTTCGCTTTTCCCTTGCGCGGTGGAAGAAAGTCGATCACGTCGTCGCAAAACGTGATCAATCCGACCTTATCGTTGTTCTTCAAGGCCGAGAACATGAGGCTCGCGGCCACCTCGACCACCGTGTCGAGCTTCGAGCGATGGACCGAGCCGAATGCGCCGGAGGCCGACACGTCGACCAAGAATACCACGGTCAGTTCGCGTTCCTCGACAAACCGCTTAATGAACGGCGTGTTCGACCGGGCCGTCACGTTCCAGTCGATCGTGCGAATATCGTCGCCGGGCTGATATTCGCGGACCTCGTCAAACTCCATGCCGCGTCCGCGAAAGACGCTCTTGTATTGCCCGGCAAAGAGATCGTCGACCGTTCGATTGGCGACAATCTCGATCTGCTGGACTCGCTTGATGATTTCCGCAACACTTTGGGTCATAAATTGTATAACCTCAATCACTTGAACACCCCACCGGGCTTGTCCCGGTGGCTCGTTGGTTTGGGAACTACGGCGTGTCTCTTTCTGATCCGTCGTTCACCTCCTCGTCCGCC
>DATECS010000312.1:0-6870 GCA_035286785.1 Thermoguttaceae bacterium | reverse complement strand
ACGGCCAGCGCCGGCGGCCCGCCGATGAAGACGTTCACGCGCAGCCGCTCGCCCCGGCGGATAGCGGCCGCGTGATGGGCTTCGATCCCGCGATGCATCTGATAGTGGAGCCCGACTTCCTCGTTCGGCCGATACTGCCCTCCGGAGAGCTGCACGCGATACATGCCCAGATTCGAGTGCGTCAGCCCCGGCCGGTCTGGATCCTCGCTGTAAACCACCGGCAGCGTGACATACGCCCCGCCGTCGTCCGGCCAACTGACCAGTTGGGGCAACTGGTCGATGGTGGTCTGATGAGCCAGCACCGGGCCCGAGCGAACCTTGCGCGGGCGGCTGTGCCACGCGCGTCGCGGCGCGTCGAGATACAATCGCGGTCGTCGCAGAAGATCGGCCGGATCGACTTGCAAGCGCACGAGCCGGGCCAGGGCGTCGAGCGAATCGCGAAACAAGTACCGCATCCGCTCGCGCGTGCCGAACAGGTTGCTCACCATCGGAAACCGGCAGCCGCGCACGTTGGCGAAGTAGAGGGCCGGCCCGCCCGCGCGGAACACCCGCCGCTGAATCTCGGCCGCTTCGAGCCGTGGATCGATCGGCGCGTCGATGCGGACCAATTGGCCGATCGCCGCCAAATCCTCAACGCATTGCCGCAGCGTTCGATAGCCCATCGGACCTTTCACTTGTGGGATGGAACCACGAAAGACTCGAAATACACGAAAAGGCAAGGAGGATTCGTTAGCCGTCGCGCCAGCGCGGTGCCTTGTGATTCCCTCCACGCCGCGCCAGGATTTGGACGTCAAACGTCGAGCAGGCTCGACGGCTAACGGGAATCATTTTGCGTTTTTCGTGGTAAATCTTTTACCCGCCTCGCGAATCGATCGGGCCTTCTTCTGCATGTGGCCGAATTTGGTCGCCGGGGCGCGGACGATCCGCTGGGTCTTTCGTCCTCCGCCATTGCCTTTCGTCATGGAACGTTCCTTGGCGTGAAACAACCGCTCCCTCACGGTCGCGGCTCGGTTTTCTTGTACGTCCGACCGTTCTCTCAGGATAGCCGATCGGCTCCCTTCTGACAAATCGTCGCCGGTTGCCACGGGCTTGCAGGTTTGGTAAACTGGAAGGTTTGGGGATTCGTCATTGGGCCCGGCTGTGCAACCGATGTTCGACCAATCCGCTGCTTCCGCCGCCGAGGAACTCGACCGGATTCGGATTCGAGGGGCCCGGACCCACAACCTGCGGAACGTCGACGTCGATATCCCCCGCGATCAGATGGTCGTGATCACGGGGCCCAGCGGCTCGGGCAAAAGCTCGCTGGCCTACGATACGCTCTACGCCGAGGGCCAGCGTCAGTACATTGAGAGCCTTTCGGTTTACGCCCGCCAGTTTTTGCACCAGATGGAGCGGCCCGACGTCGATTACGTCGACGGGCTCCAGCCGACCATTTCGATTGACCAGCGGGCCGGCGTCCAAAACCCGCGAAGCACCGTGGCCACCGTCACGGAGTTGTACGACTATCTGCGGCTGCTGATGGCCCGGCTGGGCGAGCCGACGTGCTATCAGTGCGGCGCCCCGATTCGCCAGCAGATGCCCGAGCAGATTCTCGAAAGCCTGATGGAGTTGGCCGACGGCACGCGGGTGATGATCCTCGCGCCGTTGGTTCGCGGGCGAAAGGGCCGGCACGAGGAAATTTTCGAGACGATTCGCAAGGCGGGTTTTGTCCGCGCGAGGGTCGACGGTGAGTTGATCGACGCCCACGCGCCGCCCGAGTTGGTCCGGCAGCGTCCCCACACGATCGAGGCGGTGATCGATCGCGTGGTGATTCGTCCGGGCATCGAAAGCCGGCTGTCCGAGTCGATCGCCACGGCCGTGCGCCACGGTGACGGGTCGATTCTTGCGGTCCACGAGACGCGTCCGGCCGAGCGAGCAGCGGGCAAGAAGAAACGCGGCAACGGCGCGGTCGACCCGCCCGCCGCGTGGCACGAGACGCTCTACAGCACGCAATACGCTTGCCCCTACTGTAAAATCAGCTACGAGGAACTCGAACCCCGCACGTTCAGCTTCAACAGTCCCTACGGCGCGTGCCCCGTGTGCGAAGGACTCGGCTCGCGCGTGCAATTCGATCCCGAGTTGGTGCTGCCCGACTTGAATCTCTCGCTGGCCGACGGGGCGATCGCGCCGTGGCGCGGGGCGACGCCGGCCACGGAGCGCAAACACAACGCGGCCCTGCGCGTGTTTTTGAATGGGGATGAGCGGCGCTGGACCTCGCCGTTGGAAAAACTCTCGCCCGACGTCCGCCGCCGCCTGCTCGAAGGCGACGGCAAGAAATTCCCCGGCCTGTTGACGCTTCTCGAAAAAGAATTCGTCACGACGACCAACGAGCCGGCCTTGCAGCGATTGGCCACGTTTCGCAGCCCAGTGACTTGCGCGGCGTGCGGCGGCGCGCGGCTTCGGCCCGAGGCGCGGAGCGTCCGTATCAGCGGCCTGGCCATCCACGAAATCACGGCGATGACAGTGGCCCGGGCCGGCACGTTTTTCGGCGAGTTGGAATTTCACGAGGACGACCAGCCGATTTCCGGTCCGTTGCAGAAGGAGATCGTCGCGAGGCTGGCGTTTTTGGACAAGGTGGGGCTCGGCTATCTGACGCTCGATCGCGCGGCCGACACGCTCAGCGGCGGCGAGTTGCAGCGGGTCCGCCTGGCCGCGGGCCTCGGCTCGGGCTTGGTCGGCGTCTGCTACGTGTTGGACGAGCCGTCGATCGGACTGCACCCGCGAGACAACCAGCGGCTGATCGACGCCCTGCGCGATTTGCAGCAGCAGGGCAATACCGTGGTCGTCGTCGAGCACGACGAAAACATCATGCGCCAGGCTGATTGGCTCATCGACCTGGGGCCCGGCGCCGGGCTGCACGGCGGCCAAGTCGTCGCCCAGGGCACGCCCGGCTTCGTCCAGGCGTATCCCGACTCGCCGACCGGGCGGTATCTGGGCGGGCTCGCGCGGATCGACGTGCCCGCCCGTCGCCGGCGGACGGCCAAGAGCCGCTCGATCACGCTCGAAGGCGCGAGAACCAACAACTTGAAGAACGTCACCGTCCAGTTCCCGCTCGGCGCGTTGGTCTGCGTCACGGGCGTGAGCGGCTCGGGCAAGAGTTCCTTGTTGGACGAAACGCTCAGCCGCGCGTTGATCCGGCGGTTGGGCGGCGTGGCCCCCAAGCCCGGGCCGTTCGAAAGTCTTCGCGGCGTGAGCCAGGTGGACAAGGTGATTCCGATCGACCAGTCGCCCATCGGCCGAACGCCCCGCAGCAACCCGGCCACCTACACCGGCACGTTTGACGAGATCCGCAAGGTGTTCGCCCAGACCCGCGACGCGCGCCAGCGCGGCTACACGATGGGCCGCTTCAGCTTCAACGTCAAGGGCGGACGATGCCCCGAGTGCCAGGGCCAGGGCCAGATCAAAATCGAAATGAACTTCCTGCCCGACCTCTATGTCACGTGTCCCGAGTGCCACGGGCGGCGGTTCAACCACCAGACGCTGGAGGTCCGCTACCGCGACCGGTCGATCGCCGACGTGCTCGACATGCGAGTGGACGAGGCGGTGGCGTTTTTCGAGAATTTTCCCGTCATCCACCGCATGTTGCAGAGCCTGCATGAGGTGGGGCTCGGCTACCTCACCCTCGGCCAGCCTTCGATCACCCTGTCCGGCGGCGAGGCCCAACGCATCAAGCTGGCCACCGAACTGGGCCGGCCCGGCACGGGCAAAACCGTCTACATCCTCGACGAACCGACCACGGGCCTGCACTTTGACGACGTCAAGAAGCTCCTGGCCGTGCTGTCGCGGCTGGTCGATCTGGGCAACACGGTGATCGTGATCGAGCATCACCTCGACGTGATCAAAACGGCCGATTGGATCATCGACCTGGGCCCCGAAGGCGGCGAAGCGGGCGGCCAGGTCGTCGCCACGGGCACCCCCGAACAAATCGCCGCATTGCCCGACAACCACACGGGCCGCTACCTCCGCGAAACCTTAAACCCGTAGGTCAGAAACGTAGGGTGCGTCTGGACGCACGAAGCAGCTACTTCTTCACCTCGTCGGCGAAATACTTCGCGGTGAGCTTTTCGCCGGTCGCCTTCTCGACGAACTCGGGCCAGGGCCACCGCGAGCCCGGCATGAACACCTGCTCCTTCAAGAAAGGGCCGATGCCGGGTCGCTTGAAAAAGGGGCCTTCGCCGGGGACATTTTGCTCGACCGCGTGGCGCAGTTGCGCGGCGAACAATTCGCCCAGCATGTAGTTGTGGTAGTAGACCGGCGCCATCGTGAAATGCGGCTTCGACGCCCAATCCGCCTGGTTCCGCGCGGGCGGACGCTTCAATCCTTGATAGCGATCGACGCATTCCCACCAAAGGGCGTTCAGGTCGCGGTCGGGATTTTCATAAAACCCTTTCTCGAAGTGGAACATCACCAGGGCCCAACGGGCGAAGATCAACTGTTCGCGACGCCGCTGCTCGCGGATCGCATCGGCCGCCTGGTCGACCCGTTTGGCGTCGGCGCCCGCATGGGCCGCGATCCACTCGGGCGTTTTGGCCAACGCGCCCATGAACATGGCGAAGCCTTCGGTGGTGAACGCATGGGCCGCGTCGCGGAGGTTGTAGGGCAGGGAGAAGTCCATGTAGTAGTCGTACGCGGCGTGGCCCGCCTCGTGCAGGAGCGTGTCCATTTCGTCGGCCGCCGGGGTGAGGTTGCACAGGATGCGCGCGTCGCCGTGGCGGTCGAGATTTTTCGAGAAGGCGTGCTGGTCCTTGCCCGGCCGGTCGAACAGGTCGCTGCGCTCGAGGATCGCGTCGATCGGCATCCCGATGCGCGCGTAGAATCGCCGCCCGATTTCGACGATTTCTTCCTTCTTCTTCTCGCGGTAGAATTCATCCAGGTTGACCGCCTCGGAGGGCGGCGCGGCCTGGAAGAACGGATTGTCGTAGTGCCACGGCATCAACTCGGCCGGCGTCGCGCCGAACCGCCGGGCCAGCTCGGCGTCCAATTGGCCCTTCATTTGGTTGAACGGCGAGTCGGTCAGGTTCTTCAACTCGGCGAACAGGGCCGAGAGTTGCTCGGGATCGTGCTCTTGCAAGTGAATTCGCATTTCCCAATAGTTGGCGTAGCCCAGCTTGCGCGCCGCTTCGTTGCGCAGTTTGGCCAGCTCGATCAGCTTGGGGGCCACGACGTCGCCCACTTGCTTCAAGGCTTCCCAATACGTCCGTCGCCGCGCGGCGTCTTTTTCTTGAGCAAGCATCTCCAGGAGTTCGTTGTTGCTATAGGCCTTGCCGTCGATCTTCGCTCGATAGGTGTTTAATGATTTTTCGATGTCGCTGGCCTTTTGGACCATGGGCGCGAGCAACTCGGAGGGCAACTGGTTTTCCTCGAAGGTCAGCTTGGCGACGGCCAGCGCCCGGCGGGTCAAGGGATCGAGCGATTTTTCCCGGCGGAGCAGGTCGCCCAGCACGCGATAGGCTTCCTTGTCGCCGTGGTACTTCCGCAGCGTCAACTCGCACTCGGCCGCCCGACGATAGTCCTCCTCCTTGCCCGAGCACGACGCGGCCCAGGAGGCAAGCTGGAATTCCTTGTCGATCCGCGCGAAATCGGCTTCGTACAGGTCGAGGAACGCCTTGGCCCGGGCCTGGACGTTGTGGGCGTCGGGCTCCGGCGCCTCCTCGCTCGCGAGGGACACGGCCGCCGTCACGGCCACGAAACCGGCGGAAAGCATCAGCAACAACGTTATTTTCATGGGGCGTCTCCGGGCAGGGTCGTTTGGAAAATCAAAAAACCACGATCGTCGCGACATCCTTGTTATTCGTTTTTCATCATCGCGTCAAGTAGTTTCGCGCCAACAAACAGCCGATACGGATGGCCGGGCAATTGGCGGAAATCCCATTGTTCGTAGAATGTCTTGGCCGCCTCGTCCAGGCAATCAAGGACCACGGCGACAAAAGCAAACGTCTTGCCGGCCTCCCAACAATCACGCAACGACTGGGCCAAAAGCAGTTTGCCAAGACCTTCGCCTTGGTGCGACGTATCCACGCCCAACCACGCCAGCACGGCCACGGGCAACTGGCGGCGCGGCAATTTGCGCCCAATCTCGACGGGCAGATCGCCAAAATCGACCTGACCCGTCGCCAGCGTGTAGTAGCCGGCAATGGCTCCCTGCTCGTCGACCAGCACCTTGGTCGCCGACAGGTGTTTCTCCTGATGCTGAAGGGCTTTGGTCGCGAGCCAGTGATCCACGGCCTGCCGGCCGCATCGAAACCGGCGACGAGGATGCTCGCGTCGTAGACGTTCCAGTCGCAATCCAGGCGGGAACGCCACGTCCTTCATGACTCGCCCCGCATGACGGCCCCCAGCCGACGTTGCGCCGGCGTGAGTTTGGGCGACGCGTTCAAGGCGTTCCAAAACGACAACTGTTCCTCGGGCGTCAGGGCGAGGACTTGTTCGCCAGCCGCCTGAATTTCGCGCCGCGCCTGGGGAACCGTCACCGCGCGGACGTAATCGCTCACGCTTATCTGTCGCAGGCCGGCCGCCTCGGCTAGGCACCGCTTGCTCTCTTCGTCCAGCCGCACCATCAAAGGACTGGCCGTTTTGGCCGCTTGGACTTTGGGGGATGATCGAGATCGCATTTCACTTACCTCCTTCATTATCCTTAATTGTACTGCATATCGCAATACAGTCAAGGGCGGTTCTTGGTGGGACGACGGACCGGGTGCATGTCAGCTTTTGCATGGGCTTTGAAGGCTGGAAAACGGCGGTAGGAGATTTTGCATTACTTCGGTTAAAATGGGAGGCATGAAGGCGCGCAGGGAAGCGTTTGCCTGGAGTTTTGCCCTGGAGTCAATGTCA
>DATECS010000311.1:0-5015 GCA_035286785.1 Thermoguttaceae bacterium | reverse complement strand
AGGAATGCTCGTTTTCCCGAGAGTTTTTGATATTTGGTTTGTGAAGATGTGGGTATTTGTGGGTAAAGACAAGGTCATGACCCGGCCTACGGTCTATGGACTGCCCGCTGCCTGCTGACTACGGATTTCGATGGCTTGGGTGGGGCAGAGTTCGCGGCAGGTGTCGCAGCGGGTGCATTTTTGTGGGTCAATGGCGTGTTGTTTGTAGGGGGTCATGGGGATGGCGTCGGCGGGGCAGTGCTGGGCGCAGAGGGTGCAGCCGATGCAGCGGTCGGTGACTTCGTAGGTGATCAGAGCCTTGCAACGGCCAGCGGGACAGCGGCCGGCGAGGTGCGCTTCGTATTCGTCGCGGAAGTGTTTCAGAGTCGAGAGAACGGGGTTGGGGGCCGTGCCGCCCAGGGCACAAAGGCTGGCGTCGCGCACGGTGTGGGCGAGCGTTTCGAGGGTGTCGAGGTCGGTCGGTCGGCCGTGGCCAGTGCAGAGTCGGTCGAGGATGTCGAGCATTCGCCGGGTGCCAACGCGGCAAAAAGTGCATCGGCCGCAGGACTGGTCCTGGGTGAATTGGAGGAAGTAGCGGGCGATATCGACCATGCAGTCGCGGTCGTCGAGCACCACGAGTCCGCCCGAGCCCATGATCGCGCCGACGCCGACGAGGGCTTCGTAATCGACGGGGGTGTCGGCCAGCGCGGCGGGTACGCATCCGCCGGAGGGACCGCCGACCTGAACTGCTTTAAATTGCCGGCCGTCGGCCACGCCGCCGCCGATTTCGTCGACGATGCGGCGGAGCGTGACGCCCATCGGGACTTCGATCAGTCCGCCGCGGCGGATCTTGCCGGCCAGGGCGAAGACCTTGGTGCCTTTGCTTTTCGCGGTGCCCAGGGCGGCGAAGGCGTCGGCGCCGTGACGGAGGATCCAGGGAACCAACGCAAAGGTTTCGACGTTGTTCACGAGCGTGGGTTTTCCGTGCAGTCCGGACGTGGCGGGGAAGGGTGGTCGGAGGCGGGGCATGCCGCGGCGGCCTTCGAGCGAGGCGAGCAGGGCCGTTTCCTCGCCGCAGACGAACGCGCCGGCGCCTTCCTTGATCGAGAGATGGAGGGAGAATTTTTTAGACGTATTTTCGTCGGCTGAGCGGCCTAGGATGCCGCGGGCCTCGCACTGGGCGATGGCTTCGCGGATGCGCTGGACGGCCAGCGGGTATTCGGCGCGGATGTAGAAGAAGCCTTCGCGGGCGCCGACCGCGCGGGCGGCGATGGCCATGCCTTCAATCACTCGATAAGGGAACGATTCGAGGATCATGCGGTCCATGAACGCGCCGGGGTCGCCTTCGTCGCCGTTGCAGATGAGGTATTTGAGCTCGCCGGGGGCTTCGTGAACGCGCTGCCATTTCAGGCCGGTGGGAAAGCCCGCGCCGCCTCGGCCGCGGAGGCCGGAACGAGAGATTTCGTCGATGACGGCGTCGGGCGTCATTTGGTTGACGGATTTGTCGAGTGCGGCGAAGCCGTCGTGGCGGAGGTATTCGTCGAGGTCGGTCGGGTCGTGGTGGCCGCAGAATTCGGTGGCCACTCGACGCTGGGGGCCGAGGAATTCGCAGACCGGGCCTTCGTGAGCGTCCAACGGGCGGCAGAGGTTTTCTTGAGCGGCGTCCTGGCCAGCGATGAAGCGGTCGAGCAGGTCCGCGGCGCGGTGGCGGAGGCGGCGCCACTCGCCTTGGGGGCGGAAATGACGCAGCACGACGCGGCGGACGCGGTCGGGAGTGAGGTGGGCATAGAGGCTCGACGGGCCGGCGGCGGGGACGATTTCAACCAACGGCGTCTGGTGGCACATGCCGACGCAGCCGACGCGTTTGACCGTGGCGGGGATGCGGGTGTCGGCCAAAACGCGGCGCAGGGCGTCGTGGACCTTGGCGCTGCCTTGGGCGACGCAGCAGGAACCGAGGCCGACGCGGATTTCGCCCAGCGACGGGCCGTCGAAGACGAGGGGCTCGGTGGGCGACGCGTGGCGGTCGGCGTTGCGCAGGAAATCATCGAGCATCTCGGGCACGGTGGCTGGGGTCAGGCGGCCGTAGGTCGTGCCGTCAATCTGGACCACGGGCGCCAGGGTGCAGCAGCCGAGGCAGGCAACTTTTTCGACTGTGAAAAGACCGTCGGCGTCGGTGTCTTCGCCGTCGGGGATGTTCAGGCGGCGATGGATCGCGTCGTGGACCACGCCGGCGCCTTTGACGTGGCAGGCCGTGCCGTGGCAGACGTGAATGACGTGGTGCCCCAGCGGACGGTGGCGGAAGCGGTCGTAGAACGTGGCCACGCCGGTCAGGGCGGCGGGGGTGATGTCGGTGATTTCGCAGACGCGACGCAGGGCCGGTTCGGGGAGATAGCGGAATTGGGTTTGGATGGCTTGGAGGATCGGGATGAGCGCGTCGGGCGCGCGGCCGAGATGCTCGACCGCTTGGTCGACGAACTGGCGTTGGGCGTCGGTGGTTGGTTCGTCGGGGGAAGTCATGTGAGCTTCTTTTTTACCACGAAAGACACGAAAAACACGAAAGTTTGTTTGGTTCTTTCTTGGCGTTCTTTGCGTCTTCGCGGTAAAAAGACTTGCGTATTATTTGGACTGGGCGTTGGAGGTGCCGATGCAGAATAGGTGGTTTTCGGTGCGGAGGTAGAGGCGGTTGTTGTGGACGGCGGGGCTCGTGACGCAGGGTTCGGCCAGGTTGGTTTCGGAGATGATTTTGCACTCGTCGCGCGAAGGATCGAGGATGAAACCGCGGCCGTCCTTGGCGAAGAGGTAGACGTATCGGCCGATCAAGGTGGGTGAGGACGTGATTTCGGTTTCAAAATCTTTGTCACAGAGCATTTCGCCTTTCGCGGCGTCGTAGGCGGTGAGCACGCCGGAGCTGGTCGTGAGCAGCAGCAGGCCGTTGGCGACCAGGGGGCTCACGGTGTCGGGCAGGCCGTCTTCGCCGCGCCACGCGATGTGGGTTTCGGTCACATTGCCCGAGCCGCCGAGGCGGATGGCGAGCCACTCGCCGTATTCGTTGCCGACCTGGAGCAGATTGTCGGCCACGACGGGCGTGACGCCGTGATCGCCCAGGATGCCTTCGGCCCGCCAGAGCTCGCGGCCGTCGGTCGGGTCGTAGACGATGACCCAGGGATCTGCGGCGGTGATGAGCATCGCGCGGCCGGCGTGGCGGGCGACGAGCGGGGAACTCCAGGAACCGGTCACGGGGCGTTTGACTTGCCAGACGGTTTTGCCGGTGAGGACGTCGAGGGCGATCATTTTTGAGAGGCCGTCGTCGGCCGTGGCTTCGTCCCATTGGATGAAGAGATGGTTTTCGTGGAGGGCGAGCGAAGCGGCGTAGCCGTACATGTTTTCTTGGGGCACGCCGAGGCTGCGCGACCAGACGACGTGGCCGGCGAAGTCGAGGGCCACGACATCGCCGTTGGCGAAGATGGCGTACGCGCGGCGGCCGTCGGTGGTCATGGTGGGCGCGGCGTAGCCGGTGGCGTCTTCGACTTTGGGCGGCTTTGCGCGGCTCTGGGGGGTCGAGGGGGCTTCGCGGGTCCAGAGGAGTTTTCCGATGTCGGCATCGAAGCAGTAGACCTCGCGGCGTTTGCGGTCCGCACCGGAGAGGAAGACGCGGTCGAGCCAGACGATGGGCGAGTTGTTGCCGGGCAGGGGGACGGGCGTTTTCCAGAGGATGTTTTTATTGGTGGCGGCGTCCCAGGTGGTGGGGACGGCGGTGTCGGTGGAGACGGCGTTGCCCCAGGGACCGCGGAAACGGGGCCAGGCGGCGGCGATTTCGTCGTCGGAGGGCCAGGCAGGGGCGGAGGTTGCTTCTTGCGCGGTTGACGGAGAGGCGGCGCGAGGTTCGACGGGGGATTTCTTGACGGCGGCGAGTTGGTCGTGATTCGTGGGCAGGAGGGTGCCGACGGTGAGGGTGGCCCAGAGGGCCAGGCCGGCGATCGTGAGACCGGAGAGGACGACGGCGCGCACGGCGGCGCGGGACGCGGCTAGACGCGGATTCGCGGTGGAGGGGGGAGTGATCGGGCTGGGCGTGGGCAATCGGCGGCGGAGGACGCGGGCCGTTTTGTCGGCAGCCACGAGGACGATGACGCCCAGCAGGAGCAGGTGGGCGCCGATCGTTGCGAAACGCTGACGGCGGAAGAACTCGCGGCGGAGACGGTGGTCGAGCGCGCGGAGATTATTTTTGAGCAATTCGTCTTGGGGGGCGGCGGCGAGTTGGGATTTCAGGGCGAGGAAGTCGGGCGAGTCGAAGGGGTCTTTCCACTGGCGGTGGGCGAAGTCGGCGGCCAGCAGGACACAGATCACCGCGACGAACACGGCGGCGATCGCGGCCGTCACACGGGCGGCTAGGTAGGCGTCGTTGGGGGGTGACTTGTCGGGTTGGGGCATGGGGCGTCGGAGTTTTTTTTACCACGAAAGACACGAAAAACACGAAAGAGTTTTTTGCTTGGTTTTTGTGGGGATGGATAGATAGATTTGATTTGTCCGCTTCCTCACGGAGCGCGGCTCGGTTTTGGGTTTGAGGTGGTGCGTCCAGACGCACCCTACGGTTTTTTGATTTCGTGTTTTTCGTGTCTTTCGTGGTTTGCTTCGTCGCGGGGGCAGTACCAGAAGCAGCGGGCGCAGGAAACGCAGTTGGACGGGTTGGGGTCGTAGTCGAGGCGTTGGGGGTAACGGGCCAGGGAAATCAATTTGAGGCCGACGACCAGGCCGACCCAGATGCCCAGGGCGAGGCCGGCCCAGGCGAGTTTGACGCGCTGGCGGTCGGCCGCGGCGTAGAGTTCTTCGACGGGGCGCTGGGTGTTGCGGAAGGCGTCGCTGGCGTCGGTCGTGTCTTGGACCAGGCCGAGCTGTTCGGCACGGATTCGTTCAGCCAGTTCGATGGACGGATCGAGCCGGGAGAGCGGGACCGCGAGATGACCGCCCAAGAGTCCGCCGGCGACGACCATCACGGGCAGCAGCACGATCAGGGCGATCAGGCGACGACGGGCGGCGGG
>DATECS010000310.1:0-3705 GCA_035286785.1 Thermoguttaceae bacterium | reverse complement strand
GCCGTGGCGTGGGTGCTGACGATGTCGATTTCGTCGGGGGCAAGGCCGGCGTTGGCTAGGGCCTTTTGGATGCACTCGGCTTGTCGCGTGGCGTCGGGCAGGACGAAGTCGGTGGCGTCGGTGTTCATGCCGTAGCCAACCACTTCGGCGTGGATCTTCGCGCCGCGGGCCTTGGCGTCGGTGAACCGTTCGAGGACGTACAGGCAGCCTCCTTCGGCCACGACGATTCCGGTGCGGTCGCGGTCGAACGGGCGCGAGGCCTTCGTGGGGTCGTCGTGTCGGGCTAGGGCGTTTTGACTGGCGAAACCGGCGAAAATGCCGAACGACTGGATGCTTTCGGACACGCCGCCGGCCAGGGCCAGGTCGCACTCGCCCAGCCGGAGCATCTGGACGCCTTGGATGATGCCCGCGTTGCCGGCGGCACAGGCGGCGCCGATCGTGTAGTGGGGGCCGGTGATGCCCAGATTCAAGGCAATCTCGCCGGCGGGCGAGTTGGCCACGGTCCGCGGGTTGTGGTGGTGGGACCAGTAGCGGCAGTCGTAATCGTAGGCTTTGATCTGGTAGATTTCGTTTTCGGTTTCGACGTTGCCGTGCTCGGTGATGCCGACATAAACGCCCACGCGGGATTTGTCCGTGGCGTCCCAGTTGACGGCGGCGTTGGTCACCGCTTCGCGGGCGCAGTAGATACCGACGCTTCCGGCCCGGGTGCCGCGGCGGACTTCCTTGCGGCGTTGGTATTTCAACTCATCGAAATTACAGACGCCGGCAAGTGTCTTGCCGAAATAGCGGATTTCGTAGTTCGTCACGCCGCTACGGCCTGCCAGCAGGCTCTCGCGGAACTCGGCCGGCGTGTTCCCGTTCGGCGCGGTCAGGCCCACGCCGGTAATGACGATTCGCTGGTTATCGGGTCGTTTTGCAACCATGAGCGCGCTACGGTCCATTTATGCCAAAGGAACGAAGGTACCCTTTGACGGGCCGTTTGACAAGGCGTCCCATGCATGGCCCATCCTGGGGGTGCGTGAGTTGGACGAGGCGGCGTTTCGTTTGACTTCGGGGGCGATTTTGAGTTGAATAGAGTTATATGGGGCCGGTCTGATGTCTTTTCCACCAACTCGGCCGCGATCAGGAACAGATACCGTGGACTCTCTCGGCTGTCGCTTGCGAATCGCCCTTGTGGCGGGCCTGTTTCTATCGGGTTTCCTGGTTGCCAGGACGGAAGCGGTCGTTGTTTCGACGACGCAAGGAAACACGACGGCGCCGACGGACGATTTTGGGTTTGCCAACGTGGGAGTCAAGGATGAGAACACCTTGGGGACTTGGGACGACACGACGGGAATATATTTAGGCTACCGCTGGGTTCTCACGGCCTGGCACGTTACGACTTCCAACATCACGTTGAACGGCCAATCTTACGTGGTCGAATCTGGAACGACCGAGCGGCTGACGAATCCATCGGATCTCGGCTTGTCGCAATACACCGATCTCCGGCTGTATCGGATCACCAAGGATCCGTGGCTGCCCACGCTGAAGATCGCCGAGACGCCTTTGGACGTGAGCGATGAAGTGATCCTGGTCGGCAATGGACAGAATCGCGCGAACGACGTGACGGCTTGGGACGTCAACGGCACGACATGGACCGTCACCACGCCGCCCGGCGACAGGGAAGGCTATTACTTCGGCAGTGGAAGAACGCTCCGCTGGGGGACGAATCGGGTTAACGAAACCGGGATTTCGGTCGAGTTGAGCACGACCAACCAATTTGCCGGTTTCTCGACCGATTTCGACCAATATCCCGGCGGCATCAACGGCGCAACCGCCTACGAGGCCCAAGCCACTCCTGGCGACTCGGGCGGGGGCGTCTTTCACAAGAATGACGAACAATGGGAGTTGTCAGGACTGATCCACGCGGTGAGCGAATATGCCAATCAGCCCCAGAATGCCCAGCCCCTCTTTGGATTGGACACCTTCTGCTCCGATCTATCGATCTATCGTGACTTGATTGTGAACACGATCGCGCCACTGCCGGGTGACGCGACGCTGGACGGATGGGTCAACGCAATTGACGCTTCGATCATGGCGGCCAATTGGGGACAGCAGGGCACTTTGTGGGGGCACGGCGATTTCAACGAGGATGGGACGGTGGATGCGCTGGACGCCGCGATTCTGGCCCAGCATTGGGGTGAAGAAGATCCCTCCTGGCACCCTCCGGTCGTTGAAGCGGCCTTGGGAGTGCCCGAGCCTTCGATGGTTGTTCTGTTGGCGGTTGGGCTGATGGGGCTGGCGGCGCGGCGTCGCACTCGCAGGTCAGGCTGTGCCTGACAACAACAACATTCGGCCCGAGAACGAGAAGCGGAAGGGGGCTTGCCGTGGTTTCCAAACCAACGAGCCACCGGGACGAGCCCGGTGGGGTTTTTCAGAATTTCGGTCGTTGACTGTCAGGCACAGCCTGACCTACGGTCTGCCTCATCGCCCCGGCCATTCGGCGGAGGCCTTCTTCGGTGGAGACGCGCGGTTCGTATCCGAAGTCGGTCCGCGCGCGGCGGATGTCGAAATAGTGGGAGTTGCCCAACTGGGCGGCGAGAAATCGGGTCATGGGCGGTTCGCGGTGGATGCCAAGTAGGCGGTAGGACCACTCGATCGCGGCACCCCAACGCCAAGCGGCGGCCAGGGAGATCGACCCGTGGACGGGCGGCAATCCGGCGATTCCCAGCAGGCGGTCGATCCACTCCCAGCAGTTGACCGGCTCGCCCTGGCTGAGGAAGTAGGCCCGACCGGCGACCGGCGAACCGGGGCCCAGGGCGTCGGCGGCCAGCAGGTGGGCCTCGGCGGCGTTTTCGACGTAGATCGTGTCGATCCGATTCGTGCCGTCGCCCACGCGGCGTAGGCGGCCGGACCGGGCACGTTCGATGATCCGCGGGCAAAGGTGCGGATCGTCGGGGCCCCAGATCAGATGGGGGCGCAGCGCGCAGGTGGCCAGGCCGTCGCGTCCATTGGCGCGGAGGACATCCTGCTCGGCCAGGGCCTTGGTGTGGGCGTAGTGGCACAGCCACTCGCGCGGATAGGGAGCCGATTCATCGACGCCTTCCTGCGAACGGCCGTCGAAGGTGACGCTGGGGCTGCTCGTGAAAACGAGTTTTGCCACGCGATGGCGGCGGCACGCTTCGATGACGCATCGGGTGCCGAGCGTGTTGGCGGCGTAGAACGGTTTCCACGATCCCCAGATGCCGGCCATGCCCGCGGTGTGGAAAACGACGTCGATCCCCCTGCAAGCGTCGCTTACGGCCGTCGGATCGGTGAGGTCGCCGTGGATGACTTTCACGTCCTCGCGGGCCAGTTCGGGATGGTCGTGCCTGCAGAATGCCCGGACCCGATGGCCCCGGGCGAGAAGCTGCTGAACGAGGTGTCGTCCGAGGAAGCCGCCGGCGCCGGTGACGAGGGTGGGCATGGGGGAGGAATAGGGATTGGGGATTAGGGATTGGGGATTAGAAGTCGGGGATAGAGTCGAAAATCCCATCCCTAATCCCCAATCTCTAATCCCTGTCTAATGTAGTCACTTCCAGTCGGTTCGGCTAGTGAGACGTTTTGTGGCCCAGGCGGCTAGTTTTTCGCGGAAGATTTTAGAGTTGTGGCGGATGTCGACGGGCAGCGAGGAGTGGATCAGGAAGGTGTCGATGGATTGGGTCAGGGGGTTGGTTTGGGCTAGTG
>DATECS010000309.1:0-30469 GCA_035286785.1 Thermoguttaceae bacterium | reverse complement strand
GCGGCTCGGTTTTTTCATGGAAAGACGATTTTCGACATCGCTACCCAGGAGCATCGGCCATGGACAAAATCGAAAGGCAGGTTCGTCGGGCCCAACGGCGGCTGGGCGTCCAGCGGTTCGTGGCCGTGCTCGGCTGGACGTGTACCGCGGCATTGGGCGTCGCCATCGTGCTGGTGTTGGTCGGACGGTTCTGGTCGCTGGGTGTGCCTGTCTGGGCATGGCCGGCCGCCGCCGTGGCTTTGGGCTTTATCGCGGCCTGGGCGTGGACCATCGCGACCCGGGCTGATCGACTCGACGCGGCCGTGGAACTCGACCGGCGTTTCGGGCTCAAGGAACGCGTGTCGAGCAGTCTGGCCCTATCCGACGACGAACGCCACTCGCCGCCCGGCCAAGCCCTGGTCAACGACGCCACGCGGCGAGTCGAGCGGATCAACGTGGCCGACCAACTACGGGTCCAACCGTCGCGGCCGTTGCTTTACCCGTTGATTCCCGGGGTAATCGTTCTCCTACTGATCGTGTTGGTCGGTCCGGCCCGGCCGAGCCGTTCAGCCCAGGCAAATGCCAACCGCGCGAACGTGCAAAAGCAGGTCAAAAAGACCGCGAAGAAACTCGAAAAGAAGCTGGCCGAGCAGCGCAAGAAGGCCGAGCGTCAGGGCCTCAAGGAAGTGAAGGACGTTCTGCGGCTGGTTCAGCAAGACCTCAAGAAGCTCCAACAGGCGCCCCCGTCCGACCGCAAGAAAGCGTTAATGAAACTCAACGATCTGGCCAAGCAAGTCCAGGAGCAACGCGACCGCCTGGGCGGCGCCGAGCGGCTCAAGGACAAGTTTCGCCAGTTAAATAATCTAAAAAAGGGGCCCGCCGATCTCCTGGCCGACGCCATGAAGCAGGGCGACTTGGGCAAAGCGATGGAAGAGTTGAAAAAGCTTCAGCAGGAACTCGCGTCCGACAAGCTCGACGAGGCCCAGCGAAAGCAAATGGCCGATCAACTCAAGCAAATGGCCGAAAAATTGGAGAAAATCGCCAAGGCCCATCAAAAGACCCGGGAGAAGCTGGAGCAAGAAATCCAGAAGCGGCGCGACGCCGGAGACCTCGAAAAAGCCAATAAGCTTGAGGAACAACTGGCCAAACTCCAGCAGCAGATGCCCCAGATGAACATGATGGAGAAGCTGTCCGACCAGTTGGGCAAGTGTTCGAAATGCTGCAATGAAGGCCAACCCGGCGAGGCCGGAGAGGCCATGCGGCAGTTGGCCGAAAATCTCGGCGAAATGCAGCAGCAAATGGACCAGGTCGAAATGCTCGACGAGGCCATGGACCAAATGGCCCAATGCCGCGGCCAGATGTGCGGCGACGACGACGGGGACGGCGATGGGGAGAGCGAATGGATGCTAGTCGAAGTCAACAAAAGCGGCCACGGGCTGAAGGCGGGCTACGGTCACCTGCCGGGCGGCGCCCACGGAAAGGAGGCGGACGCCACCTTTCATAACTCCCAGGTCCGCTCCTCAGACGTCCGCAAGGGTTCCATGACCGTCGCCGGATATCTCGACGGCCCCAATCGCAAAGACGCGGTGGGCGAGGCCATCCACGAACAATTCGAGGCCGTCAAGCAAGGCCAGGCCGACCCCCTGACCGATCAGCAGATGCCCAAAAGCCACCGCCAAAACGCGCAGGAATATCTGGAGCGGCTGCGCGAAGGGAAGTGACGAGCGGACGGGGGGCGAGGGACGGGAGGCGGGATTTTTCAGAAAACCGAGCCGCGACCGTGAGGGAGCGGACGCGGGCGGACTGGTTTTCCTGGCCAACGTCGCTCAAATGCGTTCTTGGCGCATAACACCGCTCCCTCACGGTCGCGGCTCGGTTTTCTGATGGTTCGGTTTTCGAGAACGGCGCTACCCGTTGATCCGCCGCGGAAGGTCGAAGGCGTAAAGAATCACCACGGCTCCCAGCGCCAAAAGGCTCCACGGCGTGTGTGGCCGCACGACGATCGTCTTGCGCGGACCGGTGGTCGCGGCAGGGGTGGAATCGAAGAACCCCGCCGCCACCTTCGGGGGGTCGTCTCGCAATTTCAGGACGACGCGCTCCAGGCCAAGGCACTCCGTGCCCACGATGCACAGCGTAATTCCAACCGCCAAAAAAAAGGCGCGCCACATCGTCGAACCTCCGTGGTATCAGACCGGCTCGAGTGCCCTCGAAACGTTGCTGTTGGTGTTGATCGACGACGACGCGCGAGGAACTGAAGCGACTTGGCCGAGACCCCGTCGTCCGACGAAAAACCCGGACGGATTGCACGGGTTTTTCTCCAGGTAGGGTGGGGCGAGTGCGGAATCGAAGGGTGGGGCGAGTGCGGCGAACTTCATCCGCTCGAAGGAACCATTCCGGCCCGCGCCGCCGCACTCGCCCCACCAGGACCTTCGCGACTTCGCCCCACTCCATCCGAACCGATCCACAACGGCCTGTAAGGAACATTCCGGACAAACCGCGTGGGAAAAATCGGTGTCTTCGGAAAACAGCTCCGTCCGCGGGCAACAGTTAATCTTCACCCGCCGCCGTCCGATGCAAGACATAGGCAAAAAGGGGGCGATGGACGCCGGTTGTAGAATGGCCCGACCGGCCCTATAATAATGATGAGACCGCGGTGCATTGCCTCCCCGAATGACGGGGCTACCCGACGAGTGACAGAGGAGCCCTTGGGCATTGTCGGATAAACCGAAGATCCTGTTTGTCTGTGATTCGCGCGAAACCGCCCAGCAAGTCTTGGGTCCGCTGGCCGATCAGTTCGAGCCGGTGACGGCCACCAGTCTGGTGCGAGGGCTCGCCTATCTGAAGCACGAGCCGTTCGAGGGCGTCTTCGTCTCGAAGGACTACCTGGAGCAGACGCTCGAAATCGGCAAGTTCCTCCAAAACGAGCAAATCCTCGACGGAATGCCCGACGGCGTCGTCCTGTTGGACGGCGAGAATGTCATTCTCTGGGCAAACGATCAGATCCGCCGCTGGAGCGGCCAAGAGAACCTGCTCGGAACCAATTTCTACGCGGCCCTGGGAAATCCCGAAATCCTGGGCCCTGATTTCTGCCCGTTCCACACCGCGCTGGCCACGGGCAGCGCCAGCGGTTCGAACCTTCGGGCCGGCGATCACCGGTATTTCCACGTTCACGCCGCGCCCGTCCGCGAGCTTCGCGGGCCGGCCCATCATTTGATCGTCACGGTGCGCGACGTGTCGCAAGAGATGCTCCAGCAACAGAAGCTGGCGGCCATTCACCAGGCGGGCCTGGAGCTGGCCGATCTGTCGCCCGAGGAACTCTCGCGGATGTCCATCCACGAACGGATCGATCTGCTGAAGTCCAACATCCTGCACTACACCCAAGACCTGTTGAAGTTCGAGGTGGTCGAGGTCCGTTTGTTGGACGCCAAGACCGGACGGCTCGAACCGCTGTTGGCCGTCGGCATGACGTCCGAGGCCGCCGGCCGCGTGCTGTATGCCCAACCCCAGGACAACGGCGTGACCGGTTTCGTGGCCGCGACCGGCAAGAGCTACCTGTGTGAGGACACGACCGAGGATCCGCTCTATCTCAGCGGCGCGGCCGGCGCGAAAAGTTCGCTCACCGTTCCCTTGGTCCTGCACGACGACGTGATCGGCACGTTCAACGTCGAGAGTCCCGAGCCCCGGGCGTTTACGGAAAGCGACCTGCAATTCCTCGAGATATTCACCCGCGACGTGGCCGTCGCGCTCAATACGCTGGAGCTTTTGGTCGCCGAAAAAGCCACGGCCACGGCCCAGAGCGTCGAGCAAATCCACGCGGCCGTCGCGCTGCCGGTGGACGAAATCCTCGGCGAGGCCGTGAACCTGATGGAGCGTTACATCGGCCACGAACCCGAGGTCGTCGAACGGTTGCAGCGAATCCTCCGCCACGCCCGCGACATCAAGCAGGTGATCCAGAGCGTGGGCCAGAAAATGGCGCCCATTCAAGCCCACCCGCAACCCTTGGCGTTCGAGCCGCGCCCCGCCCTGTGCGACCGCCGTGTGCTGTTGGTCGACGAAGACAGCAGCGTGCGCAGCGCCGGCCACGCCCTGTTGGAGCGTTACGGCTGCGTCGTCGAGACGGCCCCCAACGGCGCCCAGGCCGTCTTCATGGTCCGCAACATGCTCACCGAAGGCGGCTACGACGTCGTGATCGCCGATATACGCCTGCCGGATCTCTCGGGCTACGACTTCATGGTCAAGCTGCAAGAGATCCTGGGCGCGGACACCGTGCCGTTGGTGCTGATGACGGGTTTCGGCTACGACCCGGGCCACTCGATCGTCAAGGCGCGCCAGGCCGGCTTGCAGGCCGTGCTCTACAAACCGTTCCGCCTCGACCAGTTGCTCGATACGGTCGAAACAGTCATTGCCGCGTCCGGCTCTCTAAAAACTTGAACGGGATATTTCACCACGGAGAACACGGAGAGTTATTGAAACTACAGATGAACACAGATACACACAGATGGATTTATTGATCTTTATCTGTGTGTATCTGTGTTCATCTGTGGTTCCATGTTCTTATTATCAAACAAGTATCTCCGTGGTGACCTCATTGGTGATGAACGTGGGCTAGACCGATGGACCTTCTCCTCCTCGCGCTGGCCCTGTTCGGACACGCGGTTCTTTGGGCCGGCTTCGCCAATCGGGTCCATGCGACGGGACTTCCGCGAAAGGCGGTTCATGCCGTAAGCGCCGCGGGCTTCGCGGCCGCCGTGCTCGTGCCCGTCGTCTTCGCGGTTGAATTGGTGCGTCTGGAGTATCGGCCGGGCAAGCCCCTCGCTTGGAATGATCTCCCGGCGATCGCGCTGGTCTACGTGGTCCTCTGCTGGGCGCTGGCGGCGGCGATTTGCGCGGTCTGGCTCTGGAACCGCCTGGGCCGTCGCCCGGTGGACCTGCTGTGGTCCCATCGCGGCCGGATCGTGGACTTGGTTCGCGCCGCCGAGTCCGCCGAGAACCACGACGAACATTCGCATCACTTTTTAACGCAACTGCCGGGCAACCAGATCCTCCAGATCGACTTCACCGGCCGCGGCCTGCGAGTGCCGCGGTTGGACCCTCGGCTCGACGGGCTGTCGATCGTGCATTTGTCCGATTTCCACTTCACCGGCCGCGTCGGCAAAGCTTTTTTCCGCGAAGTCGTCGAGCTGAGCAACGAACTGAAGCCCGACTTGGTCGCCTTGACCGGCGACATCGTCGACGCGGACGAGTGCATCGATTGGGTGTCAGAACTGCTCGGCCCCTTGACGGCCCGCCACGGCGTCTATTTCGTGCTGGGCAACCACGATCGCCGGGTCGATTCACGCCGCCTGCGGGCGACGCTCGGCGAGATGGGTCTCGTCGATCTCGGCGGACGCTGGATCAAGCGGGAAATCAACGGCGCCACGGTCGTTCTGGCCGGCAACGAGCTGCCGTGGTTCGCGCCGGCCGCCGACATGCGCGGCGCGCCGCCGCGCGACGAGAGCGACGGACCGCTACGGATTCTGCTCTCGCACAGTCCCGACCAGTTGGATTGGGCCGTGGCCCACGATTTCGACCTGATGCTGGCCGGCCACTTGCACGGCGGCCAGATTCGCCTGCCGCTCATCGGGCCCATCCTCGCCCCAAGCCGCCAGGGCGTGCGCTACGCCTCGGGCGTTTTCCACCGCCCGCCGACGATCCTCCACGTCAGCCGCGGCCTATCGGGCGAAGTGCCGGTACGTCTGAACTGCCCGCCCGAAGTAACCGAACTCGTTCTTCACTCGGCCAACGTATAGGGTGCGTCGCGGCGGGCGGCGCGAAGGCCGACGCGGCGACCGTGCTGTTGGGCAAGACGGCGGTGGCCGGCGGCAAGGCGGCCTACAAAAAACAGCGGGCCGCGGCGGCAGCGATCCGTCGGGCACGTAGCGCCGGATCTACCCACCTACACGGTCGCGATACCTGCGGACGATGAAGCCGATGGACCGGGCGAGCAGTAAATCCACTGTCATCGCGGTGCAGATCAGGCCGAAGAGAATGGGGAAGAAAACGAGCGGCTTCCAGGTCACAACCGGCCACCAAGGAAGCGGTCCGCTGTGAATTAGCCCAAGAAGCACCGCCGCCAGGACGACGACAGCCATCAACTGTCGAAGCGTCCACTGACGAGGGAATCGCGAGAACTCAGTCGAAATCATGACGAAGCACGTGCATCCGAGGATGAGGATGGCCAGGTAGGCGTTCATCCGAGCAACGCTAGGCTCGGAGAATTCGAGCGAGGGCATCGTGGCGAGTTCGGAAAATTGTTCGCCGCCAAACAGGTCGGACCCAAAATACCATCGGCTGTTGGGCTCAAGCGACCCATCCACGTTCTCCCACGTTTGGCTTCGCATGTGATACATGCATGGCCAGCCGAAGCACCAGTACCCACGGATTTTATTCCCGCCTTCGAAGCCCACCATATTCGCTAAAAACAAGGAAACGGCAACAAGGATCATCGCAACAAATGCTCTAGCGATCCGATTCCACTGCACAAATGATGGGCTCATACACGCCCCCAGTCGCTCACATCGCGTTGTATGATAAGTACATTATGCCGCGTTCGTAGTATACCCTGAGCTGTTTTCCGTTGGGAGCCCGTTCGGTCGCAAAGGTTGCTTCCGGTTTGCTGAAGCCGAGGTTTTGGCTGTCCCAGAGGATGAGCCCGTCAGTCGGGTCGAGCGACATGAGTTTCCACGGGTAATCGGCCACCCACCGGTCAAATGCCGGGCGGCTCATTCTGTAGGCCGCAAGCAATCGCGTGGCGGTGGGTTCGTAACGCACGCAGCCGGCCGGGGGCAGTGTGGTGTTTTGTGCCCGATGCCAAGCGACGAACAGGGGATGGTGAAGCGTATTGAGTCCGACGATGGTAAGAACGCATGCAACGAGCAGGGCGATCGGCAGCAAGATGTTCCATGACCATTTTTTGAGGCGGTGAATGGTCCAGGCCACAACGACTGGCAATAGGGTGGAGCCGGCGAGGATGAGCAGTGCGGTTTTGAGGTAGATGTCACCGAGGTTCATGTGGAGAATTCCGGCGATTCGAGTGCTACGATGGCTAACAGGGGTTGAGTATCCGGGTGATGGCTTCGACCAACGCCTCGGCGTCCTTGCCCGTCCAGGATACATCTTGTTTCTCGCCGGTGGCGAGGTTTTTAACCTGCACGACACCGGCGGTGAATTCATCTTCGCCGGCGATCAGGGCGATGCGGTGGCCGCGGCGGTCGGCGTATTTCAGTTGCTGGCCGAGCTTTTTCGCGTCGGGGTAGAGTTCTACGCCCAGGCCCGCGGCACGCAGCGCGGCGGCCAGGCGGAGGTAGTCGCCCAGGCGGTTGGCGTCGAACATCGCGATAAAGATCGGCGCGGGCGTGGCCACCTTTTCGACCATGCCCAGTTCTTCCATGGCCGCCAGCAACCGGTCGAGGCCCAGCGAGGCGCCCACGCCGGGCAATTCCTGGCTCGTGTAGAGTTCAGCCAGGTTGTCGTAACGCCCGCCCGAGCAGACGCTGCCGATTCCCGGCAGGGCGTCCAACAATGTCTCGTAGACCGTGTCGGTGTAGTAATCCAGTCCTCGGGCAATAGCCACGTCGAGTTTCACGCGGGCCTCGGCCACGCCCACGGCGCGGACGCCGGCGAGTAGTTCGGCCAGACGAGCCACGCCCGCGGCGCCGGTTTCACTACCGGCCACGAGCGGTTCAAGCTGCGTCAAAATCGAATCGTTGCTCCCCTCGATGGCGGCCAAACGCAAGACCTCTTCGGCCTGGGCGTCGGTCGCGCCGGCCATGGCCTTCATCTCCTCGGCCACCGGCACGGGCCCGACTTTGGCCAATTTGTCGAGCGCCCGGAGCACGGGCACGGCCCGATCGGCCAGATCCAGGCGTTCCAACAACCCGGTGAGCACGCTGCGATTATTGACGTGGATCGTGAACTCCTCGAAGCCCAAGGCGCGAAACAGGTCGTGGATCACCAGGGCGGTTTCAATGTCGGCGGCGATCGACCGTGTGCCAATCGTGTCGAAATCGCACTGCATGAACTCGCGATAGCGCCCTCGCTGGGTGTTCTCGCCGCGCCAGACCGACGCGATGTGATAACGCTTCAGCGGCGTGCCCAACTCGGCCAGATGTTCGGCGGCGAATCGGGCCAGGGGCACCGTCAGGTCGAACCGCAGGCCGACCCAGCGTCCTCCGTGGTCCTGAAACTTGTAAAGCTGCTTGTCGGTCTCCTCACCGCCCTTGCCGGCCAGAATTTCGAGGTACTCCAGCGCGGGCGTATCAATCGGGCTGAAGCCATAACTCCGATAGACCCGACGAGCGGTGGAAATCAACCGCTCGCGAGGAATCATCGCCGCGGGCAAGTAGTCGCGAAAACCTTTTAACGTACGAGGCGTGATGCGATCGGGTTTGGACACGATGATTCTACACTTTGCAGTTAAGTTGCTTCGTCAGGGACTTGATTCAAGCAATGGAAGAATAGAGGCAATGTCCTCGCCACCCGCTTCGAAAAACTTTTCGCCCGACATTTGCGGACTGAAACAAATGGTCATTACGCCAACAAGAAGTCCATTTGCGTCAACTATCGGCGCACCGCTGAATCCGTGGAGGTCTACCGCAGGAGTGATGCTGTAACGGAATCGATCGCCGAAATGGCGTTCTGTTACCTTCCCCGTGTAGACGTTTTGTCTGGCCGACGGCTCACAGTAGGGGCAACCGATCAGATACACCGATTCGCCGACTTGAGCGGGTTCTTTTCGTATCTTGAGGGGATAACTAGGCAAATTCTGTGTGTCCTTGATAGACAAAACCAGCCAATCAAGATTTTTCTTGTCTAGCCCTTTAACAGCAATAGCGTTAGCCTCAATGTAATGGTCAGGCACGGTTCTTGGAAACATCTTCCACGAGCGAATCTTTGATGAGAGCTGACTGACAGAGATCGGCGGCTCAACACCACCCGCTTCACCAATCAAGTGCGCCGCCGTGGCTGCCAATACACGATTGTCATCCGTCTTGACAAGGAAACTGCTTGCTCCCTGTAATGATGTGTGGCCATTGAATTGCGCGTCGTTGGTTAGAACAATCTGCGGCCATTCTCGACTCGATCTAGCGATCCATTCTTCAGGAACAACTGGCAGTGTCTCCGTGTTCTTTAACGCCTCAGGGGGTTGTGATGGTGCGCCACCACAACCAATACAGGTAAGTCCAACCAAGACAGACCCAACTGAGCTTAGATAGCCCATGATTCACCTTTCTATCAAAAGGGTGGACGCCAGCGTTCAACTGCCCGCTGCTTATTGGTTTCGCGGGCCGCGGATGCTCTCGCCGTCTTTCGGCCCAAGCACGGCTTCGGCATATTCGAGAACCTGGTCGGGCGTTTCAAAATATTGGTCGTAGACCCATTCGTCTTCGTATTCGCACTTGTCGGTGCCGTAGTCGCGGCAGATTTGGGGCCGCGTTTCGTAGCCTTTACAAAGGTTATCGTCCCCGAGCATTTTGCACCGGTTATGGACAAGTAGGTACCAGTCGTCCTCCTCGACGAACACGGTCGCCCGATCGTGAAGAAGGAACCAGCGAATGAACTCAAAATCCTCCCAATCCTCAGGCTTGTCGATCGGCAGGGCAAAATAGCAGCAGCACTTGGCCGGGCAATGGTGGCAAAGCACCTCGTCCGGGCCCAGATCTTCGCGTCGCGGCCGCCGGTTGCACGGCGTCGGTTTTCGGCAGGTGGCCGTGGGCATGGGGTAAATCCTTGAGACACAATTCGTCAAATACGATTACTGACCAACCCCCCAAGATAGCAGACTTCCGCAAATTCGACCAGCCGGGGGGCGTGTTTTGCGGCAGCACGTTGTCGTCGGGCCGGGCATCGTGGTAAGATGGAAGGCATGGATTTCAGCCCCTCCGAAACGCCGCACGACCCACCGACCGACGAACCGCGGCCGCCCCGTTTCCGCTACGACGGTTCCCACGCCCAGCCGCCGCGGCCGATGTTTGCCCGACTGGACGACGTTCTCCCGCCGGACGGCGAGGAGGAGTAGGGCGGGGTCTTTTTTAACGGGTTTATTCACCACGGACGCGGAGGTTTTTAGGATCATGGCACGTAGGTCAGGCTGTGCCTGACAGGTTGCCCCCTAATCGCCGCAGCTGGAAGAGATCATTCTAATAGCCGCGGGCGTAAGCCCGCGGAAGAAAGCCAAGACGCCGCCAAACGAACTCTGGATGATTGTCAGGCACAGCCTGACCTACTGACTACTGACTGACCTACCGCGGTTTTTTTATTCTTCTAGAGGCATTCTACCGTGAATCGTCGCAGCTTTCTGACGCAAATCGTTCTTTCGTTGGGGCTTGTTCTTCTGCTTGGTTTGTCGGCGAACGCCGGACAGGCCGCCTTGAAGCAAGTCCAGCCGAAGCGGGCGGCGGCGCAAACGGCGGCCAAGAAGGACTTGCCGAAGAAGGTCGAGAAGACCGCGACGAAAAAGGTCGAACGGCCAAAACCCAAGCCGCCGCTCCCCTTCGTGCCCGGCTCGTGGACGATCGTCATCATGCCGGATATTCAGAATTATTCGACACGCTTTCCCGGCCTGACACGGCTCCAGACGCAATGGATCGTCGATCACAAGGACTCGCGTCGTATCGTCTATGTCTTGCAGCCGGGCGACGTGACGAACAACAATCTGCCGTTCGAGTGGCAACGGGCCAGCCGGGCGTTTGCGACGCTCGATGCGGTGGTTCCCTACGCCATCGTGACGGGCAATCACGATCACCGCACCAACGGGCTTACCAAGGATCGCAGAACCAAAATCAACGATTATTTTCCGCCGAGCCGGTTCGATCGATGGCCCAGCTTCGGCGGAACGATGGAACCGGGACGGATCGAGAATAGTTATCATCTGTTCGAGGCGGGCGGAAGGAAGTGGGTCGTGGTGGCCCTCGAATTCGGGCCCCGCGACAAGGCACTCGAATGGGCCGACGGAATCCTCGCGAAATACGCCGATCGAAAAGCGATCGTTTTCACTCATGCGTATCTCGATTGGGATTCGACACGATTCGACTGGGCCAAGAAAGGCATGTCGCAGCCGCACAATCCCCATGTCTACGGGACGGCCGGCGGCGTGAACGACGGCGAGGAAATCTGGCAAAAACTCATCAAAAAGCACGACAACGTGTTTCTTGTGATGAACGGACACATCGCCGGCGATGGCCTGGGCTTCCAAGTGAGCAAAACCAAGCGCGGCACGCCGGTCAACGAAATGGCCGTCGATTATCAACGCCAACCGATCGGCGGCGGGGCTTGGCTGCGGCTGCTTGAGTTTCTACCCGACGGGAAGACGGTTCAAGCTAGAACCTATAGCCCGCTTTATGAACAATACAGGACCGGGCCCGAGGATCAGTTCACGTTTGAGATTTACGAAGCCGCTCCGCTGGAAAAGAACTCGGGAAATGCTTCCATTCCAGTTCCCGTGCATTAAAAGGGTATCTTCTCCCAACAGAGAACAGCGAGCGCGTGATGATCCTTACAACAAACGAGACAATGGAACGTTTGGAGGAGATTCTCGATAGGCTGGCCGAAACGCATGAAGTTGTTCGGATTGTCGGCAAGCGTCACGGCGGAGTATTGGTCTCCGAAGATGATTGGCGGGCTATTCAGGAGACGTTGTGCCTCGTATCCGTTCCAGGAATGAAAAATTCGATTGTTGAGGGACTTCGGACACCCGTCGAACGATGCGACAAGAAGCTTGACTGGTAAAATTGTCGCAATTCTTACTCGCGGAAGGTCTCACGACAAACATGACTACGCCGACACCTTCTCGCGACGAACTGGCCGCGCGTTACCTGGACGCGATTCCTTACGATCCTTATCCGCTCCAGGAAGATGCCCTGCTCGCGTGGTTTGAAGCCAAGCAAGGGCTCATGGTCTGCGCCCCGACCGGCACCGGCAAGACACTCATCGCGGAGGCGGCCCTGTTCGAGGCCCTGCACTCGGGCCGCCGGGCCTATTACACCACCCCGCTCATCGCGCTGACCGAGCAGAAATTCCGCGAAATGCAACATCGGGCGACCGACTGGGGGTTCATGCCCGACGACGTGGGACTGGTCACCGGCAACCGACGCGAGAATCCCGACGCGAAGATTCTGGTCGTCGTGGCCGAGATTCTCTTCAATCGTCTACTGCACGGCGAGGAATTCCACTTCGACGACGTGTCGGCCGTCGTGATGGACGAGTTCCACAGTTTCAACGACTACGAACGGGGCGTGGTTTGGGAACTGTCGCTTGCCCTGCTGCCGGCCCACGTGCGGACGCTGTTGCTTTCGGCCACGGTGGGCAACGCCTACGAATTTTGTAGCTGGCTGCGGCGCACCCACAATCGGAGCATCGAGCTGGTCCAGGGCGATGAGCGCAAGGTGCCGCTGACCTACGAGTGGGTGCCCGACCGGCTGCTGACCGAGCACCTCGAGATGATGGCCAAGGGCGGCGAGGGCGTGCGGATGACGCCGGCCCTGGTTTTCTGCTTCAACCGCGAAGAATGCTGGAGCGTGGCCGAAACGCTCAAAGGCAAGAAGGTGGTGGACGCCGCTCAGCAGGCCCGATTGACCGACGAACTGGCCAAGCACGATTGGTCGGGCGGGGCCGGGCCGAAGCTCCGCGCCATCCTACAACGCGGCGTCGGCGTACATCACGCGGGCGTCCTGCCAAAGTATCGGCGGATCGTCGAAGATCTGTTTCAGCGAAAACTTCTGTCGGTCGCCACGTGTACTGAAACGCTGTCGGCCGGGATCAATCTGCCGGCCCGGTCGGTGGTGGTGCCGAGCCTCGTCAAAGGACCGCCGGGCAAGAGAAAACTGCTCGACGCCACGACGGCCCATCAGATTTTCGGTCGCGCGGGCCGACCCCAGTTCGACGACCGTGGGTTCGTCTACGTCCTGGCCCACGAGGACGACGTGCGCATCCAGCGGTGGAAGGTCGAGTACGACCAGATTCCCGAGGACACGAAAGACCCAGGCCTGCTGAAGCAGAAGAAGCGGCTCAAGAAGAAACAGCCCACGCGACGGGCCGGGGAGCAGTACTGGAACCGCGAGCAGTTCGAGAAGCTGTGCGAGGCCAGCCCGGCCAAACTGTCGAGCCGCGGGCCGTTGCCTTGGCGGTTGCTGGCCTACATGCTCGACGCGTCGCCGGAGGTGGATCGGATTCGCCACTTGGTCGGCCAACGGCTGATGGATCCCAAGAAACTCGAAGCGGGCCAACGCGAACTGGACCGGATGCTCATTACGTTGCACCGCGCCGGCTTCGTGCGGCTGGAGCCGGAACCGCCGGGCGCCGCCGGCTCGGCGTCATCGAGTGCCGCCGGCTCGGCCAGTGCTTCCGCGCCGAAGCCCGCGTCGGAGTCGGCCGAGCACAAGGAGTCGAGGTCATCCGCGCCGTCTGCCTTGACGCTGGGTCAATCGAAACGCACATCGGACCGTATTGAGACCTCAAAAATCCTAGCCGCCGGCGGAAGCCCGCGGAGCAAGGATCAAGCGACCGAACCCACCGGCCCGCCGCCGTATCGGCCTGAGTTGGCCCACGCGACGGGCAACCTCGGCAAACTGCTGTTGTTTCGAGGAATCAATCCGATTTACGCCGTGTTTCTGATCAACCAGTTGGGCATTGCCGATCGGGCCGAGCGGATCCAGGCGATGGAAAGCGTGCTGGAGTTGCCCGGTTCGGTGGCTCATTTTGTTCGCGTGCCTCGGCAGCACGAGCTTCCGCCCGGCCCGCTGGCCACCACGCGATTGGACGAGCAACTCCTGCGGCTCGGACTGGCCACGGCCGAGGAGCTGGTCGAGCAGCCGCGCGACGAACAGGATTTCCGCCCGCAACGCACGTTCGACGAGGAACCGGTTTACGTGCTGCCCTTCGCGCAGAAGCTGCGGCGGCTGTTCGATTTCGAATTTCCGGGCGTCCACGATCTGCGAACCACGGCCGTTTGGGCGGCAGGCGAGGTGTTGGAATTCGGCGGCAACTTCAACAACTACGTCACCAGCAAACAGCTTCAGAAGCAAGAGGGCATGGTTTTCCGTCACCTGTTGCGGCTGATCCTGCTCGTGGCCGAATTGGTGCAGCTCACCCCGCCCGAGACGACCGACGAGGCGTGGCGCGGCGAGATGGAAGACATCACCATGCGGCTGAGCGAATGCTGCCGCGCGGTTGATCCGACGAGCACGGAACACGTGCTGGCCCAAGCGACGGGCGAGGAGAACGGGGCGGACAGTGACTGATCCGCATCGGACAAGAGGGCAAAAGTATCAGTTCACTCTGAGCCGCCTGCTTCGATTGACCGTGGTTGTCGCGGTGGTCTGTTCGGTTTTCGCCTCAATGACATGGCCGGTGGCAATGCTGGCGTTGGCAGGTTTGAACGTGGTGGCTAGCATTGTGTTTTGGAGGGCCCGGCGTTTTCGCATCTGTGCCTGGGCAACGTCATTTTTCCTTTTGATGACGCTTTCTCTAACCGACTGGTGTTCTTCGAGCTTCAAGCCGGTGACTTATGTGGCCTGGATGGACCTCGTCCTTGCCGGGGTCTTCCAGGCTGCAGCCCTGATTGTCTTGCTATTTTCCGATCCGCCGATTCATCCGAAAGCGTGTTCATCCGAGGACGCATCCAAGAGAACACCGTAAGACGCCGCGCTCAAAAGGGGATGAATCCGGGCCGAAGGCCCTTGGTTCACCCAACCCAGGGCAACGCCCTGGGGAAGTGAAGACCGGTCCGCTGCATCGGCCCAACGGGCCAACCGCTCGCCTGGGAAGAACGTTTGGGCCGTTGGCCCGACTATCCATTTTGTGATTTCACGGTTCCCCAGGGCGTTGCCCTGGGCTGGGTGAACGGCTGCTCCTTCGGAGCGGCCTGGTTCCATATCCTAATTCCATCGCCACAATTTATTACTGCCCCGTCCAAGACACCAACTTGATTTGGGCCGGTGAATCAGAGACAATATGGTAATCTTCACTCCGCAATATTCTCCGTCCCAAGGGTCTTCCCATGAAATACCGCTTCGTGCTTATGGCTCTCGCGTTGGTTCTTGTTTTATCGGCGATTTCCGCGAGTGCCGCGCCGCCGCCATCGCGAGCACGAAATGCCGTCAAACCCAAAGCCGACCCCAGCGCCGTGTTCGCCGAAATCACGGACGATCCCAAGTTGCCGCGCGTGTTGTTGATCGGCGACTCGATTTCGATGGGCTATACGTTTCCGGTTCGCCGGATGTTGGCCGGCAAGGCCAACGTGCATCGGGTTCCGATGAACGGCGGCGACACGGCCCGGGGGCTCGATCAACTCGACGCCTGGCTGGGCGAGAAGCCGTGGGACGTGATTCATTTCAATTTTGGATTGCACGACCTGAAGCACATGAAAAACGGACGGGCCGACCCTCGCGGCGATCAGGTCCGATCGCCCGAGGAATACGCCGAGAACCTCGATAAGCTTGTCGTGCGATTGAAGGCGACGGGCGCGACGTTGATTTGGGCAACGACCACGCCCGTGCCGGCCGGCGCCGGAAACAGAGTCGCGGGCGACGAGATCCTCTTCAACAACGCGGCGGCAAAGATTATGAAGCGGCACGGCGTGAAGGTGAACGATCTATGCACATACGTCGCGCCCCACCTGGCCAAGTATCAGTATCGTCGAAACGTGCATTTCAACCCCAAGGGTTCGGAGTTTTTGGGCCGCAAGGTGGCGGACGCGATTTCGGCGGTGCTAGCGGAGCGGGGCGGTCGGTAGATGGTAGGTCAGGCTGTGCCTGACAGCGGCACTCCACGTCGATCCCGTCAGGCACAGCCTGACCTACGAGATGCGTCCAGACACACCCTACGGTTTTTCGAGACCGTGGGCTTCCGCCGACGGCTATTACAAGTTCCTGCCCCTCTGCCTACTGCGTCACGGCAGCTCGTATTGGCCGTTGCCGCTGTACTTGAGTTGGCCTTGGCGGGTCAGTTCGTCCCAGACGGCCTGGGGGAATTGGTTCGGCGGGGTGATGCCGACAATGCCTGATTTTCGGCCGCTGGACATGGGCCCGACGCCGATTCGCGATTGGTCGTCGAGACACGTCAGCTTGAGCCGCTTGCGGAAGGCTTTCATCGCGGCCTTGAGTTCGCGCGGTTCGATCGCCGGGTTTTGTGGAGAGTCGGAAGAGAACATGAGGAAGTCCTTTTTATGAGTCCCGTTCGCCAAGGGGACTGTCGGCCGGCTGTCGAGCATGGAGCCCAGGATAAGGTCAGGAGATTCATGGGAAGAATTGTCTATTGCACGATCGATTCACGCGCACACAGCCATGAGCCATTCGCCGGCCGGCATCGGTTCTTGGAGCACTCGGCCGCATTTATATTACACAAAACGCCGTAGCCATCATCCTACCCCCTGGAACAAGGGTCTGCAAGACGCCGACGGTTCGGCGAACGAGTTGGCGACACGGGATGGCAGGCGGTATAATGATCGTAAACAGTTGATATTCCCTCCCTTTTTGCGGGCCGCCGTTCGTGGCGGCTTGTCTGGACGAAGTGCCGACTCCCCTTCCTTCGCGTGTTTTTTCCAGGAGAAATCAAATCATGGACCGCCGCGGTTTTCTGGTTTGCACGGGCGTTTTTCTCGGGCTTCTGTTGTGCGTTCAAATCGCGACGGGCGCTGAGAAAGCAGCTCGTCCGAAGCCGCCCCTGCCGTTTGTGCCCGGCTCGTGGACGCTGGTCATTCTGCCGGACACACAGCACTACTCCGAAACGTTCCCGGGCCTGCTCCGGTTGCAGACGCAATGGATCGTGGACCATCGGGACAAACGCAACATCGCCTACGTGCTTCAAAACGGCGACATCACCAATCGCGGCACGCGGATCCAATGGGAACGGGCCAGCCGTGGCATGGGCATTCTCGACGGCGTCGTTCCTTACGCCATCGTGCCGGGCAATCACGATTATCCCAACGGGGGAAAGTCGGCGGCCCGCACAATCCTGATGAACGATTATTTCCCCCCGAGCCGTTTTGAAAAGTGGCCCACCTTCGGCGGAACGATGACGCCGGGACGCATCGAGAACAATTTTCATCTGTTCGAGGCGGGTGGCAAGAAATGGGTTGTCGTCGGGCTGGAATGGGGGCCGCGCGACAAGACGCTTGCGTGGGCCGACGGCATCCTCCGCAAGTACGCCGATCGCAAGGCGATTGTTTTTACGCACGCCTATCTCTACGACGATTCGACCCGATATGATTGGGCCGCCAAGAGCAATCGGCAGCGGTGGAATCCGCACAGTTACAAGACGGCGGGCGGCATGAACGACGGCGAAGAGATATGGAACAAGCTGATCCGAAAGCACGCGAACGTCTTCCTGGTGATCAACGGCCACGTCTGCGGCGACGGTCTTGGATTCCAGGTCAGCAAGGGCGACCACGGCAATCCGGTCAACGAAATGCTGGTCGACTACCAAGTCCAGCCGATCGGCGGCGGCGCGTGGTTGCGGCTGTTGGAATTCCTGCCCGACGGAAAGACGGTTCAGGCCAAAAGCTACAGCCCGCTGTACGAGACGTATAAGACCGACTCGCAGAACCAGTTTGTGTTCACGGTCGAGTGACGCGGGCGCCGCGGAGGCGACTGTCTCCGTTCCGGGCCCGTCCGTGAGTGGGGGCAGGCACAGCCTAACGACGACGTGCCCCTACACGGCCGTCAGCCGGTGTTTCTCAAGCGAATCGAGCAGCTTGTCGAACGGGTCGATGAATTTCTGGATCCCCTCGGTCTCCAGCCGCGCCGTGACTTTGTCGAGATTGATGCCCAGCTCGGGCAGTCGCTTGAGAAGTTGCTCGGCTTCGTCCAGCCCCTCCTCGAGCCGCGCGGCGGGCTGCCCGTGGTCGCGGTAGGCCGTGAGCGTTTCCAGTGGAAGCGTATTGACCGTCTCCGGCGCGATCAAGGGCTCGACGTACATCACGTCGCTATAGGCCGGGTTTTTCGTGCTCGTGCTGGCCCAGAGCAGCCGCTGGGGCTTCGCGTCCCACGCGGCCAGTTCGTCGAATGCCTTTGGGGCGAAGACTTCGCAATAGATCCGATAGGCCGCCTTGCCGCTGGCCACGGCCGTTTTGCCCAGCAGGGCGGCCGCCGCGTCGGCTTTCGCGCCGCCCGCCGAGAGGAACTGTTCGAGCATCGGGTCGATCGCCGTGTCGATCCGGCTTAAAAAGAAACTGGCGACCGACGCGATCCGATCCAGCGGCTTGCCCCGCGAAACGCGGCGTCGCAATCCGGCCAGATACGCCTCGGCCGACCGGCGATACCGTTCCAGACTGAACAGTAGCGTCACGTTGACGTTGATCCCTTCGCAGATCAATTGCTCGATCGCCGTGAGACCGGCCGTCGTGGCGGGCACCTTGATCATCAGATTCGGCCGACCGACCGCCTTCCAAAGCCGCCGGGCCTCTTCGATGGTGCCGTCGGCGTCGTTGGCCAGGTGGGGCGAAACCTCGAGGCTCACGTACCCGTCTCGCGCGTGCGTCCGGTCGTAAACGCCCCGAAATAGATCGGTCGCCCCGCGAACGTCGTCGATGGCCAGCCGCTCGTAGATCGCCAACTTGTCGTGGCCCGCCGCGGCCAACTCGCGGATCGCCTCGTCGTAGTCGTTGCTGCCGTTGATGGCCTTTTCAAAAATAGCCGGGTTCGACGTGATCCCCGTCACCGCGTCCCGCTCGATCATTTGGGCCAGTTCGCCCGAGATAAGCATTTTCCGCTGGATGAAGTCGAGCCAGATGCTCTGACCCAACGAGGCCAACTTTTGCAGCGGATTGGCGTTCATGATCGGCTCCCTGTGAAATGTAATGTCTTATGGGGGTGTATGATTCTCCATCAGGCATTCTACCGCAATGGGCCGCGAAGGCGAGCCGGCCACGGCCTATGATTCGCCTATCGCCGCTCCGGCGACCAGCTAGGCGCCTTGGGTTGCGACGCGACACTTTGCGGAGATCGTCGCTCGGGCACGCGAGATTCCGGGGCGTCAAAACCCGGCGCGGCCGCCGGCGACGTTCCCCAGCCCGGCGCTTCGGAGGACGACATCGACCGGCCCGACCATTGCGATGCCGGCGTTCCGTCCGCGTATTGCCGGGGCATGGGCTGGGCCTTGCGTCGCTGCCAGTTGGCTGTCGGCGCGTCAGATTGTCGCGGCCCGGCCACGGTCAGTTGTCCGAGGTCGAACGGCGTCTCGGCGTGCAACTTTCGCCCGTCGGCCGTCTCGTAGCGAACGAATAAATGGAGTTCCTTGTGGGCCGGACGCTGCCGAGGCCATTTCAGGCGTAACCGAAAACCCTCGCCCAGGGAGGACGCCTCGCGCAAAGCGAACGCTTCTTCCGGCGTGAAATCCCACCGCGCCACGCGGCCCGCCGGACCGGAAATCGCCGGATCGACCACGACCACCGAGATCGGCGCGGCCGCCGGCAGCGGTGCCCCGCTCGCGTCGCGCGGCGCGACGACCAGCGAAATCCCGTCGCCGTCCGTCGTCGCCGGGCCGCCGTCGATCTGTTCGATGGCCAGCTCGCCCACGTCGATGCCCGCGGCCTGGGCGCTGTGGTCGGTGGTTTCGATCGACGGACCCTCGCGGCCCGGTGCGTCAAGAATCGCGCCCGACGTCGCCGGCGGCGCGATCTCCTCCGAGGGCGAAGCGGGCGAAGGGATGGTCGACGGGCCTTCGATGCCCGGCGGCACGCCATAGCGGTCCGACGCTGGCGAAGACCCGCCCGCCGGCTCGCTCGGCGCCTCGCTGCCGCGCAGCAAGCTCGGCACGCCGCTGCCGGACGAACCGGCCGAAGGGATCTCGATCTTCAGTTCCGTCGGCGCAGGCACGGCCTCCGACGAACGTTCGCTCGATTCCGATCCCCGGCCCTCGGCCAGTTGCCGGCGGAGCGATTCGTTCTCCTGGGAACGCGCCTCGAGCGAGGACCGCGTCTCTTGCAGGCAGTCCTGCAACTCGTAGATGCGGTCCTCGTACATGCGAAGCTCTTGTTCGAGCATCGCATTATGCCGGGCCGCTCGACAGCCGCCGAGCAGGAGCAAGCCGCCCAGCAACAAATAAACCGATCGCCGGACTTCCATGTCGGGCCTCGTCGTGTTTTCGAGTCTTTAAAATCGTCTGCGGTCGTTTGGAAATTCGCAATTTTACCGAGCCGCGACCGTGAGGGAGCGGTTGTGACTCAGTAGGCATTCAACCGCTCCCTCACGGTCGCGGCTCGGTTTTTCATGGAGTCCGAATTCCTGGACACCCTCTCAAAATCGTCCCGTCAACGTCAGCGAAATCGTGTCGTCCGGAGCGAACGACTCGTGTTCGTCGTCGTATTCAATCCGGCGACCAAAAACGTAGCCGACGTCGAAGTTCAGGTTGTATGCGTCGAGCGTTTTCTGTTCCAAGCCGAGTACCAGCCGCCAGTCGCTGTAGGTCATGTCGTCGGTCGTGTCGTCGGTCGTGTCGCTTTCGGTGCGGACCGCCCAACGTCCGCCGCCCATCTCCAGCCCGACCGACCCCCAATATTCCGTCGGCCGACCCAACGCCCCCGACGCGCACAGCCGCCGTGCGTAGGCCATTCGTGGAAACGTGACGCGCCACTCCTGGCCGTCGTCGGGTCGAATGACGAATCCGCCGATCGGCACGACGGGCCAATTTTGAAGATCCACATAGGCCACGCCGAACATCAAATCGACCGTCGAGTTCCATTTCCACAGGCCCATGCCGAATCCCCGCACGCGGACCTGCTCGCTGCTCTCGTTGTCAAAATCGCTGTAGCAGCCGACGGCCACTTTCGCCTGGTAGCTCAGCCGCTCGTTGGCGCGTCCACGGATGCCGAACGCGACGGCCGCGTCGTGGACCTCGTCGGGAATATCGTATCCGCCCGGGTTGTCGAAACGATGAATCCCGTAGCTGGGCGCAATCGTCAAATACGATTCCGGCACGAGCGATGGCAGGACGAGTTCGGCCTCGACGCTCGATTCGGCTAATCCCAAGGCGTCGTGGCCCGAGCCGGTGGCCAGCCACGAGCCGCCTAGCGTAATCCCTTGAAAACACCCCTCGCGCCGCAAGCCGGGCGGAAGGGTTTTCTTGGCCGGTTGACCTTCGGCCGACTGAATCTCTTCATTGTCGGGCAACATCAACCCGCCGGGAAACTGCTGCGTCAGTTTCGCCGCCGGATCGACCGGCTGCGGCAAGTATGAATCAATCGGCGGAAGACGCTCGATCGGATACGTTCCGCCCACTGTGGTTATTGTCTGGCTGACGCCGCTCGACGCATCGAGCGAGACTGCTTCTTGGTTGGCCACGCGATAGCCGCCGTCCGACGAGGGTCCAGCCGGATAACTCGAAGACGCTGCCGAATCGTTCGATGGTCCACTTGGATAGGTGGACGGTCCCGCCGGATACGTCGCCGAGGAATTCGGATCGCTTGTCGTTTGAACCGGATAGCTCGCCTGCAGTTCATACTGCTGTGCCACGGCCGCGCCGGCGCAGACCGCCAGCGCGGATAATGCCAAGAGTAAAAATCCAATCCTCAACCAATCGCGCATCGGCGACTCTCCCACCGAAAGCGGGGTCTAGACAAGCTCGCGGAATATAGCGATGCCCTAATCCGGCGTCCAGAGAGGTTTGGACGCACCGGATGACAGATACGGAATCTAGGAAATCTGCGTCAAATGCAGTGGAGCAGAGCAATGGGGAGTGAGTTAAGAGAGGAAGAACAGGCAGACGAGAATTTCGCGCCAATCAAAAGGATCTCAAATTTCAAATCTGAAATCCCAGATTCCCTCAATCACTCCCGCCGTCCCTAAATCCCTAAATCCCTTCTTCCTCACCCCATGTGCTCAATCACATTGTCGATCAGCCCGTAATCCCGGGCCTCGGCGGCCGTCATGAAGCGGTCGCGGTCGGTGTCTTCTTCGATCTTCTTCAACGGGTGGCCGGTGTGCTTCAACAGGATGTTGTTCAGCCGTTCCTTGATCTTGGTGAACTCCTTGGCGTGGATCATGATGTCCTCGGCCGTGCCTTCCATGCCGGCCAGGGGCTGGTGGATCATGATCCGCGCGTTGGGCAGAGCGCTGCGTTTGCCCTCAGCCCCCGCGGCCAACAGCACGGCGGCCATCGACGCGCACTGGCCCAGGCAGTAGGTCGCCACGGGACAGTTGATGAACTGCATCGTGTCGTAAATAGCCAGGCCCGCCGTCACGCTTCCGCCGGGCGAGTTCATGTAGAGATACACGTCGGCCTTCGAGTCCTCGGCCTGGAGGAACAGCAGTTGGGCCACAATCGAATTGGCCACGTCGTCGTCGATGGCCGAACCCAGGAAGATGATTCGGTCCTTCAGCAGACGACTGTAAATATCCATCGCCCGCTCGTCGCGGCCGCTTCGCTCGATAACAAACGGAATCAAAGTCATGGGTCGTTTCTCGTTATTGGAGAAATTCTTGTAGGGTGGGCATCGCCCACCAAAAACTTGACGCGGTTCTTTGGTGGGCGATGCCCACCCTACCCGTTATTTTTTGTTGTTCTCTTCTTCCTCGTCCTCGGCCACTTTCTGCGTGGTGAGGATGCCGTCGACCAGCCCATAGTCCTTGGCCTCGCCGGCCGTCATGTAGTAGTCGCGATTCGTGTCCTTGGCGATCCGTTCGATCGGCTGGCCCGTGTGCTGGGCGAGGATTTCATTGAGCACCTCGCGCGTCTTGAGAATCTCTTCGGCCTGGATTTCGATGTCCGAGACCTGACCGCCGACCTGGCCGTAGGGCTGGTGGATCATCACCTTGGCATGGGGCAGGGCGTATCGTTTGTCCTTCGTGCCGCCGGCCAACAGCACGGCCCCGCCGCTGGCCGCCAGGCCGACGCAGTACGTGGCCACGGGACAACTGAGGATCTGCATCGTGTCGTAGATGGCCAAGGTGGCCGTGACGCTTCCGCCGGGCGAGTTGATGTAGAAGTGGATGTCCTTGCGACGGTTCTCGCTCTGCAAGTAGAGCAGCTTCATCACCAATTCATTGGCGTTGGCATCGTGGATCGGGCCCTGCAAGAGGATGATCCGATTTTCGAGCAGCAAGTCGCCCAACGTCAATTGACGCTGGCGTTGATAGTCGCGGTAATCGAGCGAGGGATTGGCCAAAGGCGGACGTTGATAATTGCTCATGAGCGAAAAACCCAAATCGTATGGGGATTGAATAGGTGTCGTTGAAATCCTGCTAAAGAATAGCCCGGGGAGCACCGTCGCGCCGGAAAGAAATTCGACAGTTGGGGCAGCCGCGACCGTAGGGTGGGCACCGCCCACCACGGGCAATTTCAAGAACGATTTTGCGGGTCGCGTCGGCCCGGTGGGCGATGCCCACCCTACGCCTCCGTCGGCGATGCGTCCTCGGCGTGTTCTTCATGGCCCTCCGGTTTGGCCTCGGGAATGTCCTCGTCGTGGCCCGCGGCCGCGCGATCGATGGCTTCGGTCTCGCCCGTCTCAAAATCGTAGGGCACTTCCTTGAACGTGGCGGCGGCCAGAATCTTGTCGATCACCTTGCGCTCGATAATCTGGTTGTGCAGGGCGTCCATCATGCCGCCCTTCTCCAGCCGCGCGCGGACCCGGCGAGCGCTGTCGCCCGTCTGAGTGGCGATCAAGGCGATCTCGTCGTTGTAGTCCGCCTCGTCCACTTCGATCTCTTCGTCCTCGGCGATCCGCTCCAGGATGAAGTGCTCCTTCAACGCCCGGGCGGTCGATTCCATGCTGTGCTGGCGAAGCTCGTTCTCGTGGCGGCGGATTTCTTCCTCGCTGAAGCCGCTCCGCTGCAGTTCGAGCACGGCCCGTTGCAACTCGCGCCGGCTCTGACGCTTGAGCATCTCCTGGGGCAGATCCCACTTGGCGGCCTCGGTCAACGCGGCGGTCACCTGCTCGCGGGCCTGCTGGTGTTGCTGATACTCCAACTGGCGCACGAGGTTGTCCTTGATCATGTCGCGCAGATCGGCTTCCGACTCGACCTCGCCGACCGATTCCAGGAATTCCGGGGTCAGCTCGGGCAGTTCAAGCTGCTTCACTTCGAGCACCTCGAACGTGGCCGTCACTTCCTTGCCCCGCAACGGCAGATTCGGCGCGTCGTCGCTCAGCTTGGCCTTGCCTTCGCGCGTCTCGCCGGCCGTGACGCCGGCCATAAGCTTGTCGAATTTCAAGACGTTGCCGTCGCGGAAACTCAGCGTCGGACGAATGCGGATCACTTCTTCCTCGGCGTTCGAAAGAACCCGATCGCCGTCGGTGAATTTGAGGTTCACGGTGATGTAGTCGCCCGTCTCGGCCGGCCCGTCCTTCGGGATCAACCGACCCCAACGAGCCAAGACTCGCTTCAACTGCACGTCAACGTCCGCCGCGCTGAACTCGCGCACCGGCCGCTTGATCGAAAGGCCTTTCCACTGCGGCGTGGCGAACTCGGGCCGCACCTCGACGTCGAACTCGAACGTCATCGGCCCTTCGTCTGGCAACTTGACCGCCTCAACGTCCAGATCCGGCTCGCTGATCACCGACAAATCCTCCTTGTCGGTCGCCTGGCCAATGGCGTCCATCAACAGCGTCCCTTTGACCCGATCCGTCACGTCCTTGCGGAACCGCGTCTCGATCAGCTTGCGGGGCGTGTGGCCGGGCCGGAAACCGGGCACTTCGGCCTTCTTGACCAGATCGGTGAATTCCTTGTCGAAATACCGGTCGATGTCCGCCCGGGCAATCGTGACCGTGACGTGCCGCTCACAGGCGCCCTTTTTCTCGATGGCCACCTCCAATTCGAGGGGTTGTGTCTCCTCGGCCTTTTCCTCTTCGGCAGCGGCGGTTTCCGGATCGATTGGGTCGGCTGATACCAGATCAGACTCGGGGGGGGTCTTGTGAGCCATGGGCTTCAAATGCATCAGAGGGGGAATGGAAATGAAAAAGAGCGGGTGATGGGATTCGAACCCACGACAACGACGTTGGCAACGTCGTGCTCTACCAACTGAGCTACACCCGCAAGGCGTTCTATCTTGTTGTGGTACAATGAGTTGCGGCGTGCGCTCGCCACTCGGCCGCCGACTCACCGCCGGCGACGCTCATCCCAAGGGTACCACATTTTTCCACGGGCGATGAATCCTACCAGAACTTCCCGCAACTGGAAAGGGTTGCCGGGGGGCACAAGAAGAAAAACCTGTACCGAGATTCCCCAGGGGGGCTACTTATCCGCCGACGGTTAAATGCAATTCCGCGGACAGTGGAAGCTCGAAAAGCTCCTTTCTCAGCAGCCGCGTCGAGAAAAACAAGACTTCCACGTTCTCGACCTCGCCCGTCGTCGGATTCAGCCGTGCGATAACCTCATCGCCGAGTTCTTCGGATTCCTGCTCGGCGTACGGTTCACGTTTGTTGATATAGAGGATGTCCGCGTCGCGGTCGTATTGGAAAGTCAGCTTTTCTCCCATTCGATCTCTCCTTCCGCCAACTTCCTCGCCATATAGGCCGTGATGATCCAGGGATCTTAGTCACATTCTCCGCCTAGGAGAAGCCCGACATCGAGGGTTGTCGAAACCGATTAATTGTGTTTTCCTCGAAGAAAAGCCATCCATTACACCTTATCGTCAAAGATTTTCAGCTACCCACGCCAACACCCCCCCCGTTGGGCAATGTCTATTGGCGACTATCTCTATTGCAGTCAACTTTCTCGATCATGCCGACTTTAGCCGTTGGCAAGTCTTTTCCGCCAAAGTATTATCGAATTGGTGGCCGGTGTCGCTCGGATTCCCTCCGTTTTGCGCCCTCCGTATGTTTTCCCCGACCGTTCCCTCCAGGCCCGCGTCATGCAAGCGAAGCTGATTGTCGTCGGCGGCAAGGCCAACAAGCGGGAGGTTGTACTCAACCTGCCCGCCACGATCGGCCGCAGCCGTGACGCCGATCTGACGGTGGGCCACCGCATGATCAGCCGCCAGCACTGCGAGGCCTATCTGGCAGACGGGGTGATGATGATCCGGGACGCCGGCTCGCTCAACGGCACCTACGTCGGCGGACGCCGCATCCGCGAGGCCCCTTTGCTGCCGGGCTCAAAATTCACGATCGGACCGATCACGTTCCGCGTGAGCTACGAGTTCTCGGGCGACCGGTCCAAGCTGCCGCCCGTGGTTCCGGCCGAACCTTCGTCAAACGGCGACGCCCCCAAGAACGCAGCCCCAACCGGCGTCCATGCGCCCGACGACGTCACCGAACCGGTCAAGGAACCTTCGAAAGCAAAACTCGCCAAGGAACCGCCCAAGCCGGCCCCGGTCCCGGACGACGAGCCCGATTTCATCATCGTCGAGGAAGAAGACGACGATTTCGAATTGGCCCTTCAAGAAGATCTTGGCGAGGATTTCGCGCGGCCCGCCGTGGATCCGCAAAAATCCAAAGACAATTCCAAACCAAAACCGGCGGCATCCAAGGGCGACGCCGAGAAAGATCCCGAAGACGAACTGCTGGATGATTTTTTGAACGACGTCCAGTAGTTCGTACTCATCACGCTCCGCGTGATGACACGAAAACGCCGACCGAACGCGTGTTGCCGACCTCACGCGGAGCGTGAGGAATACAACTACAACGTGCTCACCTTCGTGAACGTCAGCGTCGAGGTCATCGGGAACACGCCGTAGATCCCACGCGTGAAGACCAACTCGATGAACTCGTCGGCCACGAGGATCGGGTTCTTCGGCACGATCACCACGTCGGAATCGGAGATCCAGATTTCGTCCGGCGGGCAGGGCTGATCGCCATAGAGCGGCGGACGTAGATTCAACATCGTCGCCATCAACCGCCAATCGTCGCCGCGGCGGAGCACGACCACCTGACGCAGATGGGCGCCGATCTTCCAACCGCCGGCCATGCTCAACGCTTGAATCACCGTCGTCGGACCGCTCAGCTCGTAGCGGCCCGGGACGCCCACTTCGCCAAGCACGTAGACGTAGCGAGGCGCCCGGTTGACCAGCACCGGAATAACCTCGATCCCCTCAACCTCCTTGCGATAAGCCTCGCGCAGCTCGACGCGCAACTCCTGTAGCGTCAAGCCCTGGGCCTGGACCACGCCGATCGCCGGCAGCGAGATGCTCCCCTCGGGCGTGACTCGGGCCGAGCGGTTCTGACCACCGGGGCCGAAGCGGCTGTCCACCGCGTTGCGCAGGTCGTCGAGCTTGCTGTTCACCCGAAGCGGCGAGACCGTAATGGCCGGCACCTTGTAGTATTTCTTATAGAGTTCCTCGATCTCCTCGCGCAGCCGCGGAATGGTGCGGCCCGTCGCTTTCACCTGGCCCAACAGCCGTAGCGTGATGGTCCCGTCGGGCTGGATGAGCAGATTGCGGTCCAGGTCGGGATCCGTGGCGCTCTCGACCTGAATCTCGTCGCCCACGTTCAACTCGTAGGGATTCGGCTGCTCCTCCCGCGTCAGTCGATAGACCAGGTCCAACTCGTCGTCCACGCGCAGGCGATATTCATCCACGTGCCGCGTCCGGGCCGGGCCGCAGTATTCGCCCTGGGCGTAGTGCTGCCAGTCGATCAGCCGCGCCGCCTCCCAGCCGCAAGGCTCCGGGCCGTGCGCGCCGGGACGGCATCCGCTCCCCGGACACGTCAGGCCGTTGACGCCCACGCGGAACGTGCCCGAGCCGCAGCCATTGTTGCAGCCGCCACACGATGTGCGCGAGTCCCAGCAATCCACGCCACAAATTGGATACGGCGATGCCGGGCCCAACGCTTGGCACTGGCACCGCAGGACCATCGGGTCAACGTGTGGGCGTTGCGCGACGCAATCAGCCGAGCCGGCCGAAATCGCCGCGACTTTGTCTTCCGCCGTGCCGCAAAGTGCCGCCACGCCCAGCAGCAAAGCCCCGCCGACAACGCACCAGGGAGCGATTCGATAGAGTCTCTTGGCCCACACGGTTCGGTTCCTTCTAAATCACCCTAACCATCAGGAGGACAGGCATTCTTGCCTGTCTTTCTTACCCGATCTTTATCTCTCTTTATCTAGCCAGACAAGAATGTCTGGCCTCCCGATGGTAGATTGGTTCAGTTTTCTCTCACGCTGTTTGGCTAACGTTGTTTGGTCGCGGCGGGGCTTTTCTGAAACCAGTCCAGCGGCCACCCACGCGAGGCCTGTTGGACCGGGGCCGGCGTCGCGTTCGGCGCGGCGCTGGACGGCGTCGTATCGAGGTTTTCACGCTTGATCGGCGCCGGTTGCCACGGTCCGGCCACCGAGGCATAGGACTTGGCGAATTCCTGGGGCGGAACCCAAACCACGTTTGGCGCCGGCCGCGCCGGATCGCGGCGCGGCGCGCCCCGCGAAGCCAGAATCGCGGCCGCCCCGCGCTGGATTTGCTCGGCGCGCCGCGGATCGCCCAACTGCCGATAAACCCCGGCCAGATTCGCCAACACGGTCGGGTCGTGGGCCAGCGCGGCGCTTCGCTCCAACGCCGCCCGCGCGTCGGCCGTGCGTCCCCCGCGCGCCAGCAACACGCCCAGGTCGTTCAGCACCAGATAGTTCTCGGGACAGACCTGAGCGGCGGCCTCGAACAGGGCCACGGCCTTCGTGTCGTCGATCGCCCGGCCCGACTCCTGGCGTTCGGCCAGCGTCCAATGCAACTTGCCCAGCGCCTGCAAGGCCATCGAACCGGCCACCTCGCCTCCCGCCGCGTCGGCCAGCCGCTCCCGGGCGTAGTCCATGTAACGCTCGACGCATTCCAAAGGCGCAAGCCGCCCCTGATCGGCCAGTTTCAACACGGTCGTCTCGTGGCCCGCGATGATTTCGGCCAGGTTCAAGTTGCCTTCCAATCCCGATCCGACCGGCACGAAGTCGTCCACTTCGTCCAACGCCGTCAGACCGGCCGCCAGGGCTTGGCTGTGAACCTGGCTGGCGTGTTCGACGTCGAGTCCCTGGGCAATCACGCGCAACGCCTGAACAAACTCGGACCGGGCCGAATGATAGGCCTTGCGGCCGGCCAGATCGAAACCGCGTCGCGTATGAAAATCGGCCTGCCGGGCCATTTGTTCGAGTTGCGACGACCGGGCTCCGGCCTCGTAGCGAGTCGCCCAGGGCGTGGCGGCCGTCTCTTGCGAAAACGCGCTGAATGCACTCGGCTCCGAAGTCGCCGCCGCCGGCGCGGACGGATTGGGTGCAAGAGGCCGCCAATCGGCGTCTGGATCATTCGCGGCGATCGGTTTCGGTTCTTTCGACGAATTCGTTGCTTCGTCCGGCCGATCGAACGCGGCCGTGGCGTTCCCCTCGGACCCCGGCCGGGAATCGTGGCCCGTCTCGCCGCGCGGCTTTAGCGGACTCTCGCAGTACGCCGTTTCGTCCTCGGGCAAAAGCCGCGGCGCGACGGCGTTGTCGGCCGTGGCGTGAGAAGGAACCCCTTGTTCGGGCCCGCCCGGCAGCACGCGAGCCGACCCGTCTTGACCCAGCCGAAATCCAAGCCAGACCACTGCCGCCAGTATAGCCGCGACAACCGCTAGGACCGGAACGACCGGCAGGAAGCGTTGGGATCGATCCATCATACGTCCGTGTCCCCAAATCCATTGCAAACGTGCCTTCGCGCCCAGGCTGCTTTCCTTGGCGCACGGCAGGCATGGCCCAGTCTCCATGCCGGGTCTTCTCCTACGTTTCAACCGATCGGCCACGCCGGACGCACAACCGTAACAAAACCACCCCCGCGCGACGCCCCGCGCGACATGCGGTCCGAACAGTCGTCACAAGCCTTTTGAGCCGCCCCGACTATCCGCTAGCCTCGTCAAAGACCGATCGGACCGTTTCCTCGCTACACTCGATACGTCGTGAACGGTCGCCTTCGAACGCGGATCACCGCATACTAACCCGAAGCGCAAACGAGGGCAGCGAGGTAGGGCGATGAGAGGTAGGGCGATGAGAGGTAGGGGCGATGAGAGGTAGGGTGGGGCGATGACCGTCCGCGAAAAGGCTTGAAGAACCGCAACGCTTTCCGGACGGTCATCGCCCCACCATCCACCATTATCGCGCGCATGGTGGGGCGACGATCGGCCTTGGCGTTTGGAGAAGGTCGTGCCGTTTCAAGGCCGGTCATCGCCCCACCCTACCTCGCTCGGCCCTTGACCGACGGGTCGAAGACGTTAGGCTACGTTCATGCTCCTGTTCAAAAAGAAGTTCCTGCCGGCCATCCGCGAGGGCACAAAGACCCAGACGATCCGCCTGTGGAAATACGCGCGGATGCGACCCGGCCAGCGGAGCTACATCCCGGGTGTGGGCTACATCCGGGTGACGGCCGTCGATCCGGTCCGCCTGGACGACCTGACGGACGAGGACGCCGCGCCCGACGGCTTCGCGACCGCCGACGCCCTGCGCGAAGAGATTACGCAACTCTACCCGGAACAACTAGCCGAGGGCCACCAGGCGTTCCGCATTGTCTTCTACGTCCTGCCGCCGGAGGAGCAGAAGAAGGACAAGGCCGCCAGTTCCAAATCCGAGCCGCGACCGTAAGGGAGCGG
>DATECS010000308.1:0-2152 GCA_035286785.1 Thermoguttaceae bacterium | reverse complement strand
CTCGGCTCGAGGCGTGGATGTCCGCCACGCGGGCCCCTGCCCCGCCGGCCCTGTTGCTGCCCGACGTCGAATTCCCGACGCCGTTGGCCGACCCACGGTCGAGCGAACCGCTTTCCGGTCCACGGCCGGCGGACTTGCTGGCCGGTCGCGCGGCCGCGCCGCCGGGCGGCGGTTCGGTCCGTCCGACGGCGTTCCACACGCGTCCGCGGGTCGATTTGCCGTTGGAAGTCCATGGGTCAACGCCTCGGCCGCATCACGTCGCCATGCTTCCCACGTTTGAAAAGGACGACTTTACGTCGAAGCTCAAGCCGGCGGCCGTGGCGTATTCGTCGCGCCACGCCTGGCGACAGCCGTCGTCGGTGGCCATGATCACCCGGCCCGTTTCGAACCGTCAACCGCCATTCGCCGGCCGTTCGGCTCCTGCTTTGCCGGATTCATCGCGCGACCCGTTGGCTTTTGCCCGGACGAGGGTCGATCGGTTCGCCACGGTCCCCGCGGTTGTTGGCGAGACCGCCGCGGCGAACGGCCCCGGCTCGCCGCGGATGACTCAGGCCGCGCCGCCCAGCCAGGTGTACGGTCAGACGGGATACGACAGCGACGTTTCGTCGTCGTCTCACTTTTATCCAACCGCGGTGGAGGGTTCGAGCGCATCGGCAAATGACTCGGCGACGTCGGCCGGCGCAAGCGACGATCGCGCGTTGATGGACGAGAAGGCATCGCCCAACATCGACGAGTTGGCCTCGCGAATCCGAGGCAACAACGTGGCGTTGCGGAAGCTGGCGGCCCAGCTCTACGAGGAGCGGAGTTGGAACGCCGAGTCGTTGACCGCCATTCTCGATGCGTTTGCGCCCTTGATGGCGAGGAAGGACGATCTGAAGCTCATCCGCGAGCTTGTCCCGCCGCAAGAGCGGGACCGCGTCGGCGAGCTTGAGTCCGGCAGCGAATTGATCTCGGACTTGGGTTCCAAGATTGCCCGGGCACGAAGTCAAGTGAAGGACGGCAAGTACGAAGGCAGCCTGGTTGATCGCGAGAAGGAACTCAAACAGCTCGACGTTCTCTCGCGGAAGCTGTCCGACATGGTGTTCAGCAGCCGGTAGCCCTCGTCGGGGCACCGTCCGACGACGTCGTTTCCCGCGTCCAGACTGTCCAGTTCTGAAATGGGGGCTTGGCGCCGCGGAAAAAACGGAAATCGCCCTCGCTCGACGGACGACGGGTCCGTCCAGGGAGAACTTCACGATCCCCCCCGCCGGGCCCGCCGCAACCGATTTCTTCGTGTCCCCAAGTCTCGTCCCGGCAAGGAAATGGCGTCGCCTGGGCGGTTGCCGGACTCCGGCCCCCACATGAACCGCCTATTCCCATCCGGCTGGGCGATAAGCGCGGATACTTCAGCGATTGCCTACGAAACGCCGCAAATCGGGCATTCGGTTCCGTGACTCGTCGCTTTATTCCGCGAAGACGTCCCCCGGACAACATAGAATTGAACGGATGTGACATTTTCATGGCGTCCTGCCCGGCGATTCCGTTCGCGATATACCGGACAGAAAACCGATCGGTTTTTGACCCTCTTCTTTTCCGCCGAAAAGGAGGCAACCATCATGCCCGCGAATCTAGTCAAAGCGTTTCTCGACGAGAACCAAATCAAGTACACGACGATCCGGCACAGTCAGGCGTTCACCGCGCAGGAGATTGCCCACAGCGTGCATATCTCGGGCAAGGACATCGCCAAGACGGTGATCGTGAAGATCGACGGCCGGCTGGTCATGGTGGTGCTGCCCGCCTCGGACCACGTGGTGCTCTCCATGCTTCAGGAGATCACGGGGGCGGACAACGTCGAGCTGGCCACGGAGCGGGAGTTCAAGGATCGGTTCCCGGGATGTGAAATCGGCGCGATGCCGCCGTTGGGCAATCTGTTCGACATGGACGTTTATGTTTCCAGCGTCTTGAGCGAAAACGACGAGATCGCCTTCAACGCGGGAACGCACACCGAGTTGATCCGAATGAAGTACGCCGACTACGAGCGCCTCGTCCAGCCGAACGTGGTGCGGGTGTCGTACAGCAGCTCGGGGTGGATTTGAGGTATTTTTCTCACCACGGAGACACGGAGGGCACGGAGCACCTTCCCGAGCCGCGACCGTGAGGGAGCGGTTGCAGC
>DATECS010000307.1:0-3997 GCA_035286785.1 Thermoguttaceae bacterium | reverse complement strand
CCGTGAGGGAGCGGTTGCAGCAGGTAACATTCATAACCGCTCCCTCACGGTCGCGGCTCGGATTATTTTGGGCTCAGCTTGCCGCGATCGCCCCACCCTACTTTTCGTGGACGTGGTATAATGGACCATGCGGCCGGCGTGGCGCCGGTTGACGCGTTCTTTCTTGCCCTGCCCCGGCGAGGCCCGCATGGCCGACGATCCTGAACCCGTCGCTTCCGGCACGGCGGCCGAAAAGGTCCGCTCGTTTCCCCACGCGCCGGGCGTCTATTTGATGAAGGACGACGCCGGCCGGGTCATCTACGTGGGCAAGGCCAAGGATCTTCGCAATCGGGCGGGTAGCTATTTCTTGAAGGCGGCGGCCGAGGATCCGCGAACGGCGCAGCTCGTCCAGGAGATCCGCGACATCGACTTCATCCCGGCCGAGAGCGAGATCGACGCCCTGCTGGTCGAAGCGCGGCTGATCAAGGACATTCTGCCGAAGTTCAATCGGGCTCTGCGCGACGACAAGACGTTTCCTTATTTGGAAATCACCACGCACGAGGAGTTTCCGCGCGTGCGGGTCACTCGCGAGCCGAAGTCGCGGGGCACCAAGCTCTACGGGCCGTTCGCCAACTCGGGCGGGTTGCGCGGCGCGATCCAGGTGATGCAGAAGATTTTCAAGTTTCGCACGTGCTCGCTGGACATTCACGAGGACGACCCGCGGTGGCGGTGGTTTCGGCCTTGCCTGTTGGCGTCGATCGACCAGTGTACCGCGCCGTGCAATTTACGGATCTCGAAGGAGGACTATCGCAAGAGCATCCATCGGCTGCAACGGTTTCTTGAAGGACATAAAGACACGTTGCTCGACGAGATGCGAGGGGACATGCTGGCGGCGGCCCAAGGGCTTCGCTATGAAGAGGCGGCCGAGCTGCGCGACGAGATCCGGTCGATCGAAACGCTCGACCAGCGCGGCGAACTAGACCGGCACGTTCAGCCGGAGGTGTTTTTTGTCGATCCGCGAAAGGGGCTTGCGGGCCTGCAGAAGGTACTTCGCTTGGAGCGACCGCCGCGGACGATCGAGGGCGTCGACGTGGCCCATCTGGCCGGGCGCGACACGGTGGCCAGCGTCGTGCAATTCCTCGACGGGCTGCCGTTTCGACCGGGCTATCGGCGGTTTCGGCTCCGCGAGATCGAAGGGCCCGACGACACGGGCTCGATCCGCGAGGTGGTCAGTCGACGGTTTTCGCACGGCGACGACGAGCACTGGGCCCCGCCGGACTTGCTCTTGATCGACGGCGGTCGCGGCCAATTGAACGCGGCCCTGGCGGCGCTGGCCACTGCCGAGGTTCGACCAGGGGCGATTATTTCGCTCGCCAAGCGGGAGGAAGAAATCTATACGCCCGAGGGCGAGGAGCCGCTACGACTGAGCAGGCGGAGCTATGCCTTGCGACTGCTGCAATACGTGCGCGACGAGGCCCATCGGTTCGCGCAGCATTATCACCACATTTTGCGGCGGAAATCGACGTTGGGGGAGTAGGGTGCGTCTGGACGCACCACGACATGGCTGCATGCCTGTATTCCTCACGCTCCGCGTGAGGTCGTCGCGCGAAATGATACCGATTAACGTGACCTCACGCGGAGCGTGAGGAATACATGGGGTGTGCGTCCAGACGCACCCTTCTGATCGCACTCAGTCAGACGTCTCATGCACGCAGCTATCGACGTGCTGATTGATTGGGTGACGTTGAGGTCGCAATGGGAGTGACGTTCTCGGCGGTCACGAAGATCGCCGTGGTCAACTCTCGCATGCTTGTTGCCTTGTCGCGAGCGGCACGTGTTGCACCGAGCAGAAGGAACGACTGCCCCAACTCCATTTCCAGGGCGGTCTCCATGGTCATATCGTTGAAGCCGGGAACCTCCTGGCCGTTCACCGTTACGCTTCGGGTGCGATCGAGTTCGGAGTTTTTGCACCGCAGTTCAAGATGCAAGCGGCCACCGTCCGTTAATATCGGAAGCACGTCGAACGTCGTCCCATACGGTCGCGGGCGCAAGATGGGCTTTCCGTTCGCGATGCTTTCCGGAATCATGATTTCGCCGCCGACGTGGAAGCTCGCGGGCCTGCCCATGATGGTCACCAAGGTCGGCTCGGCCAGCACTTTCACGAGGCCATCCGTCCGAAGAGTGTCGAGCAATCCGCTGAACGTCTTCCTCTCCTCGGCCGACATAACGCCAGCGAGATTTTGAAGAGGCCCTTGGCCGGACACCTTCTCAGCGGACGACACTCGCGCGAACGCTGCTCCAAGACGGCGAATTCCCGTGGCGTCGAGTTCAATGAGCTTGAGATGAAAAAGAACCTGCGTCCGCAACTCCGTCGACCGGGGGCGATTGCGTGACTGTGGACCGACTGATGCGGAAGACAACTCACGAACGTGAACGGCAAGTGATTTCAGCCCGGCGGCTTGCAAGTGTTCCGCCGCCTGTTGAAGATGAGCCGCACGATCCTGGTCGGCACTCGCCGTCTCGGCGGCCATCTGGCCCGGTGATTGAGAAACGACTACGGGCGATGGACTCGGCGTTGAGACATAGACGGTGGTCGGTTGGACCTGCATGGCCGGACCGCTCGGTTCCGCAGCCAAAACCGTGAACGACCCCGACACAACGAGAATCGACAACATGAGCATGACGGGCAATCGCATGACACGTCTCCTGCCTTGAAGAAGAGAGTGGCCCATTCGGCCGATATGGCTCGCACAATGGGGGGCAATACTGTAGCAGGACCGATATCGGTGGGCAAGGCGTGTTTTTTTGAGCCGGTTGAGAGTTGAGAGGGGGTCTTGGTGCGTCCAGACGCACCCTACACGTCTTGCACCACTCCGGGGTCGATGAAGACGAGGCGTGTTGAAATTCGCTCGGGCGGCAAGTGGAACATGGCGGCGATAGCACTGGCGTAGGCTTGCATTTGGGGGCGGTAGAAGTCCACGCGGGCGGCGATGGCGGCCGGGTTGTCCGGCGGGAGGTGGTCGGATTTGAAGTCGAGAACGTCGGCCGTCGTTGGCTTTCCGTTTTCGTGGCAGACGACCAAGCGGTCGATCGTGCCGCTTAGCAGGGCATCGTTCTGGCGGATGGCAAAGGGGCGTTCACGCCAGAGACGCACTTCGCCGCCGGGTTTGGAGTGTTGAACGTATTGCGCGTGGTTGAAGACGGCGCGGATTGTTGGACGCGAGAGGGCTGCGTGGAAATCGGCCAGCCAGCGACGGACGGCTGCTTCATCGGACGTGTGTTGGCGGGCGAGGGCGAGGAGTTGGGCTTCGATCGTGCCGTCAAAGGGGACAGTCCCATTTTCGCTTAGACGAAAATTGGGACAGTCCCCTGGTTGAATGGGGCAGTCCCCGTCGAGCCATTCGATTCGCTCGAACCAGGCGTGAATCACCGTGCCGCGCAGACGAGATTCATTCGTGTCGAAATGGATTCTCGAGGCCAGATCGACCCGGGGGCCGCCTCCGAGTTGCGAGGGGCTGCGGCGGTCCAGGCCGCGACGGAGGCGGTGAGTGGGCTTGGCCAGGTGGATTGTTATCGCCTCGGTTGCTTGTGTGCCACTGGCTCCGCCAGTGAGAAGCACTGTCTTTCCTTCTTTGTCGCTAGTCGGTGAACCACTGGCAAAGCCAGTGGCACTCACGGCACTGCTGGGCAAGCCAGCAGTGGCACACGTCTGGTTGAGGCAGTTCGGGTCGCCCTGTTCGTGGAGGCTGGCGCCGGGCTCAACAGGGGCCGTGCCGGCCAGGGCGGCGCGGAGGATGGCGGCGGAGGTGGCGGGAAATTTGCTTTCGTTGGCTTTCGATGGGGCTACGAGCATGTCGAGCACGTTCACGGCACGGGTCATGGCGACGTAGAGCAGGCAGAGCGATTCCTCGACTCGCTGGCGGCGGTCGCGGTCGAAGGTTTCAATGAATTTATGCGGGAGAATCGGACGGATTTTCTCGCCGACGTAGCGGCAGACTCGTTCGATGGGCTCGGTCGG
>DATECS010000306.1:0-10552 GCA_035286785.1 Thermoguttaceae bacterium | reverse complement strand
TCGGCAAAATGGTCTCCACACAACCCCGTGGACGATCGAATAGCAGCCTGCACGCGATCATCCCTTACCGCCCATTCCGTCCAGGCACGGCCCTTGACAAAAACTACATAGCAGCCAGTCCCCCTTTTTCCGCCGAACCCGTGCAGTAGTATTAGCAGCAGCAGGCAAAATCTACGGATCTCAAATTTGAAATTTCAGATCGACACTCTACTCTGGGCCCTTGATCCTCGACTTTGGACTCTGGACTCTCGACTCTCCTTCTAATCCCCCATCTCCAATCCCTAATCCCTTCCTTCCCATGTCCTCACGACAAAAACATCTTCCCGGCATGGAGCCAGCCCCGCCGTCGCCCAAGGCTGGGGCGAGCGGGTTTGAAGAAGACAAGGCCGGCGCGGCCATGTCGAACGTCTGCGACCGGGCCACTCCGCCGCCGGCGAGCCTCCGGGGCAAGACGGTTTGGGTGATCGACACGCATTCGTTGGTCTATCAGGTGTTCCACGCGCTGCCCGAGATGATGAGTCCCGCGGGGCAGCCGGTTCAGGCCGTGTTTGGCTTCGCTCGCGACGTGTTGGGACTGCTGGCCACGAAGAAGCCCGACTATCTGTTCGCGGCGATCGACATGCCGGGCAAGACGTTTCGCCACGCGATGTACGACCAGTACAAGGCCAATCGGCCGGACATGCCCGACGAGTTGAAGCCGCAGATGCCGGCGATTCGGCGGGTGCTCGCGGCGATGCGCGTGCCGGTGCTCGGGCTAGCGTCGTTCGAGGCCGACGACGTGCTGGCCACGGTGGCCCGGCTGGTCGATGGGCTGGGCGGCGAATGTTATCTGGTGACGAGCGACAAGGACTGCCGCCAGTTGATCACCGACCGCGTGAAGCTCTATAACGTCCGCAAGAACGAGACGATGGACCGCGACGCGCTGGTCGAGGCGTGGGGTATCGAGCCGTCGCAGGTGGTCGATTTCCAGGCGTTGGTGGGCGACTCGACCGACAATGTGCCGGGCGTGCCGCTGATCGGGCCGAAGATCGCCGGCGAGTTGTTGCAGAAATATAAGACGCTTGAAAACGTCCTCGACCACGCCGGCGAACTCTCGGGCAAGAAACGCAAGGAGAATCTGCTCGCCGGACGCGACGTGGCCCTGTTGAGCCGGCGGCTGGTGCGGCTCGATGACAATGTGCCGGCGCCGATCGACTGGGAAGGCGGGCAGGTGGGCGGCGTGGATCGGCCGGCCCTTTTGGCGTTGTTCCGCGAGTTTGGGTTTCGGAGTTTGGTGGAGCGGTTTTCGAGTGAAGCACCCGAAGCGGCGAGAGAAGGGGACAGTCCCGTTTTTGCTGAACAAAAACTGGGACAGTCCCCCGGGATGGGCGACGTGCGTTATCGGTTGGTCGATTCGCCCGAGGCGCTCGATGAGTTCGTCACCCAATTGGCGAAGCAGAAATGCGTTTCGATTGACACGGAGACAACCGCCCTATGGCCGCGTTGGGCCGAGTTGGTCGGCTACTCGTTCGCGTGGCGCGACGACGAGGCATGGTACGTGCCGGTCCGCGCGCCGAAGGGCGACCCGTGCCTCGACCCCAAGAAGACGGCCGACGCCCTGCGGCCTTTGCTCGAAGATCCAGCGCTGAAAAAAATCGGCCAGAATCTCAAGTACGACATGATCGTGCTGCGCGGAGCGGGCATCAATCTGGCGGGGCTCGCGTTCGACACCATGGTGGCCAGCTATTTGTTGGACGCGGGCGAGCGCAACCACAACCTCGACGAACTGGCCGAGCGTTACCTGAATCACACGACGATCAAAATCAGCCAATTGATTGGCAAGGGCAAGGACCAGAAGCGGATGGACGAAGTGCCCGTCTCGCTCGTGTGCGACTACGCGGGCGAGGATGCGCTGGTGGCCTGGCGATTGTGGCCTATTCTCGAAAAGCGTCTGGCCGAGAGCGGTCTGGAGCGGCTGTTCGTCGAACTGGAGTTGCCGCTGGTCGAGACGCTGGCCGAGATGGAATCCAACGGCATCCGCGTGAGCCGCGAGCGATTGGCCGAACTGAGCCGGCACTACGGCGAGCGGATGGACGAGCTCGAACGAGAAATTTACAAACTGGCCAACGGGCCTTTCAACATCGCCTCGCCCAAGCAGCTTCAACAGGTGCTGTTCGTCGAGCAGGGCCTGCCCGTGCTGAAGAAGACGAAGACCGGCCCGAGCACCGACGCGGAGGTGTTGGAGGAGTTGGCCCCGTTGCACCCGCTGCCGGCCAAGATTATCGAGTATCGCCAATACGCGAAGCTCAAGAGCACCTACGTCGACGCCCTGCCCGAGATGATCCATCCGGTGACGGGCCGGGTCCACGCTTCGTTCAATCAGGTGGTCACGGCCACGGGCCGGCTGAGTTCGAGCGATCCCAACTTGCAGAACATTCCCGTGCGGAGCGAGGAAGGACGCGAAATCCGGTCGGCGTTCGTGCCGGGCGAGTCGGGCTGGTCGTTGTTGGCGGCCGACTATTCGCAAATTGAACTACGCATGTTGGCCCATTTCTCGGGCGACGAGCGGCTTTGCGAGGCTTTCGAGCGCGACGAGGACATTCACGCCCGCGTGGCCAGCCAGGTACACGGCGTGGCGTTGGATCAGGTGACCTCGGCCATGCGTCGGGAGGCGAAGGCGGTCAATTTTGGGGTGATCTACGGGCAGAGTCCCTTTGGGTTGTCCAAACAGTTGGGCATCAGCCAGGAAGCGGCGGCCAAGTTCATTCATGCCTATTTTGAGGGGTACCCACAGATCGAGGAATTCTTGGACGGAATACTGGCGGATTGTGCGCGGTTTGGGTATGTTAGTACTATTCTCGGACGACGACGAGCGATCCGCGGGGTTCGTGCGGACGTCGGCGGCCAACGGAACCAAGCCGAGCGCACCGCGATCAACACGGTCATTCAAGGCTCGGCCGCGGATCTGATCAAGCAAGCCATGATCGCGATCCACGCGCGCCTCGCCCGAGAACGTTTTCCCGCCCGATTGTTGCTCCAAATCCACGACGAACTCATCTTCGAGGCGCCCACGGAGGAATTAGCGCCGTTGCGTGTGCTGGTCGCCGACGAGATGACCGGCGCCTGGAAGTTGAAGGTTCCCTTGAAGGTTGACGTGAAGGCGGGCCCCAATTGGGCCGACGCGGAGCCGGTTGAATAAGGATGGAACCACAGATGGACACAGATAAACACAGATGAAAATCATTGGACTTGTCGGCGGCGTGGCGAGTGGGAAGAGCCTCGTGGCGCGGCAGTTCGAAACGTTGGGAGCGGGAGTGCTGGAGGCCGACGCGGGGACGTATGAAGTCCTGAAACAGCCGGAAGTCGAAGCGGCGATTGAGACGCGGTGGGGACGCCGCGTGTTCGGCGCCGACGGCCGCGTGGACCGGGCCCAGTTGGCCAAGATTGTGTTTGCCCCGTCGCCGGACGGCCCTGCCGAGCGAAAATACCTTGAACAACTGCTGCATCCCCGGATCGGTGAGTTGGTCCGCCGCAAGGCCGAGCGATTGGCCGAGCAAGGCTGTCCGGCCGCCGTGCTGGACGCGCCGCTGTTGATCGAGGCCGGTTGGGACGGTTGGTGCGACAAAATCGTGTTTGTGGATTGCCCGCGGGAGCTGCGCGAATCGCGTGCGGCGTCGCGGGGTTGGACCCAGGAGGAATTTGCGGCCCGTGAGGACGCCCAGGAATCGTTGGATCGGAAGCGTTCGCGAGCCGATGTGATAATAGACAACGCCGGTTCTCCGGCGTCCACCCAAGCTCGGATCGAGCGTATTTGGCATTCGCTGATTGGTTGATCGTCTCCCGCCTTTTTTCCCTTTTTCCACGTTCGCCCCAGGCGCATCCCGCGCTTCGGCGGTTTTCACTTCCCATTCGTCGAGCTGTCTTTTACCCTTCCCCTCCCTTGATGCCTTCCGCGCATCAAACCACGCTCTGAGCGTCGTCTCAGGAACGAGAACATGGCTGCCAAAGATTTCAAGTCCGGGCGTGGCTCCGACCGAGCGCCCAAGGAAAACACTCCCTCGGAACCCGCGAAAAACGTCTACTCCTACGACGACGAGGATCCCCTCTCGTTGGCCGAGGAAATCGTCGAGCGAACGCTCCGCAGCCGGGCGGAAGACGACCGGCGGTTTGACGAGATCAAGCAGTCGGACGACACGCACATCGCCGCGCTGCAGCGGATGACCATGCCCGAGCTGTTGGAAGAGGCCCGCAAGGAAAACCTCAACGACTACCACGGGATGAAGAAGCAGGATCTGGTTTTTCGGATCCTCAAGGAGCGAGTGAAGCTCAACGGGCTGATGTACGGCGAGGGGACGCTGGAGATTCTGCCGGATGGGTTCGGCTTCCTGCGGAGTCCCGACTACCACTATCTTTCGTGTCCCGACGACATTTACGTTTCGCCCAGCCAGATACGCCGCTTCGGGTTGAAGACGGGCACGACCATCTCGGGCCAGATCCGCCCGCCGAAGGAAAACGAACGCTATTTCGCCCTGCTCCGGGTCGAGGCGATCAACTTTCAGGATCCCAACATGCTGGCGCAGAAAATCGCGTTCGACGACCTCACGCCGCTTCATCCCGACCAGCGAATCGTGATGGAATACGATTCGAAGGACCTCAACACCCGCGTGGTCGACATGATCGTGCCGGTGGGCTTCGGGCAGCGTGGATTGATTGTCAGCCCGCCGCGGGCCGGCAAGACGATCCTCATGCAGCGCATGGCCAAGGCCGCGCTGGCCAATTACCCGGACCTCTACGTGTTCATGCTCCTGATCGACGAGCGGCCCGAGGAAGTGACCGATATGGAGCGGCAGGTCAAAGGGCCGAATTGCGAGGTGATCAGCTCGACGTTCGACGAGCCGGCCTCGCGCCACATCCAAGTCTCCGAAATGGTCCTGGAAAAAGCCAAGCGAATGGTCGAGTACGGTTACAACGTGCTGATCTTCCTCGATTCGATCACGCGGCTGGCCCGGGCGTGGAACTCGGAGTGTCCCCACTCGGGCAAGATTCTCTCGGGCGGCGTGGACGCGAACGCGCTGCAACGGCCCAAGCGGTTCTTCGGCTCGGCCCGCAAGGTCGAGGAAGGCGGCTCGCTGACCATCGTGGCCACGGCCTTGATCGACACGGGCAGCCGCATGGACGAGGTGATTTTCGAGGAATTCAAGGGCACGGGCAATCTCGAGATCGTGCTCGACCGACGACTGGTCGACAAGCGAATCTGGCCGGCCATCGACATCAACGGCAGCGGCACGCGCCGCGAGGAAATGCTGATGGACCCCGACGAACACCGGCTGGTGTGCGCGTTGCGTCGCGTGTTGAACGAGATGAACCCGCCCGAGGCGATGGAACTCTTGGTCACGCGATTGGGCAAAACGAAGACCAATGCCGAGTTTTTGATGAGCATGAATGTACAGCGGTAGTCCGTAGTCCGTAGTCCGTAGTCCGTAGTCCGTAGAAATGTAGGGTGGGGCGATTGCCGCGACGAAAGACGTGAGAACATCCGGTGGAGCGTGCCTCGCGGCAATCGCCCCACCATTAGACCACGGAGCATGAAATGATCCTGTTAGCCGCCGCGCCTGCGCGGCGTTCCTCGTGAGGACTCGAAGACGTCGAGCAGGCTCGACGGCTAACCATCGCCCTTCGGTTCTTCACGGAATCATGAATCCATCATGAACATTTACGAAGGAAAACCCATTGCCCCCGACGGCCGTTTTGCGATTGTCGTCGCGCGGTTCAACGACACGATTACCTCGCGGTTGTTGGACGGCGCCGTGCGGACGCTGGCCGAGCACGGCGTGGGCGAGGATCGGATCGACGTCTTTTGGACGCCCGGGGCGTTCGAGATCCCGACCGTGGCCGGGCGGCTTGCCCGCTCGGGCCGCCATGCGGCCATTATCGCGCTGGGCGCGGTCATCCGCGGCGAGACGACCCACGACCAGCACATTAATCGGGCGGTGAGCCTGGCGTTGGCCGAGTTGGGCATGACGCACGGGCTGCCCGTGATTTTCGGCGTGTTGACGTGCAACACGCTCGACCAGGCGATCGCCCGAAGCGGCGGCCAACCTAGCACACGAGGCAAGGACCGGGCGGAGAGCATGCTGGGCAACAAAGGCAGCGACGCCGCCCTGGCCGCGCTCGAAATGGTCAACCTCGTGAAACGAATACCGACCTAGCCCAACGACGTAAGATTCACCACGGAGACGGAGGGAACCACAGATGAACACAGATAAACACAGATGGATTTTCGGATCGATATCTGTGTTTATCTGTGTTCATCTGTGGTTTCAAGAAGGATCTCCGTGGTGATTTTTTGATGTTTTAACGAAAACGAGAGAAAATTGACCCCGTGGCCACGCGCACCCAAGCCCGAGAAGTCGCTTTGCAAGTCCTGTTTCAGGACGATCTGAATCCACGGTCGAATCCGGCGATCGCCGACCAGATGATCGAGGAGCGTCTGGCCGACGGGCCCACGGTCGAGTTTGCCCGGGATCTCGTGGCCGGCGTGCGGCGTCACCGGCGGGAGATTGACGAGGCGATCGCGACGGCGGCGGCCAACTGGAGCCTTGGGCGCATGGCGGCCACGGATCGGGCCGTCCTGCGGATCGGCGTCTATGAAGTCCTTCATGCGGGCACGCCGGCCGCGGTGGCCATCGACGAGGCCATCGAGCTGGCCCGGCGTTTTGGCACGGCCCAATCGGCCCAATTCGTCAACGGCATCCTCGACGCGATCGTGCAAACGACGAAACAGGAACCGCCGATGAACGCGGATGAACGCGATGGCCAAATCCCCAAATCCCCAAATCCCTAAATCCCTAAATCCCTAAATCCCTAAATCCCTCCCCGCATCATGGGCCTATTCGACAAACTCAAGCAAGGTCTCACGAAGACCACCAACCTGCTGAAGACCGACATCCGCGACCTTTTCAAGAGCGAAGGCCGGCTGGTCGACGAAGCGTTCCTTGAAGAGCTGTTCGACACGCTGGTCAAGACCGACATGGGCGTGCAGGCGTCCGGCGAGACGGTCGAGGAGATTCGCAGCGTCTTCCGCGGCCGAGTGGTCGAGATGAACGACGTGCTGGCCGTGGTCAAGGAGAAGCTCAAATCGCTCATGGCCCAGGAGGCTGACCCGATCCACTTCGCGGCGGCCGGGCCGACGGTGATCATGGTCGCCGGAGTGAACGGCTGCGGGAAAACCACGTCGATCGCCAAGCTGGCCCGAATGTTTTTGGACGACGGCAAGACGGTTGTGCTCGGGGCGGCCGACACGTTCCGCGCGGCGGCCGTCGAGCAATTGACCATCTGGGCCGGGCGGCTCGGGGCCGAGATCGTCACGGGCCCCGCCGGCAGCGACCCGGCGAGCGTCGCCCACATGGCGGTTGCCCGGGCGATCGAGACGGGCGCCGACGTCTGCATCGTCGATACGGCCGGGCGGCTCCAGACGCAGCAAAACCTCATGCAGCAGTTGACCAAAATCCACCGCGTGCTGGGCAAGCAGATTCCCGAGGCCCCGCACGAAGTGATCCTGGTGCTCGACGCCACCACGGGCCAGAACGGCATCTCGCAAGCCAAGCATTTCACCGACGCGGTCCATTGCACGGGCATCGTCCTGGCCAAACTCGACGGCACGGCCAAGGGCGGCGTCGTGGTGGCCATCCGCCGCCAGGTCGGCCTGCCGGTCAAATACATCGGCGTCGGCGAGAAGGCCGAGGATCTTGCCTTGTTCAAGCCGGAGGAGTTTGTCGAGGCGTTGTTCGAGGACGTCTTGGCAACCCGCGCGTAGAACGTAGCGCGTAGGGTGCGTCTGGATGCACCAACCCCGTAGGTCAGGCTGTGCCTGACGGATTTCTCGGATTCTCGGAGCGATTATTGTCAGGCACAGCCTGACCTACGGATCCACGGAAGCATCACCGGCGGCTCAGGTCGTGGACGGCTTCGACCAGGGCGATTGCGTTTTCGACGGGGGTTTGGGGTAGGACGCCGTGGCCCAGGTTGAAGACGTGGCCCGGCCTGCCCGCGGCTTGATCGAGAACGGCGCGGACGCGGCGGCGGATTTCGGCCGGATTCGTTAGAAGGGCGGCCGGGTCGAGATTGCCTTGAATGGCTCGGTCCTCGCCAATGGCCGCCCATGCGTCGTTCAGGCCGATTCGCCAATCGACGCCGATCACGTCGCCGCCGGCCTCGGCCACTCGCGGCAAGAGCGCGGGATTGCCCGGGGCGAAGTGGATCACGGGCGCGGGCCGGCGGACCGCGCGGATCACGGCTTGGGTGTAGGGCAATGCGAAGCGGCGATAGTCGTCCGGTCCCAGGCAACCGGCCCAGGAATCGAATAATTGGACGGCCTGGGCCCCAGCGTCTAGTTGCGCGTTCAGATAGCGGGCGGCCGCGCGAGCCAGTCGACTTAACAAGACGTCCCACGCGCCGGGATCGGCCATCATGAACGCCTTGGTCCGCCGGTGGTCGCGGCTGGCGCCGCCTTCGATCAGGTAGCTGGCCAACGTGAACGGGGCACCGGCGAATCCCAACAGGGGCAACCGCCGGTCGAGTCCTTCGCGGGTGAGCCGCACGGTTTCCATGACGTAAGCGAGCGTGTCGAGATTCTCCAGCTCCGCGAGCCGGTCCACGTCGGCCGCCTCGCGGATCGGATTGCCGATCACGGGGCCGGCCCCCTCGTCATACGCGAGCCGCGCGCCCATCGGTTCGAGAATCAGCAGCAAATCTGAAAAGATAATGGCCGCGTCCACGCCGAGTTGCTCGACGGTGCGCAGCATCAGTTCCGCGCAGAGGCTCGGTGTCTTGCACAACTCCAGAAAACCGACCTTCTCGCGCAGGGCCCGATATTCCGGCTGATAGCGTCCGGCCTGGCGCATGAGCCAGACGGGCGTGAAGTCGGCCGGCTCGCGCCGCACGGCTTTCATGAAGGGGCTGTTGTCTGGATTCATCGGCGTTGAGTTCGGCCAAAGGTTCGGCCAAAGGGGACAGGCACATTTTTTTGGCCGTCAGGCGTATCCAGGCGCAACGCCAAGCGGGCCGAAAAAAATGAGCCAGTCCCCCCCATGGTATTAAATGGACCAGTTTCCTGAGCATGGGGCGAGCCCTATTGTAGCCCGGGCGCGCCTGGTGGAACAGCGTCCGGCCGGGCGACGTGGGCGCATGAAAAAGGCCTGCCCAGGCTTTAGACCTGGGCAGGCCTCGAAATCTTGAAGGTTAGCCGTTTCGTTCGTTAGCGAACGATGCTTCGGCTGACCCTGTAGTACTTATTGGGCTGGACCGACGCGGAGGTGTCCATTGGCGGAGCCTTGGGCAGCTCGCGGGCCGGGGCCGTTTTCGGGGCGCCAGCCGGAGCCGAGCCGTTGCCGCATCCACACGAGGTGTCGCAGCAGCCGGGTTGCTCGCAGCAAGCGGGCTCGCAGCAAGCGTTGCAATTCTGGGTCTTGTAGACGCAGATCCGCAGGCTGCACAGGTCGTCCAACAGGTCGCGCACCGGGGTGCAACGATGCTTGCAGCAGGTGTTGCAGGCGGGCTCGCAGGCGGGCTCGCAGCAGTTCTGCTCGCAGCACTGCTTCTCGCAGCACTTCGGCTCGGGGCAGCACTTCGGTTCGCACCAAGCGTTGCCGCACGGTTCGCAGCAGCACTTCTTGCAGGCGAACAGGCCCTTCAGCCCGGCGAACAGGTCGCAACGGGGCTTGCAGCACGGTTCGCAGCAAGCGGGTTCACAGGCCGGCTGGCAAGCCGGCTCACAGGTTTGCGGGCATGCTTTTTCGCAGCACGCCGGGGCACAGGCCTTCTCGCAGCAAGCCGGCTCGCAGCAGGCATTGCAGCCTTGACGGCCCTGGTTGATGCCCAGCAGGTCGTTGAGAAGTTCGAAGCCGAACCCTTGACCAGCCAAGACCACGCTCAGGACGAGCGCTCCAAAAATGACTTTACCTTTCATCGAGCAACGTCTCCTTTGAAATGAACCGAGGCAGTCCTTCGTAATCCCAGTCGATCGGCATAATCGGTCGAAGCAGCGCGTGCTACCGGACCACAACGCTTGACTTCTCACGATCCGAGTGTGGGTTCTCCCATGGGCAAGAACCGACGCAAGGGCTACTCACCAATGTCGTCGGCTGGGGAGCGGTGGGTCTGCTGCCACAGTTTGCACGATGGACAGCGTCAGGGCCGTCGAGCCACTCCTTGGCCCGATAAAGGCAAACCGGCTTGACTGACGCCCCTTGAACATGTCGTGTTGGTACACGGGCCGTTCAAGGGTCAAAGTCGGTATCGGCACCCCCGCCGAAAGCCCTTGAGTGATCGCAAGTAATTTTCACCAAAAGGTTTACCGCTCTTCCTGCGCAAGGTTTGCGGCAGGAGTAAGCCAGGAAAACCCTGACGGTTATCCGCCCTTCCGGCGGCCTTTTGTCTCCGAAAGGCTCTGCTCAATCGGCAAACTCGACCTAGGCGGAAAGGGAGGGATTTGGGGATTTGGGGATTTCGGGATTTGGGAACCCGGGGCCAGGGATCAGGAGGCTGGATCGGGATGATGGAAACGGGCGTTTAG
>DATECS010000305.1:0-16866 GCA_035286785.1 Thermoguttaceae bacterium | reverse complement strand
CGAGTCGTGCCGGGTATCGCAGGTCGAGAAGAAACCTTACACGTCGAAGCCGTCGCCCCCGTTCACCACGAGTACATTGCAGCAGGAAGCGAACCGCAAGTACGGCTTCACCGCCAGGCGAACCATGCAGGCGGCCCAAAGCCTGTACGAAAACGGGCACATCACCTACATGCGCACCGACTCGACGACGTTGGCCCAGGTCGCGGTTAAGACGGCTCGCGAGTTGGTCCAGACGCTTTACGGCGCCGAGTATCTGCCGAGCGAGCCACGGACCTATAAAACGAAGGTGAAGAACGCCCAGGAGGCCCACGAAGCCATTCGTCCGGCCGGCGCCCAGTTTGAAAGGCCCGAGGAACTTCGCGACAAACTGACGGCCGACGAATTCAAACTCTACACCCTGATTTGGAAGCGGACGATTGCCTGCCAGATGGCCGACGCCCGGGGTTTTCGCACGACGATTGACGTGCAACTGGGCGACGCCCTGTTCGAGGCCTCCGGCCGAACGATCGAATTTCCCGGCTTTCTGCGGGCCTACGTCGAGGGTTCCGACGATCCCGAGGCGGAACTCGGCGACCGCGAGGCCGTGCTGCCGTCGGTCCAGACGGGCCAACCGCTCACATGCACCGAGTTGGAATCGAAGAGCCACACGACGCAACCGCCCGGCCGATACAGCGAAGCGTCGCTGACCCGAGCGCTGGAAGAAATGGGCATCGGGCGGCCGAGCACCTACGCCTCGATTATCGAGACGATCCTGGCCCGCGAGTACGTCTTTAAGAAGAACAATTCGCTGGTGCCCACCTGGGTGGCGTTTGCCGTGTCGAGCTTGCTGGAGGACCATTTGCCCGAGTTGGTCGACTACCAGTTCACGGCCGAGATGGAAGACGAGCTGGACGCGATCAGCCGTGGTGAGTTGGAGCACGTCGAGTATCTCCGTGCGTTCTATTTCGGCAACGCGCATCCCGGGCTGAAGCAACAATTGGCCAATAAGGTCGACGAGATCGACGCCCGGGACGTCAGCCGCGTGCTGATCGGCAAGCCGGAAGGCCTCGGCGAGTTGGCCGAGCCGGTCTACGTTCGCGTGGGCCGCTATGGGCCGTTCCTCGAGCAGGGTTCGCGCCGCGCGAGCCTGCCCGACCAGATGCCGCCCGACGAAGTTACGTTACGGGCGGCCCTGGAAATGTTGGACAAGGCGGCGGTCGGCGACGAGCCGCTGGGCATGTGTCCGGAAACGGGCAAGCCGATTTTCCTAAAGACGGGCCGGTTTGGACCGTACGTCCAACGCGGCACGGCCGAGGACGACGAGAAACCGCAAAACGCCTCGCTGTTGCCCGGGATGCAGCCCGAGGATATTGACTTGGAGACGGCGTTGAAGCTGCTCTCGCTTCCGCGGCAACTCGGCGCGCATCCCGAAAACGGCGAGCCGGTCGTGGCGCACAACGGACGTTTTGGGCCTTACGTGAAGTGTGGCGAGGAGACGCGGTCGCTGCCGGCGGGACAGTCGCCGCTGGACGTGACGTTCGAGCAGGCGATCGAGATATTGGCGCAGCCCAAGGCGCGCCGCGGCGCCGCGCGGAGCAAGGAGCCGCTGAAGGTGTTCGAGGCCTCGCCCGTCACCGGCCAGCCGGTCCAACTGCTCGAAGGGCGTTATGGACCTTACGTGACCGACGGCGTGACGAACGCTTCGTTGCCCCGGGCCATGACGCCGGAGGAACTGACGCTTCCGCGGGCGCTCGATCTGTTGGTCGAGCGGGCCGCCCGGGGGCCGGGTCGGAAGAAAAAGGCGGCGGTGAAGTCGCCCGCGGCGAAGAAGGCCGTGAAGAAGGCACCGAAAAAGAAAGCGGCGAAGAAGACCGGGAAGAAGGCGAGCGAGTGACGCCCGCGTCACGGATCGCATCGTTCCGCTATCATCGCGTTTTGGCACGGCATGGTGGGGCGACGATCGGCCTCCGCGCGTGAGAAAAAGCCATGTCGTTTCGAGGCCGATCGTCGCTCCACCCTACATTCACTTGCTCATTCCTTGTTTGGTCCCGTGGCCACGGCCAGGGCCACCGCGTGGGTGCGGCAGTGCGAGATGCTCACTTGCAATCGCGTGATGCCGAGCTGCTCGACGATCTTCTTCACCCCGCCGTGCAGATGGACCACGGGCCGGCCGCCCGCCTCGTTGAGAATCTCGACGTCGCGCCACGCGATGCCGCGTCGCCAGCCGGTGCCCAGCGCCTTGAGCACGGACTCCTTGGCGGCCCAGCGGCCCGTGAAATGCTCGGTCGTCTGTTTGCGGGTCTGGCAGTATTGGATCTCGCGCGGAGTGTAGACGCGATTGACGAACAGCTCGGCGTGCCGCTCGATCATCCGCGCGATCCGCAGACACTCGGTAATGTCGGTTCCAATTCCAATGACGTCGGACATTTTGGTAGTCAGTAGTCAGTAGTCGGTAGTCAGTAGGCAGAGAGCAGTTGGTGGTCTTACAACCTCGTCGTTATAGCCGCCGGCGGCAGCCCGCGGACGTGTCGGGAAGTGCCATTTTCAGCAGACAGATTTACCCTGTGTTCCAGTCTGGGAGTGGTCGAGGATTTCAATCACGCGGGTGTGCTGTTGGTCGTCGAGCCAGAGGATCTCCGGAAGTTTCTTTGTATCAAGTTCTTTCCAGGATAGCGAAAAACCGGTCGGAGCACAGCCCTGGTTGCACGAGATCAGCCGATAGCGTCCCCCCTTGGGCGTGTCGGCGGGGGATAGGCCAAGTATTTCGACCAATTGTTGGACGGCTTGGGCGTCCAGCGGCCCGGCACGCCGGGTGGCGTACCAACTGCCGCATCGGCCGCAGAAGGGCCTACGCAGGGCATAAGCGACCATCGCCGCCGCCGGCCCGAGCACCAGCAGCCCGTCGAGTGCCCAACTCAGCCAGGCGAGCCAGCCCTTGGCCATATGGTTGCCCAGCACGGTGTCCAACGGCCGACCCTCGTCTGCCCGACGACGCAGATAGTCAATCGGTCCTGTCGGCGGGGCCGGCAAGCGACCTTGGACCAACGTGCCGAACGTGGTCCGGGCCTTCTGGAGTTGTTCCGACGCCCGGTTGGCCTCGACCACGGCCGCCCGATAGCTGAAATAGTGTTGGCCGGCGATGACCACGACGGCCGCAAGCCCGAGAGCCAGCCACGCCGTCGGCCGATGGCCCATCTGAAAGAGCCGCATCATGGCCACGAGTGAGACGCCCAGCACGAGACCGACGAGCAACGGGAAGACCACCAGCGGCGAGAACCATTGTCCCACCTCGAACGCCGCCCAGGCGAGCAACGCCCCGAAGCCGATGCAACCCGGCAACCAGAGACACAGCCCCCACCAATTCCAATGCCCGGGACCGGCTGGGGTGGCCGTCGAAAGCGTATGGCAGGCGTGAGCTTCCATTGTAGTCACTCGGATCTGGTGGATTCGCCTGTCGGCAGAGAGCGAGCAGCGGTTCGACTTACACGGTCTGTCGCTTTGTTGAATGTCTCGTCGCTTTACTCAACGTCCCGGAGGGACACACGAAAATAGCCCAGCGATTTATCGCTGGGTTTGCTTGGCACCCAATTCATTTTCGTCCCGGGACGAGCGAAGGGCTTCACCCCCATAGATAACGTTCATCGTATGCAATCCCATGCCTCTTGAGGAAAGCGAGAAACTCTTCCTGAAACGTTCGTTTTCGATGATGCTCGGCTTGAGAGGCAATGTAGGAAACCGTGTCCTCCACCTGAGAAACGCCGATGCTGAAGGCTCCATATCCTTCCTGCCATGTAAAGGCGTTGTGTTCGAGAAACGTGTCGTGGACCCATTTCGACGAGCCGCCCTTAATGAATTGAATTGCCTGCGCGAGAGAAACGGTGGTGGGCAGCGAAAGCAATCCTTTCCCAGCGATAAATCGCTGGGCTATTTTCGTGCGTCCCTTCGGGACGAAGGCAATAATACCCCGCGAATGCTCAATAGCACTCCCCGAGTATTCCGTGATATCCTGTATATGTTTCGCCGTCACCCCTTCGCGTTCTTTGCGTCTTGGCGGTGAATGTTTCGTCTTCGCGGTGAGATTATCGCTGGGCCGCGAGCAACCAGGCGAGGATGCCTTTTTGGGCGTGCATGCGGTTGCCGGCCTGTTGAATGACCGCGCTTTGCGGGCCATCGAGCACGTCGTCGGTTACTTCCTCGCCGCGCCGGGCGGGCAGGCAATGAAGGAAAACAGTGCCCTTCTGCGTGTGCGACATCAGTTCGGCGTTGACCTGATAGGCGGCGAAGTCGCGGCGCCGCTGCTCCCGTTCGGCCTCCTGGCCCATGCTGGCCCAAACGTCCGTGTAAACAGCCACGGCGTCGCGGACCGCTTCGACCGGATTGTCCGTGACGGTGAGCCGCAGGTCGGGCACTTCCCGCTTCAATTGGGCGAGAAAGGCGTCGTCGAACCGGTAGCCCTTGGGCGTGGCCATTGTCATGTTCATGCCGACCTTGCCGCAGCACTCGGCGAGGCTCTTGGCCACGTTGTTGCCGTCGCCGACCCAGGCCAGCGTGCGCCCGGTGAGCTTGCCGAACAACTCGCGGAGCGTGAACAGATCGGCGATCGCCTGGCATGGATGGGCTTCGTCGGTAAGGCCGTTGATCACCGAGCACGTGCAATGTTCGGCCAGGTCCACAACCGTTTGATGCTTCTTAGCGCGAACAACGACCACGTCGACCAATTCGCCCAACACACGGCCGAAGTCGGACATCGTCTCGCGGCGGCCGAACCCGACGTCCTCGCCGAGGTACATGGCGCTGCCGCCCAGGTGGGCCATGCCCGCCTCGAAACTGACCCGGGTACGTAGCGATTGTTTTTCGAACAAGAGCGCCACCGTCCGGCCGGGCAGGATCGACTCGCGCAGGCCGCGCTCGAATTTGGATTTCAGATCCTCGGCGATCGAGAAAATACATTCCAGTTCGCCGGAGGTGATGTCGGCCAGGGTGATGAGGTGACGCATGGGAGGGATTAGGGATTGGGGAGTTGAATGTCCAGGGACGGTCAAGAGGTGAGAGTCAAGAGTCCAGTGTCGAGAGTCAAGAGTTCAAAGAAAATCTGAAATTTCAAATTTGAGATCCGTTTCTGCCTACTACCTACTGCCTGCTGCCTACTGCATCCGCTTGATGGCTTCGGTCAGGATGTCGCAGCCTTCGTGGGCCTGTTCGTCGGTGAGCGTCATGGGCGGCAGGAGTCGTATGACCGTGTCGTGCGTGCAGTTGATCAGCAGGCGGCGTTCCATGCATGTTTTGACCAGCGGGGCGCCTTCGACGGCCAATTCCAGGCCGATCATCAGCCCGGCGATGCGCACTTCGCGGACCAACTCGCACTCGCCGGCCAGTTGTTCCAGACGTTCCTTGAAGACGCGGCTGAGCCGCTTGGCGTTTTCCAGCAAGTTCTCGCGATCGATGGTTTCGAGCGTGGCAATGCCGGCCCGGGCCGCGATCGGGTTGCCGCCGAACGTGGCCGCATGCATGCCGGGCCGCAGGCTCTTTGCGATTTCCGCCGTGGTCAACATGGCCGCGCCGGCCACGCCGCCGCAGATGGTTTTGGCCAGCGTCATGACGTCGGGCTGGACGTTGAAATACTGATAGGCGAACCACTCGCCCGTCCGGCCGCAACCTGTTTGCACCTCGTCAAAGATCAACAGGCACTCATGCTCGTCGGCCAGTTTGCGCAGGCCTTGCAGGAAACCGTCGGGCGGAATCACCACGCCGCCTTCGCCCTGGATCGGCTCGATCATGATGGCGGCCGTTTCGTCGTCGATGAGCTTCTCGACCGCCGCCAGGTCGCCGAACGGGGCGTAGACGAACCCGGCCATCAAGGGACCGAGCCCTTCGTGATACTTCGGTTGGGCCGTGGCGGTGGTGCTGCCGAGCGTGCGCCCGTGGAACCCGCCGGAGAACGTGATGATTTTGTACCGCTTGGCCGGCGTGTGAAGCCGCGCGAGCTTGATGGCCGCCTCATTGGCTTCGGTGCCCGAGTTGCAGAAAAACGCCTGGCCGCCGAAGCTGCGTTCCGACAGGGCCTTGGCCCAAAGCCCTTGGGCCTCGGTGTACCACGTGTTGGGCACGTGGATCAGCCGGGCAACCTGATCGCGGACCGCCTCGACCACGGCCGGCGGACAGTGGCCCAGCAGATTGCACCCCCAGCCCGGGAAGAAGTCGAGATAGCGGTTGCCCTCGGCGTCCCAGACAAACGGGCCTTCGCCGCGCACCAGAGCGACGGGAAAGCGGCCGTAGTTGGGAATGACGTATTGCTCGAACAGTTCGATGATTTGCCTGGAGTTTCTTGACTCGACAGTTCCCACGGCATGGCCTCCTTACACCATGTTTGGCATGCAACCTCGTAGGTCAGGCTGTGCCTGACGGAAAATCAAGGTTGCTTTGAATATGCCGTTCGTGTCAGGCAAAGCCTGGCGAACACTTTTTGTCAGGCACAGCCTGACCTACGATTAATGCACGATTTCCGTGCCCACCCCTTTGCTCGTATACACTTCCAACAACAGCGAATGGCGGAGCCGGCCGTCGATGATGTGGACTTTGCGGACGCCTTGGGCGACGGTTTCCAGGCAGGCCTGGATTTTCGGGATCATTCCCGACTCGATGGCTCCGCTACGGATCAATTCCTGCGCTTGTTCGGAGTTCAACGTGTGCAGCAGCGACTCGGGCTCGTCACGGCGGCGGCGCACGCCGTTGACGTCGCTCAGAAAAACGAGCTTTTCGGCGCCGAGCTGCCGGGCCACGGCCATGGCGGCCGTGTCGGCGTTGACGTTGAGCCGCTGGCCGTCGTCGCTTACGCACAACGACGGAATGACCGGCACGACGTTGCCGACGCACAGCGAGCGGATTTTCGCGGCGTCCACTCGCGTGACCTGGCCGACGTGGCCCAGGTCGACGGGCCGGCCCGCCTCGTCGCGCAAGGCGATCCTTTCACCATAGAGCACGTTGGTCGTGCCGAAGTTCAGGGGTTTGGCCGCTCCGCCCAGCATTTCGATCCGCGCGACGAGTCCCTCGTTCACCTCGCGGCCGAGGACGCGTTCGACGATCGCCAGTGCCGCGTCGTCCGTGTAGCGGCGTCCTTGGACGAAGCGGGGTTCCAGTCCGGCTTCGGTCATGGCGCGGCTGATGGCCGCGCCGCCGCCGTGGACCAGCACCGGATGGAGGCCGACCGTCTCCATGAAAACGACGTCCAGCAGCAGATGGTCCAGCGCGCGGGGATCCTCCATCACGCTCCCGCCGAGCTTGATCACCGTGATTTTGTCGCGGAATTCACGAATCCACTGGAGGGCCTCGATGAGGACGTCGGCCTTCTCGATCGCTTGCTGCACGGTTCGGACTTCCCTCAAAAATCGACTTGCCGCGTCGGTCAACTGCCCAAGCGGCTCGCCGGCGCGGCAATGAAAAATACCAATGGGAAACCCATCATTTTAGGCGTTCGCCCCGATGTGTCAACGGTTATCGGGGGGGCGGCAAGTACGCCGGGCCACGCCTGAACCGCCGGGTGGAGAGGTGTGTCTAGTGTTCGCGCCGGGCGCGTTTCCACCGGAGGCGTTGCCTTTTCAATCGTCCCGCGGGGCGGTAAACTCAGGGTGGGGGTGTTAGGATCGTGTTTCCACGCGCGGCGGTGCGTGGGTGGCAAGGCCCGAAAACGCAAGGCATCCTCCGCAAGGGGGTTCTCCACCATCGCTCCGGAAAGGACGAACGTCGGCACATGAACGATCTGAAGATTTTCAGCGGCCGGGCCAATCCCGAGTTGGCGGCTCGGGTGGCGGACTACCTGGGATTGCCGCTCGGCAAGATCAAGCTGGGGAATTTCCCCGACGGCGAAATCTCGTGCAAGATCGAGCAGGACGTTCGTGGGCGCGACGTTTTTTTGATCCAGCCCACCTGCCCGCCGGTCAACGAGAACCTGATGGAACTCTTGATCATGATCGAAAGTTTCCGGCGGGCCAGCGCCGATCGGATCACGGCCGTGATTCCCTATTACGGTTACGCACGACAAGACCGCAAGGACGAAGGCCGCGTGCCGATCACGGCCAAGCTGGTGGCCAACCTGATCACGCACGCCGGAGCGAACCGCGTGCTGGCGATGGATCTGCACGCCCCCCAGATCCAAGGTTTCTTTGATATTCCGGTAGATCATCTTTACAGCGCGCCGGTGCTCGACCAGTATTTTCACGCGATGAATTTCTCGAAGGACGAGATGGTCGTTGTCAGCCCGGACGAAGGGAGCATCAAACGGGCCTTGACCCACGCCGGGGCATTGGACACCCAATTGGCCATTGTCGACAAGCGGCGCAAGGGCGCCGAGGAGACGAAGCAGGCCAATCTGATCGGCGGGCCGATCGACGACAAGGTGGCGCTGATTTTCGACGACATGATCACCACGGCCGGATCGATTTGCGGCGCGGCGGAGATGGTCCATCGGGCCGGCGCGAGGAAAATATTCCTGGCCGCGACGCACGGCGTCCTTTGCGGCGGCGCGATCGAACGAATCGACCAGTCGCCGATCGAGCAGTTGGTCATCACGGACACGATTCCCCTGGCGCCCGGCCGCGGCATCGCGAAGATCCACGTTCTGTCGGTAGCGCCGTTGTTGGGCGAGGCGATCAAGCGAATCCACCGCAACGAATCGGTCAGCCGGCTGTTTGACTGAGAGCCGGACGATGCCCACCTCGCGATCGGACAAGCTCGAAAACCAGGGCATCGGCAGACTTCTCCTGGACTTCTCCGTGCCGGCCATCATCGGCATGATGGTCCACGCGACCTACAACATCGTCGATCGCATCTTCATCGGTCAGGCAGTCGGTTCGCTCGGAATCTCGGCCATTACCGTCACGTTCCCGATCATGCTGGTGCTCATGGCGTTCGGCATGTTGATCGGGCTGGGCGCCACCGCGCTGGTGTCGATCCGCCTGGGCCAGCGAAACAAGGAAGACGCCGAACGAATCCTGGGAAACGCTTTCGTTCTGCTGATCGTCGTGAACGCCGTCGTCGGGCTGACGGTGTGGTTCTCGCTCCATCCGATTTTGCGGATGATCGGCGCGAGTCACGACGTCCTTCCGATGGCCGAGGCCTATGCCCGGATCATTTTGATGGGCGCCGTGTTTCAAGGGATCGGTTTCGGGCTGAACAACATCATCCGCGGCGAAGGCAGCCCGCGGATCGCGATGGCCACGATGCTGATCGGCGCGCTGTTGAACATCGTGCTCGACGCGCTGTTTATCTTCGGCTTCGGCATGGGCGTTCGCGGGGCGGCGCTGGCCACGGTGCTTTCGCAAATGACGACGGCCGCCTGGGTGCTCGGCTACTTCGTCAGCGGCCGGTCGTTGCTGCGGCTCCACTGGGCCCACTTGCGTCCTCGGATGTCGCTGTGCTGGTCGATCTGCGCGATTGGCTCGGCGCCGTTCGCCATGCAAATTGCCGCTAGCTTGATCATCACCGTGTTCAATCGGCAATTGGGCGTCTACGGCGGCGACCTGGCCATTTCGGTTTTCGGCATCGTCCACAGCATGGCCATGATGGTCATGATGCCCGTCTTTGGAATCAGTCAAGGCGCCCAGCCGATCATCGGTTTCAACTACGGCGCGGAGAAATACGACCGCGTGAAAAAAACCCTGCTATTGGCCGCGGTGACGGCCTCGGCCGTGACGACCATCGGTTTCGTGGTGGCGATGGCGTCTCCCGCGAGCATTGTGCGGCTATTCGACGAAAAGGACGCAAAACTGATCGAGCTGGGCAGTCATGCCATACGATGTTGTTTCCTCGTGCTGCCGATCATCGGGTTCCAGATCGTGGGGGCGAATTATTTTCAGGCCGTCGGCAAACCAAAAAGCGCTATGTTCCTGAGCCTTTCTCGCCAGGTGATCCTCCTGTTGCCCGGGCTGATCCTATGGCCGCGACTGTTCGGCTTGGGTCTGGACGGGGTTTGGCTCGCGTTGCCCGTGTCGGACCTGGGGGCGTCAATCCTGACGGCCGTCTGGCTTACCCGGGAAATTCGCGGCCTGGGCCGAAAGCACCGCGACCTGACGGAGCAAATGGTGCCCCTTGACGGTATTAGCATATAGCCCAATTGTGGCATATTCGAGCGAGTTGGGCGGTTGTTCCACTGCCGATCATCCATTTTGCGGTCGAGGGTGTGTGGGAAATATGGGCACCCCTGCTAAAACGGGTTGGTTCTGACGACCCGCCGCGGCCAGTTGTCAAAAAACCGTCGGTGTGGGGTTGTAATCGCCGCCGAATCGGGCAAAATAACTAGATTCGCGCCACCGTGGTTTGCGGGCACACCGCACCCGGGGTGAAATTGCACGATCAGGACATGCCGTCTCCCGGCTGAGGCCCGTGTGCCGCAAAAGGTTTTGTGCGGCCGTGGCGGTCTCTTTCACGGGAAGGCATTGATGCGTTAGAACAGACCAGAACCAGATGAGGATCGAGGGTATCCATGCCGGAACAACTCCAGGTTGAGACCCGCCAGAGTCGCGGAAAACACGAGGCGCGGCGGATGCGCCGAGCAGGCAAGATTCCGGCCGTGCTCTATGGGCACGGTCAGGAGGCGGTCAGCCTGTCGGTGGCGACCGACGCGATGGAAGCCGTTTTGCGACACGGCGGCCATGTCGTCGAATTGACCGGGTCGGTCAACGAAAGCGCGTTGATCCGCGAGTTGCAGTGGAACACCTGGGGCACCGAAGTGGTCCACGTCGATTTCTCGCGAGTCAGCGCCGACGAAACGGTCGAAGTGACCGTGCCCGTCGAGCTCCGCGGCGAGGCGCCGGGCCTGAAAGCAGGCGGCGTACTCGAGCACCTGCTGCACGAGATCGACATCGAGTGCCTCGCGACGGACGTGCCGGACAAGATTCGTGCGAACGTCAACCATCTGGTGATCGGCCAGAGCATCACGGTCGCCGACCTGAAGCTGCCCGAGGGCGCCAAATGCATGGCGGACCCGACGGACGTGGTCGTCCAATGCGTGATGCCGACCGAGCTGCCCGAGGAAGGAGAAGCAGGCGAGGGAGCGGAGGCCGAGCCCGAGTTGATCGGCGGCCGTAAGGAGGAAGAGGAAGACAAAGAGGAATAGGAGCCTGCACCCGGGGTGCGCAAGAGTGCGGAGAACGGCCGATGAGGCTGATCGTCGGATTGGGCAACCCCACGCGCAAGTACCACCGGACGCGGCACAACGTCGGATTCATGGTGCTGGCCGAATTGGCCAAGAAGTACGGAGCGGGACGGCCGAAATCGAAGTTCCACGGCGAACTGGTCGAGGCGACGATCGAAGGTCAACGGGCCCTGTTGCTGAGCCCTTTGACCTACATGAATCGCAGCGGCGTGAGCGTTCACGAGGCACGCGATTTTTACAAGCTGCCGCTGGAAAACCTGCTGGTGGTTTGCGACGACTTGAACTTGCCTTTGGCGAAGTTGCGGTTTCGTACCGGCGGGTCGTCGGGAGGACAAAAAGGCCTGGCCGACGTCATCGACCGGCTGGGCACGGAGGAATTCGCGCGGCTGCGAATCGGCATCGGTTCGCCGCCGGAAAACGTCGATGCGACCCACTACGTGTTGAGTGAGTTCAACGAGGAAGAAACACGCGAAATCAACGCCGCGGTCGCTCGGGCGGCCGATGCGGCGGCCTGCTGGGTTGCCGGCGGCGCTGAAGATTGCATGAATCGGTTTAATTGATCCTACTAAGGAGCATTCGGTTGGCTACGAACGTTTACGAAGGCATGTTCATTCTGGATTCGAACCGCTACGGTCGCAGTCCGGAATCCGTCGTCACCCAGATCCCCAAGATGATCGAGGACGCCGGCGGCGAGGTGTTGGTGAGCCGGCTCTGGGAAGAGCGGCGGCTGGCGTATCCGATCAACGGGCACCGCAAGGGCACCTATTGGCTGACCTACTTCCGCGCCCCGGGCAAGGAAATTACCGGCCTGGAACGCAAGTGCCAGTTGAGCGAGACGATCCTGCGGGCACTGTTCCTTCGGGTCGATCCGCGGCTCGTCGATGCGATGATCGCCCACGCGCAAGCCGGTCCGACCACCAGCGCCCCGCCGGCGGAGGACGACAAGCGGCGCAAGCGCGACGTGGTGGCGGACGTCGAGGATATCGAAGAGGTGGTGGTAGACGCCATCGAGGACGTGGAAGTCGAGGAGTGAATCGGCTTCCGTCTGAATTGCGTTCCGGCAGGGCATCCTGAACAAGGAGTGGATCACCATGGCAAGCTTTAATCGAGTCATTTTGCTCGGCAACGTGACACGCGACATCGAACTGCGCTACATTCCCAGCGGCACGGCCGTCACCGATATCGGCTTGGCGGTGAACGACCGCCGCAAGAACGCCAATGGCGAATGGGTGGACGAAACCACGTTCGTTGACATTACGCTCTGGGGACGGACGGCCGAGGTGGCGAGCGAATATCTTAGCAAGGGTTCGCCCGTGTTCATTGAAGGGCGGCTCAAACTGGATTCCTGGGAGAAAGACGGCCAGAAACACTCCAGATTGAAGGTCATCGGCGAACGGCTGCAGTTGCTCGGCTCTCGTCCCGGTGGCGGCGGCCCCGGCGGCGGCGGCGGCGGAGGAGGTCGACCGGCGAGCCAGAAACCCAATTCCCAATACAGTCAACCGGACGATCAGGCGTCGTATGACGCGCCCGACGTGCCCGATAACGAAATTCCGTTCTGAAAACAACTTCCACGAGGTCGAAACACTCATGCCGAATACCCAAACGAGCCCGAAGAGAAAGTCAAAAGCCGGTGGTCGCGCCAAGCGACTGCCGACAGGCCCCCACGGCGGCGTCGAGCTGCTCTTGATCCAACCCGTCGAGCATCTTGGCAAGCAAGGCGATGTGGTGGAAGTCCGGCCGGGCTACGCGAACAACTTCCTGTTGCCCCAGGGCTTGGCCACGGTCGCCAGCGAGCACCATAAGCGGATGATCGATAAGCACCGCGCCCGGCTGGCCGAAATCCAGAAGGCGCGAATGGTCGGTTATCGTGAGTTGGCCGACGCGCTGGCCCAGCAAAGCATCACGATCGAGGCGAACGCCAACGACGAGGGCCATCTCTACGGCTCGGTCGGGGCTCCCGAGATCGTCGTCGGGCTAAAACGCAACAACATCACGATCAGCTCCGATCAGGTTCGGCTCGACGGCCCGATCAAGGAATTGGGTCTTTACACGGTCAAGATCCACCTGGCCCAGGACATCATGGGCGAACTGAAGGTTTGGGTTGTTCCCTCGGTCGAGACCGACCAGCCCGCCCAGTAGCGTCCCGCGGAACACGTGAAAGAGTCCAGTTAGCCGCGCCTGCGCGGTTTTTGGCGCGGAAAACCCCCGGAAAAACGTCGAGCAGGCTCGACGGCTAACCCGTGTTGTTCGATTCTTTCGCCGCCAACGACGGCCCGGTTGATGGTCATGGCTTCTCCTTCCCGCGTGGATTCGTCGCACAAGGCGGCGTCGAGCGATCTGCTCGACCGGCTGCCGCCGCAGAATCTCGACGCCGAGAAGGGCGTGCTGGGAAGCTTGCTACTCGATCCCTTACTCTGCGACGACGTGCTCTTGGTCGTTCGGTCTGACGATTTCTACTCGGACGCCAACCAGAAACTCTTTCGGCACGTCGTCGAGATGCACGCCGACGGCCTGCAGATCGACGTGACGCTGTTGGTCGAGCGGCTCCAAGGGGCGGGCGAGTTGGAGTCGATCGGGGGGATGGCCTATCTGGCCGAGGTGGCCCAATCCGTGGGCGTCGCGGCCCATGCGGTGCATTATGCCGAGATTGTCCGCGACAAGGCCACCCTGCGGAGCCTGATCCACGCGAGTACCGAGATTCTCCGCGACGCCTACGAACCGGCCTTTCGGCCCGACGAACTCTTGGGCCAGGCCGAGCAGAAAATCTTCGCGATCCACGACAGCCGAAGCTCCGACCAGTTGAGCAACATCAACGACGTGCTGATGGAGACGTTCGACCTGATCGACCATCGCATGGAGCACGGCGGCGCGAGCGGTATTCCGACGGGGTTCGTCGACGTCGATGCCCTGACCGGCGGGCTGCACGACTCGGAACTCATCATCCTGGCGGCCCGGCCGAGCATGGGCAAGACGGCGTTCGCCACGAACATCGCGGAGTACGTCGCGATCAAGGAGCAAGTGCCCGTGCTGTTCGTGAGCCTCGAAATGGCCCGACATGAACTTGCGCAGCGTCTGCTGGCGTCGCAGGGCAAGATCGACGGCCTGAAATTCCGCAGCGGCACGATGTCGAAGGACGACCGGGAGAAGCTGGTCGAGGCGTCGGCCAAGCTCTCCACGGCCCCGTTGTTCATTGACGATAGTCCCAGCCGATCGATGTCGCAAATTGCCGCGTGCGCGCGGCGGTTGAAGCGTCGCAACGGCCTGGGGCTTTTGGTGATCGACTACCTTCAATTGGTCCAGCCGGAAGATCCCCGCGATCCGCGTCAGGAGCAGGTGGCCAAGATCGCGCGGCGGCTCAAGGGGCTGGCCCGCGAGTTGAAAGTGCCCCTGGTGTGCGTGGCGCAGTTGAACCGCCAGGTCGAGGCGGGCACGGGCCGCGAGAGCCGCCGCCCGCGGCTGAGCCACCTCCGCGAGTCGGGCGCCATCGAGCAGGACGCCGACGTCGTGATGTTCGTCCACCGCGAGGAATACTACCATTCGCGCGAGGAGGCGTTGGAAAAGGACCTGGTGGGCAAGGGCGAAATCATGGTGGCCAAGCAGCGCAACGGCCCCACCGGCGACGTCAAGCTGACGTGGCTGCACAAGTTCACGCGATTCGAGAACCTGGCCGATCCGCACGGCCACAGCGAGTTCGACGACTACGGGCCGGACGAAGGGGAGGCGGAATTTTAATCCCGTAGGTCAGGCTGTGCCTGACAATAAACGGCTGCTAGCAACGAGATGTCAGGCACAGCCTGACCTACGATTCTGTGCCTGACGCCTTTCGTTGTTGTCGGTTATCTATTGTCAGGCACAGCCTGACCTACAACTTACAACTGCTCCCCCCGCACGGGCGGATTCCGGGGTGAAAAGTGTCTTGTGGGCGCTGAACTCACCTTGTCCCGGTCGTCTTCTTCCTGTATTTCTACGCGACCTTTCGGAGGGAGAGACTATCGGCCGGCGCGGACGGTCTCTTCCCAGTTTGCGCGAACTGCGCAAAATGGCCGCCGAATAAAAAAGCAGGGGGTGTTTTCACGGAAATTAACGTTGTTCCGCGAAAGGACTTGCGGGACAGCCTAACGGCTTGTCGGTCATGGTCGCACCCTTTGCGGGCGGTCTGCGTATCTACTTGTGACTTCTCTATCCTCGTTCGATTTCAAACCACCGCGAGAGGGAGCCGACATGGAAGTTGCTCCTCGGGACCGCACCAGACGGATTCCGCGCTGCCTTTTGCTCGTTCTTGGATTGTTGCTGGCGGTCGCCGTCGGTCGGGCCCAGGGGCAAGTCACCGATCCGAGGCAAGAATCGTTGTTTGGCCCTCCGCGAGGCTCGGGTCTTGGCGTTCCCCGCGTTCCGGCGAACCAGAACCAGAAGCCGACCGAACCGCCGCCGGGCAAATTCCTTGACTCGTTGGAACAAAAGCGCACTATCGACCCGGCCGAGAGCGATCCCTTGATGCCCGGCGAGGTGCAGGTGGTCGAGGTGCGGATCGTCGGCAACGAGTCGTTTAAAAGAGCAATTATTCTTCCGCATATTCATACCCGGGCGGGCCGTCCGTTCCGCATGTCGATCATCGAGAAGGACGTTCGCCGGCTGTACAAGACGGGCATGTTCGCCACGGTCGAGCCGCTGTACGAAGACACGCCCAACGGACGCATCGTGATTTTCCGCGTGACCGAGCGGCCGACGCTCGGCGACGTGGTATTCGTCCGCCAAGAGAAGCTCGGTTGGTTTGATAAGCTCTTCTCCTCGCCCAAGAAACAGGAGGAGAAACTGCGCAAGGAGTCAGGCCTGAGCCCCGGCGATCCGGCCGATCCTTTCGCCGTCGAAGAGGCTCGCCGCGCGCTGGAGGATTATTATCGCGAGAAGGGATACGCCCGCGTGCGCGTCACCGTGGCCGAGGGAAGCAGCCCGAAGGACCGCCGGGCGGTGTTCATCATTCACGAGGGGCCGAAGGAGAAGATCGTCTGGACGCAGTTCGTCGGCAACACGATCGCCACGGACGGCCGATTGCTGACCCAGGTCGAGTCGAAACAAGGCATTTTGTGGATTTTCAAGGGGGAGTTCGATCGGAAAAAAATCAAGACCGACGAGGAAAACCTGACGGCCTATTACCGGAGTCTCGGTTTTTTTCAGGCCCGGGTCGGCCACGACGTCGAGTACGCGCGGGTTCCTTTCGCGTGGAGCGAGCCGAAGCCGGTCGTCACGTTCGTGATCGACGAGGGGCCGCGATGGAAAGTCCGCAACGTGTCGTTCCTGGGCAATGACAAAATCGACACGGCCGAGTTGGAGGAAGCGATGAAGCTCCACTCGGGCGACTTCTTCAACCAGGACAAAATGAACGGCGACGTCCGCCGGATTCGGGAAGAATACGGCGGCATTGGACACGTCTTCTGCGACGTCAAGGCCGAGCCTCGGTTCCGCGAGGAACCGGCCCAGATGGACCTGGTCTACAGCATCAGCGAGGGCGACCGATATCGCGTCGGGCGGATCGTCCCGAAAATCACGGGCGACAACCCGCACACGAAGATCACGACGCTGCTCAATCCGCTGTCGCTTCAGCCGGGCGACATCATCGACACTCGCGAGATCCGCGCGAGCGAGACGCGGTACCTGGCCAGTCAGGTGTTCAACATCGATCGCCAGAAGGGCCAAATTCCCAAGATCGTGTTCAGTCCGTCCGACGCCAAGCAGGTGGA